>CAYQXH010000015.1:0-28479 GCA_964421325.1 uncultured Propionibacteriaceae bacterium
TCACCTCGAAGTCACGGGTGAGGATGGCGGACGTGTGCAGGTAGTCACCTGCGACGCGCTGCTTGAGCATGCCGAACACCGCATCTGCGACATCCTCGAAGCCACCCTTGATGAGTGCCTTCGCGATGTCGACACCGGTGGTGCCACGCTTCATCATGTCTTCGGCGGACTTGAGGTCCTCCACCACGTTGCGGGCAGGCATGTCCTGCGATCCGCGGGCGTAGGTGGCTGCTTCGACCTCGGCGTCCGTGATCTCGGTGAGACCGAGGTTCTTGAACACCGCCTGGATCGCCCGGGCTGCCTTGTTGCGGGTAGCGACGACGTCGACTTCCAGAACCGGAACCAGGCCACCGTCGATCTTGAGGTCGCGCTGGATGATCAGCCAGTCGTCGTAGTCGTCGGCGTCCCAGTTGGAGCCGGCGAACATGTTGTCGTAGTTCGGCGTTGCCGAGTAGCCGGAGCAGATGAAGTCCGTGCCGGGCACGAACTGCATCAGGGACCGGGCGACGCGGCGCAGGTCGGAGTGGGTGAACGTCTGGTCGTTCGACGACGCGCACTCCAGGTCGAGGGCCATGGCGATCAGGTTCTCGGCGAGGATGGCGCGAATGCCACCCGGGACGGCGGCGGGAACGCCGACGCAGGAGACCGAACCGTTCTGGATGCCCTGGGAGCCGGCGCCCTTGGTGATGTAGATGCAGCGGGCCTCGAGGTAGAGCATGGACTTGCCTTCGGCGTAGCCCATCTGGACCTCGGAGCCGGTACCGGAGGTGAACCGCATCTTGAGCCCGCGGGACGCGTAGCAGGAGGCCAGGAAGGCCTTCGACCACGGCGTGTCGTCGCCGTCCATGAACACGGCTTCGGTGCCGTAGACGGAGACGGTCTCTGCATAGGCGGTGAAGCCGCGCATGCCGAGGTTGAGTTCGGTGGCCTCTTCGACCGCGCACTGGGTGAGGATGCCGGGACGTCCGACCTGCGCGCCGACCATGATGGCCATCGCGTTGAACGGGGCGTACCGCCCGATGCCGACCGTTGTCTCCTCCTCCGCGAAGCCACGCAGGGAGGCTTCGGCGGCGTCAGCTGCGATCTGTACCGGGTTGTCCTTCAGGTTGGTGACGTGGCACTGATTGGCCGGCGTGAGCCGGGCCCGCATCTTGGCCACTGCCATCATCATTTCCAGCACCGTCATCTTGCCGACGACCTCGGTGATCTTCGCCGGCGTCATCGAAGTGGTCAGCTTGACGACCTCGGAACGCGGGACGTTGATGTCGACGAGCTTGCGGGCCAGGTCGAGGGAGTCCATCTTGCAGACGGCCTCGGCGTTGTCCAGCCGGATCGCGTAGTCGGCGATGAAGGAGTCGATCATGTCGAAGTCGGCGCGCTGCTTGCCGTCGAGTTCGACGACCTTCCCGCCCTCGATGCGAATCGACGGCTTGGGGTCGTTCGGGCTGTTCATGGCCATGAGTCCGACCTCAGGCCATTCGGTCACGTACCCGTCCTGGTTGACGGGCCTGGCGTCAAGCGCCTCAAAACGCTTTGATCTCACGCTGTTTCCCGTCTCAGATGTAGGGCGTGGTGACGGACTCCGGGTACGCACCCATGGCGCCCAGCAAGCCTCGGCCGACCTCGCGGGCAGCGATGATCGCCTGGCGCACTGCGCCGGAATCGCCACTGAAGAACGAAATGACCTCGTTGGAGTAGCTGGTGCCGGCGGCCGGGCTGGCGTAGCCGACGACGTCGATCGTCGATGCCTTGACGGCGGTGTCGGCGAGAACGACGCCGATCGCTGCCGGGGCGCCGACGGTGATCCCGAAGGCCTTGCCGATCGGTGCACCGAACGCCTTGTTCAGGGCGTAGGAGGCGCGGGCGGTGTACTGGAACTCCAGGTGCCCGGCGTCGTTGGCGTAGACGTCACCGAAGGTGCGGTCGAGCTCGCTGATGGTGACCTCGACGGCGCGGCGGGCGTCGGAGACGTCCTCGGCACCGAAGATGATCAACGAACCGTGCCCGGCGCCACCCTTGGTGTCGCGCGGCAGTTCGATCGTCACGATCTCGCAGTTGGTCGCCTTGACGGCTTCGTCAGCGGCGAAGATGTGCGGGCCTGCACCGGTGCGGGCACCGACGATGCCGATCGACTTGTACTTGGGGTCGATCTTCATCAGGGCGTGGACCTGGGGGTCCACGTTGGCGATGACGAGGCCGATGGTGTCGCCGAGCGCGCTGGCGCAGACGAACTCCGTGGATGCCGGACGGGCGCCGGCCTGTTTCGGGGCCGCTGCGGGCCCGTCCATCTTCTTCATGACGGCTGCCATGATCTGGTTGACCAGTTCTTCAGTTGCCATAGCGGGTCAGAACCTCACTTCTCAAGCTGCGGGAGAATCTTCTCCACGTCGGTGTGCGGGCGCGGGATGACATGGACGGAGACGAGCTCCCCCACGTTTTGAGCGGCTACGGCGCCGGCATCGGTTGCGGCCTTGACCGCACCGACATCGCCGCGGACCAGCACCGTGACCAGACCGGAGCCGACACGCTGGCTCCCGATCAGGACGACGTTGGCCGACTTGACCATCGCGTCAGCGGCTTCAACGGCGGCGACGAAACCCTTCGTCTCCACCATTCCCAGGGCTTCTTGCATTCCAGCTCCTCCGTTGGGTCGGTGGGCCGCAGGTCGGAATCCGACCTGGCGGCCATTCGGTTGAGGTTAGGTCTGAAACCACGGCAATAAACACACCTGCAGCGACCACTTTCGGGTCTCCTTGGCGGTGCCGGGACGACCAGAAAGTGCACCTCGGACGACCAGAAAGTGCACCCCTGCACAGGACCGGCGAACTCATTGACAGCCACCTCTGGAGTACGCACCATGGGCAGCAGCGAGCGGGCTCGCCGCGCGCCATCCGGGCGCCACGAGAGGTGGGGATGTCCGAGAAGCAGCGCATCATCCAGGAGTTCGTCCCGGGCAAGCAGGTGACGCTTGCGCACGTGGTCGCGAACCCGGACGCGCGGCTGTACCCGAAGATCGGCCTGCCCCCCGGCGGCGGCGCGATCGGCGTGCTGACGATCACCCCGAGCGAAGGCACAGTGATCGCTGCCGATGTCGCAACGAAGGCAGCAGCGGTCGAGCTCGGCTTCGTCGACCGGTTCTCCGGCTCGCTCGTCGTCACCGGGAGCCTGACCGACGTGCAGGCCGCCGTCGAGGCCGTGGTCGCGGTGCTGTGCGGCGAGCTGGGCTTTGCCAGGCCGCCGCTGACCCGCACGTGAAGCGGCTCCTCCTGGTCGGTGGTGTGGGTTGCGGCAAGACCACCCTGCTGCAGCGGCTCCAGGGCGGCGAGCTCCACTATGCGAAGACCGGCGAGATGTACACCTCCGGCGGGGTGATCGACACCCCCGGTGAGTACCTGGAGCTGCCCTGGTTCAAGCACGCCCTCCGGCTGGCTTCCTTCGAGGTGGAACTGGTCGTGCTGCTCGCATCGGCCACGGTCGCCGAGGGCCGGTTCCAGCCCGGCTTCACCACGTTCTTCATGCCGCCGTCCATCGGCGTTGTGACCAAGGTCGACATCGCCACCCCGGCGGAGGTCAAGCTGGCCGGCGACCACCTGCGGCTGGCCGGCGCCACCGAGATCCTCGAGGTCTCAGCCCTCACCGGGCTGGGGATGGCCGAACTGGACGCCCGCCTCACCTGACCCCCTCGCCACACCCAGACGTTGCGCCGACGTCGGAGGGTGGGTCAGCTGATCCACTCCAGGATCCGGGCCAGGTCGGCAACGGTCACCTCGACCGGGTTCCCGGAGGTGCAGAAGTCCTTCAGGGCCGTGGCCGCAAGGCCCGGGATGGCCCCGCGGAACGCCTCCCGGTCGATTCCGGCCGCTGTGACCGTTGCCGGCAGCTCCAGCTCGCGCCGCACGCGCTCGACCCAGCCGACCAGGCCGAGCACGAGGTTGCGGTCGCTGGACGCGGAGAGGCCAAGGGACCGGGCCAGGGTGACATAGCGCCGGGCGACGTCGGAGATCTCTCCAGGACGGATGCCGAGCTCGCCGGCGTTGAACTCGATCACGTGCGGCAGGAGGATGCCGTTGAGGCGACCGTGCGCCACCTTGAACGAACCGCCGATGGCGTGGGAGAGGCTGTGCACGATGCCGAGCCCGGCATTCTGGAAAGCGATCCCGGCCATCGTCGCCCCGGTGTGCACGTGCTGGCGGGCCTTCACGTCCAGGTTGCTGCGGAAGCTGCGCAGCAGGTAGGTGTCGGCGATCCGGAGTGCCTTCTCGGCGAGCGCGTCGGAGAAGTCGTTGTGGCCGACCGCGACGTAGGCCTCGATGGCGTGGCTGATCGCATCCATCCCGGAGTCCGCGACGAGGGTCGGCGGTGCCGTGCTGACGGCGTCCGGGTCGAGGATGGCGACGTCGGGCAGCATGTCCTCGGACGTCAGCGGGAGCTTGGCGTGGCTCTCCGGGTCGGTGACCACGGCGAACGACGTCACCTCCGATCCGCTGCCGCTGGTGGTTGGGATCACGTAGAAGCGTCCCTCGGTGCGGTGACCCAGCTCGAGGGCGAGCTTGCGCACGGCCTTGGCCGTGTCGATGGGCGACCCGCCACCGACGGCGAGCAGGGCGTCGGGCTCGAACTCGAGGAACGCCGCCAGCCCTGCGGCAACGGCTGCGACGTCGGGGTTGGGGATGACCTTGTCGTACACCTGGATGGTGGCGTCGGACAAAGCGGCCCGCACCTGGACCATCAGGCCGCTCCCGGCGAGGAAGGCGTCGGTGACGATCAGGACGCGGAGCCCGGCCAGCTCGGACAGCGCGGAGAGCGAGTCAGGCCCGTAGCAGAGGGTGGTGGTGAGTTGGAAGCGATACACCGGCAGGTCTCCCGTCGCGCGAGGAACACTGACGCCGGAACTCGCTGGGAGATACCCCGGTATGAGCGCGGAAGACCCTTGAGAAGTAGTTGACCTGGTTGAAGTCCAGTTCCGCTGCGACCTTCTGCACCGGCATCTGGGTGGAAGCTAGCATCAGCTGCGCGCGGGAGATCCGCCAGGCTGTCACATACGACACGAATGTGTAGCCGGTGACGGATTTGAACAACTTCGACAGGTGACCCGGCGACCAGTGGGTCGCTGCGGCGGCCTCGGTCAACGACAGTGCCCGGTTCGGATGCCGCGCGATGTCGTTGAGCAGGTCGCGCAGGTCCCTGCGGCGACGCGGCCGGGAACGCAGCACCTCGTCGAGGATCATCCCGAGCAGCCGCTCGATGTGCAGCTGGATCTGGAACCGATTGGTGGAAGCCGTCCTGCGATCCCGTTGGCCCTGGACGACCGGGACGAGGTGCGGCACCAGCCGGGGTGCGCAGTCCCTGGCCACTGCGATCACCAGGTCCTCGACACCGGCGATGCCCTCACGCAGGTCGCCGTCACCTGCGAACGCCTCGTCGAGGAGGCGACTGGCCTCTGCGATCGCGCTGGCCAGGTCCTCGGCGTCCATCGCGTCCCGAAGGGTTGCGTGCGGTTCCCTGGCCTGGGTTGCTGCCGGCTCGATCCTGGTCCGGGGCAACGGGACGAGGGTGAGCAGCGGGCGCTGCGGGGCGGCATCAGCAGCAGGCGGGCTCAGGTCGAGCCGACGGCGGACCCGCATCCCGTCGAGGACGCGGCTCACCCCGAACAGGGTCTTGGCCGCGGCCGCGACGCGGCTGAGGGTCGACATCGGCACCTGGTCGTAGAGGTCCTCCAGCTGTCCCTGGCCCCGCCACTCGGACCCGGCGGTCAGGAACTGCGGTTGTTCGGCCTTCGGCACCCGGACCTGGCCGCAGAGGATCGCGCCGACGTACTTGTCCCCGTCCGTGACCGGGACCGAGAAGTCCACCAGGCCGGCATGGCAGCGGTACACCTGCGGCGAGCCCTCGATCAGGGCCTGCAGGCCGCCGTGGGCGTCGCAGCCGTGGCAGAGCTTGTTCCGCAGCGGATCTGAACGCATTTCGCGGCAGAAGTCCGTGAAAGCGAAGGTGTCGGTGACCGGGACTCCCCGAGCATCGACGGCGACGCTTGCCAGCCCGGTAGCCTCCGAGAAGTCTTCGAGAACCTTCTGGAGCTGACCCAGGTCGAGCACTTCGGCGATCCCGAGCTCAGTCAATGTTCCTCCGTTGGACAAGGTGACATTAGCCCAAGTGACGGGCTCAGTGAAGGCCCCGACGTTCATCCGGCTACCCCATTCCGCGACCTCCCCGGCAGGAGCTGCAGGTGGCGGTACGGTTGCGGCCGTGGCGGGAACCAGCGGCCTGATCAGGGCCATCGGACAGGCGATCATAGACGCGCTGCGGCCGCGTCGGAGCACGCGGCGGCGACCCGGCCGGGCGCCGGGCGGACCGGTTGGTCCCGGCCGCGGGAGCCCGCGCTACCCCGGCGACTTCAAGGGTCGTCCCAGGATCGACTACGCGCCCCACCCGGGCAAGCTGGCCGACCCCGGCGAAGTCGTGTGGACCTGGGTGCCCTTCGAGGAGGACCACTCGATGGGCAAGGACCGGCCGGTGCTGATCATCGGCAGGGACGCCGACTGGCTGCTCGGCCTGCCGATGACCAGCAAGGACCACGACCGGGACGCTCGCCAGGAGGCTGCCGAAGGTCGCTACTGGGTCGAGGTGGGCCGGGGCACCTGGGACTCCGCCGCCCGGGTGAGCGAGGTCCGGGTCGACCGGATCCTCCGGGTCGACCCCGGCGGCATCCGCCGGGTGGCCGGCAAGCTGGACAAGGTCCGCTTCGACAAGGTGGCGGCAGGGGTCCGGCGACACACCTGAGAGCGGATGGGCAAGAACGCGTATGGGGCGGGACCGTCCAGCCGGTTAACCTACAACCAAATGGTTGTAGATGATCTCCTCGAAGAGCAGACGGACCGGATCTTCCACGCGCTGGCCGACCGGACCCGACGCGACATCGTGGTCCGGGCGCTGCAGCGCCCCGGCTCGGTCACCGAGCTGGCGCAGGCCTACTCGATGAGCTTCGCCGCGGTGCAGAAGCACGTGGCGGTGCTCGAGCGGGCCGGGCTGGTCACGAAGGAGCGGCGCGGGCGGCAACAGCTGGTGTGGGGCAACCCGGAAGCCATCCGCGGGGCAGCAGCACTGCTGGAGCAGTACGAACAGCTCTGGCTCGGCCGGGCCGCCCGGATGGCCGGGATCCTCGCAACCGACATCGAGTAGGCCCCCTACAGAAAGGCTGGACCAACCGTGGCCATCGTCACCACGTCCAAGGATCTCGACGCCCTCACCATGGTCGTCGTTGCCGACTTCAAGGCCGACGTCGAACGGGTCTGGCAGTTGTGGGCGGACCCGCGCCAGCTCGAGCGCTGGTGGGGCCCGCCGGACTGGCCGGCGACGTTCACCCGTCACGACTTCGTTCCCGGCGGGGAGTCGCGCTACCACATGACCGGACCGGACGGTGAGCAGCCTGGCGGCTACTGGCGGATGACCGCCGTCGATGCGCCGAACGGCTTCACCCTCGAGGACGGCTTCACCGACGCCGACGGCAACCCGGTTCCGGGCGAGCCGGTGGTCCTGGAAGCGCGACTGGCGCGACATTCCGGCGGAACGCGGATGACCCTGACCAACACCTTCGCCTCCGCTGCGCAACTCCAGGAGATGGTGGAGCTGGGCATGGAGGAGGGCCTGGCCGGCGCCCTGGGCCAGATCGACGCACTCCTGGCCGAACGCGCCGCATGATCAGGAAATTCTCAGGCGCGCCGGTTCATGTTCCCCGGCCCGGGGCCCTACACTTCTGCTAGGTGTTTTGCCAATGGCAAGTCCTTTAGGGATAGGGGACTAAGGCCCCGCCTCCTCACGGAGGCGGGGCAAAGCCATTTCTGGGCCCGGACCGGTCGCCGTCAGATCCGGACCACGATCTTGCCGCGGGTGTGCCCGGCCTCCAGCGAACGGTAGGCCTCGGCCGCGTGATCCAGGTCGTAGATCCCCGACACCGTCACCTTGAGCTCACCCGTCGCGGCGAGGGCTGCGAGCTCGGCCAGGTCGGCGCTGCTCGGCCGCACCCACGCGTAGCTGCCACCATGGCCGGTGGCCCGGCCGTCGGCGATCGAGATGACCGTGCCACCGGGTCCGAGCAGGTCGGGCACCGTGTCCATGGCCTGCCCGCCGACGTAGTCGAGGATCACGTCGTACCCCTGCGGCGCCAGCGCCAGGGCTGCGGGCACCAGCCCGTCGCCGTAGCTGACCGGTTCTGCCCCGAGCGTCCGCAGGAAGTCGTGGTTCGCCGTCCCTGCGGTACCCACCACCCGGGCTCCGGCCCGCACGGCCAGCTGGGTCGCATACGAACCGACCCCGCCGGCCGCGGCGTGGATCAGCACGTTGGAGCCGGCTCCGAGGCCGGAGCGCCGGACGGTCTGCAGTGCGGTGAGCCCGGTGAGGGGCAGGGCGGCCGCCTCGTCGAAACCGAGGCCGGCCGGCTTGTGGGTGGCGGTTCGTACCGGCACCTCGACGAGCTCGGCGAGCGTACCGCCGTGCACGAAGTCCTTCCTGGCGTAGGCGAGCACCTCGTCGCCGACCGAGTACTCGGGGGTGTCCAGCCCGGTGCGCGCCACGACCCCGGCCACGTCCCAGCCCGGCACCACCGGGAAGACGGTCTCCATCAGCCCCTGCAGGTAGCCCTCGCGGACCTTGTAGTCGACCGGGTTCAGGCCGGCTGCGACCACCTTCACCAGGATCGAGTCGGGCCCGACCAGCGGATCCCTGGCCTCACCGATCCGGAACCTGTCGTTGCCGCCGAATTCGTCGTACATGAGTGCTTTCACGAACAGGCCAACCCGGCCGTCGCCGGCTGCATTCCGGGCTCGCGGTATCACGGCGGCCGCGGCCGCCTCTGACCGGTGAGCCATCCGCAGGTTCGGGGGGATCCGGCGGAGGCGAACCCATCGGAGAAGAGAGGACGAGGAAGATGGCTTCCACTGCCCAGATCCTGCGGGCCCTGATGTCGGGCGACCGGCTGGCCCTGATCATCGCGCTGGTCCCGGAGGCGGCTGACGTGATCCCGCGCGGGCCGCTGCGCTCGGCGCACCTGCGCATCGGCGACGAGGTGGCCCTGAACCCGCAGCCGTTGCCGCCGGCAGGCACGGTCGTCGGCGCCCGGCTGATGCACAAGCTGACCGCTGCCGCGATTGCCGGTGACGGCTTCGGCGGCCAGTTCCTCGAGGACCTCGATGACTGGTGCGGCACGGGCTGGCCGCGTCGCTGGCCGAAGAAGCACCCGGTGCTCGGCCCGCACCCGGAACCGTGGGACGTCACCCAGGTCATGCTGGGCGGCATGCTGGCTGCAGCCGAGATCTCCGCCCACTACGACGGCCCGGACGTCGTCGCGGCCCTCGACAAGGCCATCGACATGCTCGGCGAAGCCGCTGTCAACCAGCGCCGACGCTGACCGGTGTGGACCAGCCGAGCTCGTCCCAGCCCGGTGCCGGGACGAGCCGGTCGATCCGGTCGAGCACCCAGTTCGGCGCCTCCTCCGGGGCCAGGCCGAGGATGTCGCTCGCCGTGGCCTCCCCGGTGAGCACGGCCGCCGAGTCCAGCCCGGCTGCCACCGCCATCCGGATGTCGGTCTGCGGGCGGTCACCGACGACCAGTACCTCCCCGGCCGGCACCCCGAGGCCGGCCAGCACGGTGGCCAGCATCAGCGGGTCGGGCTTGCCGAGGCTGTGCCGGCAGGCGACCCCGGTGCAGGCCTCGATCGCCGCAGTGATCGCTGCACAGTCGGGCTCCCCGCGGCCGTCGGGGAACGGGCAGAACCGGTCCGGGTTCGTCTGGATCAGGAACGCCCGGCGGTGGAGCCAGAGCGCGTCGAAGGCGATCTGCAGCTTCCGGTAGTCGAACTTCCGGTCATAGGAAGCGATCACGATGTCGATCTCGGCCGGGTCCTCGCTGAGCCTGAACCCGGCCGCGAGCAGCGCCCTGACCAGCGGCTCCTCCGCGATCGGGAACAGCACGGCCCCGGGGTGGTTCGCCGCCAGCCACTCGGTGGTGGTCACGACCGTGTTCACGATGTCGCCCGCCGGCGTCGGCAGCCCCAGCCGGTCCAGCTTCGCCGCGAACATCGCCGGGTCCAGCGTCGGATTGTTGGAGAGGAAGCGCACCGGGATCCCGCGGGCCCGCAGCTCTGCGACCAGCCGGCGGGCGCCGGGCAGCAGCCGGTCACCGAGGAGGACCGTCCCGTCCAGGTCGAGGACATAGGCGGAGTACCAGCGCTCCGGGTAGCGGACCACGGCCGATCGATCTGCCGCCGGCTCTGCCCGGCGAGGTGGCGAGGACATGGACCAAGGTTGGCTGGCGACGGCCCGCTCGGCAACCCGAGGACCGCTGCGGCTCAGCTGACCCGGGGAGTACCTCAGAAGGGCACGCCGCAGCGCAGGATCACGTTCGCGTAGGCGGTGGCCTCGCCGGTGCGGATGATCAGCCGGGCATCGCGGCTGAGTTCCTTGAGACGCTCGTGGGGCACTGTCTCGGGCCGGCCGAACAGTGACCCGACGAGTTCGACCACTCCTGGGTTGCGGTCGGTCGTCTCGTCGGCGAGCACGGCGGCCTCGACCACGATCTCCCCGGCCAGCGCGGTGAGCACCTGCTCGAAGCTGGGGACGCCGAAGACCACAGCCAGGTCGACCACCGGCACTCCCGGGGGCCGGGGCAGCCCGCAGTCGGCCACCACGACGGTGTCGGTGTGACCCAGCCCGGCGAGCCGGAGGTTGAGTTCGGCGTTCAGGATTCCGGTGCGCTTCATGCGGGCTCCAGGTCGGTGATGGTCGGGAAGGAGGCCTGGGCACCCGGGCGCTGCACGGCCAACGCTGCGACAGCGGTGCCGAGGGCGAGTCCGGTGGCCATGGGCTCACCTGCCGCCAGCGCCTTGGCCAGTGCCCCGACGAAGGCGTCCCCGGCCCCGGTGGTGTCGACAGCCGTCACCTGCGACGCAGCCTGGAAGTGCGGCTCGCCCCCGGCCTCGATCGCGATCGAACCGGCGGCCCCGAGGGTCAGCACAACGCTCCGGGGACCGGTCGCCAGCAGCCGCCGGGCCAGGTCCACGGACCCCTGGCCGGCCGGCCGGTCGCCCCCGAGCAGCAGCACCGCCTCACTCTCGTTCACGACCAGTGGGTCACAGACCTGGAGCACCTGTTCCGGGACTCTCGCCGCCGGCGCTGCATTGAGCAGGAACCGGACGCCCTCGGCTGCGCAGGTCGCCGCGACGTACTCGACGCTGGCCATCGGGATCTCGAGCTGCATCACGACGATGTCGGCGTGCACCCAGTCGTCCCGGTGTTGCCGCAGGTACTGCTCGCTGACGGCGTTGTTGGCACCGGGTGCGACCACGATCGAGTTCTCCCCGTCCGGGGTGATGAAGATCAGGGCACAGCCGGTCGCCGCACCGGAGGTCTCGAGTGCTTCGGTGCCGACCCCGGCCCGCAGCAGGGACTGCCGCAGCAGTTCGCCGTTGGCGTCGGCGCCGACGCGGCCGACGAAGCGGACCTCTGCCCCGAGGAGCCCGGCGGCCACCGCCTGGTTGGCGCCCTTGCCGCCGGGGGTGATGACCAGGTCGGATCCGAGCAGCGTCTCACCGCCCTCCGGTCTCCGGTCCACGTGCACGACCAGGTCGGCGTTGGCCGAGCCGATGACTGCGATCGAGGTCAAGGTAGTGCCCGTCGGTGGATTCGGTCCGCGGAGTTGCCCTGCCGGAGCATGGGATGGCTAGAAGGCCAGGCCGCGAGGTTCGGCTCCGAGCGGTGCCTCCTGCGGGTCGACCACGGCGAAGCCGTTGGCCTTGTAGGCGTCGTAGTCGAAGTGCTCGCACTCCTCGTAGCCGATGCGGTGGTAGTCGTCGAAGCCGTCCCAGTCCTCGTACCCCTCGCCGAAGGAGTGGTCGAGGAACGCGTCGGCCATTGCCATGCCGAGCCGGGGCGCGACGTAGAAGGCACCCATTGCCAGCACGTTGCAGTTGTTCGCCGTTGCGCAGCGCAGGGCGGCCGGGACGCTCTCACAGACGGCTGCATGCACGTGCGGGCACTTGCTGGCCGCCACGTGGATGCCCATTCCGGTGCCGCAGAAGGCGAGCCCCTTCTCGAACTCCCGCTCGGCGATCCGGGCACCGACCATGAAGCCGGCCCGCTGGTACATCGGGGTCTCCTCGAGAACCGGGGTGAGGTCCTCGACCGTCCAGCCCCGCTGGATCAGGTGCTTCTTGACGGCTTCCTTCAGCGGGAAGCCGGCGAAGTCCGCACCGACGACGACGTGCTTATCTCTTGTTGTCTTCACGAGGACTGTCCTTTCTTTCTGAAGAGTCGCAGCCGGGAGCCGCTCTGCGAGAGGTGGTTGGTGGCGATCACGGCCAGCAGGACGCCGCCCCAGATCAGGGGCCGGTAGAAGTTGCTGATGCTCGGGAACATGTTGAGTCCAGAGGACAGGATCTGGAGGATCAGGATCGCCAGCACCACCCCGATCAGGCGACCGCTGCCGCCGTTGGGGTTCACGCCGCCGAGCACGACGATCAGCACAGTGAGCAGGGTGTAGGTGGAGCCGTAGTCGGCTTTGGCCGAGTTGTAGTTGGCCAGCATCACCAGGCCGGCCAGCGATGCGGTCAGGCCGGAGAACATGTAGGTGCGCACCAGCAGGCTGGTGGTGTTGAGGCCGCTGAACCGGGCGGCGCGCGCATTGGTGCCGAGCATGTAGATCTTCGTGCCGTAGGCGGTGCGGTTCATGATCAGGGCGACCACGATCGCCGCGACGACGAACACGAGCAACGGCACCGGGACGAGGCCGAAGATCTTCCCGGCGAAGACCTGGCCGTAGACCGGCGGCAGCCCGCTCTTCGGCTTGCCGCCGGTGATCAGGATGGCGACCCCGGTGAACAGCTCCAGCGTGCCAAGGGTCACGAGGATGGGCGGGATCTTCACCTTCGCCACCAGCAGGCCGTTGATCGCCCCAGCAACGGCACCGGCGAGGAGGGCGAGCAGCATCGCCACCGAGATGCCGATGGCCGCCTGGCCGGCGTCCGCCCCTCGGGGAACGAGGGTCAGCATGATCACGGCGGCGCCGATCGAGGTCATGTTGGCGATCCCGACCACGGAGAGGTCGATGCCCCCGGTGATCATGGTCAGCATGACGCCCAGTGCCATCAGGCCGAACTCGGGGAACTGGATGGCCATCGACTGCCAGGTCCGGATGTTCAGGAAGCCCTCGGTCTTCACGATCGCGAAGAACAGGAAGAGGGTGATCAGGATGATGACCAGCCGGGCGAGATGCGTGTCCCTGGTGAGTAGCCGCAGGGACTTCGAGTTCATGGTTGCGGTCTGCATTGCGCGCCCTTTCATCCCACCACTGCGCGCAGGCCCTTGCCCGACCGCGCCACTTGAAGTGCCGAAACGCCGGTGCCCACGATGATGAGCAGGCCCAGCGAGAACCGCTGCCAGAAGGTCGGGATCCCGACCAGGATCATGCTGTTCTCGACGATGACGATGAGCAGGGTGCCCAGCATCACGCCGGTGAGCGACCCGATCCCGCCGGTGATCGCCGTGCCGCCGAGGACCACCGCAGCGATGACCATCATCTCCATGCCCAGGAGGTTCGTCGGGTGCATCTGCCCCATCATGCAGGTGCGGATCAGGCCGGCCAGGGCAGCGATCACCCCGACGATGACGTAGAGCCAGAACTTGATCCGGCGCACTTTGAAGCCGGCCCGGGCTGCGGAGGCCTCATCCCCGCCGATGGCGTAGATGCCCCGGCCGAACATGGTGAACCGCATCATGAAGAAGACGATCGCCACCACTGCGACCAGGATCAGGAACGAGACCGGCATGGTGGACGTGAGCCCGGAGTCGGGGTTCTTCGCGACGAAGAGGGCAGCGGTGCCGAAGGCGTCCATGGATGCCGGGATGTTCGGGATCTGGACCGAGCCCAGCGCTCCCTGCATCACCCCCGAGAAGACGTTCGCCGTGCCGAGGGTGATGATCAGGGTCGGGACGGTCAGCCGCGATGTGAACAGCCCGTTGAAGGCACCGAGCACGGCGCCGAGCACCATCGCGATGCTGAACGGGATGAGGATGCCGCCGGAGAAGCCCGAGTCCACCAGCATCCGGGTGGTGGCATAGACGGCCAGCGAGGCCAGCGCAGGGAAGGAGACGTCGATGCCGCCGGAGACGATCACCAGGAAGGCGCCGACGGCGAACAGTCCGGGGACCACCATCGCGTTGGCGATGTCGACCAGGTTGTTGGCCGTGAAGAACTGTCCGCTGCGCGCCTGGATCAGGATGCTCAGTGCGACCAGGACTCCGAAGACGTAGATCTCGTTCGACCTGGTCAGTTTCTGGATGAGTTTCGTCACCTCAGCGCTTCCCTTCTACTTCGTGACCCTCGCGGGTCATCAGCTCCGCGAGCTCTGCCTCGGTGATGACTGCCGGGTCGAGTTCCTGCTCGATCCGGCCGGCCCGCATCAACAGCACGCGGTTGCAGTTGCCGATGACCTCCGGAATGTCGTCGGAGATGATGATGATGGCCATGCCGTCGCGGGCAAGACCGCGGAGGATCTCGTGGATGTCGTGCTTGGAGCCGATGTCCACACCCACCGTCGGGCCGTTGAGGATCAGGATCTCCGGATCGGTGGCCAGCCACTTGGCCAGCACGATCCGCTGCTGGTTCCCCCCGGAGAGGGTGCTGGCTGCGTTGTCCGGGTCCGGCGTGGCGATCCTCAGCCGGTCGACCCATTCCCGGGCCCGCTGCCCTACCTCGGCCTGGCTGAGCAGCCCTGACCTGGACACCAGGCCGTCGATGTCCGCGATGACGATGTTGTCCGCGATCGACCGGTCGAGGAACAGGCCTTCGGTGAGCCGGTCCTCCGGGACGTAGCCGATGCCGTTCGCGATCGCTGCGCGGATTCCGTCCACATCGACCGGCCGGCCCTTGATCCGGAGCTCGCCGGTGTCCTTCTTCAGGGCACCGAACAGCGTCAAGGCCAGCTCGGTGCGGCCGGAGCCGAGCAGGCCGGTGATCCCGAGGATCTCCCCTGGGCGCAGCGAGAAGCTGACGTCGGCGAAGGCACCTTCCACGCCCAGCCCGACGGCCTCGAGAACCGGCTCGGACGACGACTCCGCGAGCGTGAAGTGGGCCTCGTCGAAGTCCCGTCCGGTCATGTAGTTGGCGAACTTCTTGCGGTCGAGGTCCGCGGGCAGGCAGGTGATCACCGATTCGCCGTTGCGGATGATGGTGAACCGCTCGCTGATCTCGAAGACCTCCTCGAGCTTGTGGCTGACGAAGAGGGTGGCGATGCCTCGGGCCTTGAGGTCGAGGATGATCCGGAACAGCGCATCGACCTCCTTCTTGGTCAGCGCTGTCGTCGGCTCGTCCATGATGATCAGCTTCGCGTCGCTCATCAGGGCCCGGCTGATCGCAACCAGCTGCTTGTCCGCGACCGAGAGGCGGCCGACCACCTCGTCGAGGTCGACCTCGAAGTTGATCTTCGCGACCGCCTCCTCCGCGATCCTGCGGAAGCGCCGCCAGTTCACGAGCTTGCGGTTGCCGGCGAGTTCGGTGTTGATCGCCAGGTTCTCCATCACCGTGAGATTGGGGAACACCGAGAAGTCCTGGTAGATGACCTGGACCCCGTTCATGATCGCCTCGATGGGCGTCAGCCGGGTGTGCACCTGGCCGTTGAGCTCGATGGTGCCCTCGTCCGGGGTGTAGACCCCGGAGATGATCTTGATCAGGGTCGACTTGCCACTGCCGTTCTCGCCGGCGAGGCAGTGGATCTCGCCCGGCCGGATCTCGAGATCGATGTGCTTGAGTGCCTTCACCCCGGCGAAGGCCTTGCTCACGTTCCGCACCGTCAAGACGTTGTCAACCATCAACTTCTTCCTTTTCCGTACGCGCCCGGCTGCCGCGCGTTCCAAACATGACCGAAGGCAGCGGGAAGGGGGGCATTCCCGCTGCCCCGGTGTGGGGAGGCAGGTCAGGCCCGGGGTGCTGGCCACCGACCGGGGGGTCGGGTACCGGCAGCAGCGCCCCGGGCACCGGCCTCAGAAGCCGAAGTCGTCGACGTTGTCCTTGTTGATGACGACCCAGCCGTTGCCTTCGAGCACCTTGGTGCTGCCCTCGGCGAACTTCATGTCCTCGTAGCCCTTGACGCCGAGGTTGACCGAGCCCTCGATCTTGTCGCCGTCGAGGATCTTCTTGGCCAGCGCTGCGAGTGCGTAGCCGGAGTCGGCCGGATCCCACAGGGTCAGCGCGGAGACCGAGCCGTCAACGAGGATCTGCTTGTTGGCGGCCGGCATGCCGGTACCGGCGGTGAAGACCTTGCCCTTGAGGCCGAGCTCGTCGATCGCCCGGGCGACACCAGGGGCGTCGAAGGAGGACGTGCCCATGATGCCCTTGAGGTCCGGGTACTTCTTCAGCAGCTCCTTGGCGGTCTGGTAGGCCACCTCGCCGTCGTCCTGGGACTCGACGCGGGGCTCGGCCTCCAGGAGCTTCATGTTCGGGTACTTGGCCTTCGCCTGCGCAACTCCGCCGTCTGCCCACTCGTTGTGGGAGGCGTTGGTGACATGGCCGACCATGGTGGTGTACAGGCCCTCCTCGCCCATTGCGGAAGCGAGGTTGTCCATGATGAAGCCGCCGTAGGCGTTGTTGTTGAAGGCCTCGATGTCGTACATGGTGTTCTGCTGGGTTGCGCCCTCATGGGTGACGACTACGATGCCGGCGTCCATGGCTTCCTTCAGCACGGTCTCCAGTGCTCCGGGGTCGACCGGCACCACTGCGATCGCATCCACGTCCTGCGCGATCAGGTCCTGGATGACCTGGGCCTGCATCGTTGCGTCGGTCTCCGACGGGCCCTTCTGGTAGACGTTCAGGCCGGTCTCCTCGGCGAACTTCTTCACGCCGACCTCCATGCGGACGAACCACGGGTTCGTCGCATCCTTGGGCACCACTGCGATCGTGTAGTTCTTGTCCTTTGCGCCCCCTTCGGTCGAGCTCGCGCCGGGCGTCGGGCTGCCGCTGCACGCGGACAGGGCCAGGCCCAGGGAAAGGGTGAGGGCCAGGGCCCCACCGATAAAGCGTCGTTGCTTCATGCCGTTCTCCTTGTATTGCCGGTTATGGGTGGTACTTGTCGACTGACGCCGGATCAGTCGGTGCTCGTCGCTCTCCCGCCGCTGGTGAGCAGTGCCGTCATCAGCGAGTAGGCGGCCTGGGTGGTGTCCAGCCGGCTGTACTGGACCTGCAGGTCGGCCGGCGACTCGATCACGATCCCGTAAGGGACCCCACGTTCGAGCTGGAGGCCCCCGAGCTGGTCCGGACGGTCGGTTCGCAGGTGGACCGCCCGCCGGCCGCCGATGGTGATCGGCCGGGAACGTTCGGGCTCCCGGTCGGCGAAGTAGGCGGTCACCGTGAACTCGACCGCCGGATCGCCGTCGTTGAGGACGCAGATGGATTCGTGCGACACCTCCGGAGCCGTGCTGACCGGCGGGATGTAGGCATCCGGCACGTACCAGCGTCGGGTGCCGGACGCATCGGGGCGACCTGAAACGGCGTTGGCTGCGGCGTCCCCGGACATGTTCACTCCAAGCGTCATTGCTATTGAAGCGGTTCAGAACTGAACCGCTTCAGACTGTATACTTCCCTCGTCGTGAATCGCAACGATGGCGTCGCGGCGTTATCAAGTTGGTACCTGGAACGGGCTCGCCGGTCTTCCCAACGAGCCGGCGGGTGCACTCAGACGGAGGTTCGCCGATGACCGCAGGGCCTTGGCGTGATGGGCCCGGCCACCGGCCCGACGGACGGCACGCCGCAGTGATCCCGTTGCAGAAGGGCCGGGCAGCGGTCCGGTTTGCCCCTACGCTTCGTCCTACCCACTCGACAACCCCGAGGTGAGCAGTGACGCCGACTGAAGGCCGCGCCCCGCGCCCGAAGCGTCCGGCACCCGACCGCGCCCCCGAGGTCACCAACGTCCGGATCCGGGACGTGGCCGAGCGGGCCGGGGTCTCGGTTGGCACGGTCTCGAACACGATCAACCATCCCGAGCTGGTGCGCTCCCGCACCCGGGAGGCGGTGCAGCGAGCCATCCGGGAGCTCGGCTTCGTACCCAACCAGCAGGCCAGGGTGCTCACCGGCGCCTCCAGCCAGGTGATCGGCCTGGTCGTGCTCGACGTGGTGAGCCCGTTCTTCATGGAGGCCGCCCGGGCCGTCGAACGCGCGGCGCAGGAGGCCGGCCACGTGGTCATCCTCTGCAACTCGGACAACGATCCGCAGAAGGAGGCCCAGCTCCTGCAGATGCTCGCTGCACAGCGCGTGCGCGGCGCCCTGCTGACGCCCGCCAGCGCCGACGCCAACCTCGACCAGGACTGGATCCGCGCCCGGCGGCTGCCGATGGTCTTCCTCGACTACCGGAACTCGCCGGAGGACTGCTCGGTCTCTGTCGACGACGTCGCCGGCGCCAGGCTCGCGGTCCAGCACCTGCTCAGCCTCGGCCACGAGCACGTGGCCTTCGTCGGTGGCGGCCGCGGGTTGCGCCAGCACGTGGAGCGCGCCCAGGGCGCGAGGGAGGCGATCGCGCAGGCCGGGCTGGATCCGGCGACGGCGCTGGTGGAGGTCAGCCAGACCGGGCTCGGCATCCAGGACGGGCTCGCAGCAGTCCAGCAGCTGCTCGAGGGCAAGCTCCCGAGCGGGATCTTCTGCGGGAACGACATGATGGCTTTCGGGGTCTACCGGGGGCTGGCGAGGGCCGGCGTCCGGGTGCCGGACGACGTGGCCCTGGTCGGCTATGACGACATCGACTTCGCGGCCGACTGGATCGTCCCGCTCACCTCGGTCCGCCAGCCGACCGATCAGCTCGGCTACCTGGCCGCCCAGTTGCTATTCGAGCACTCCTCCGGGAACGCCGGGCACGTCCACCGGCAGGTCGTCCTGCAGCCGGAGCTGATCGTCCGCAGTTCCAGCGACCCGGCCAGCCGGACCCGGATCGAGAGCGGCGCAGCCACCCGCTGAGCCGGGCCGAGGCCCGGCGCTCGATGCTGCCCGGCCGGACGCGACCGCTGGAGCCCGATCCGTCCGGCGGATCCGAACCGGTCAGAATTGCCCAGCACCCGGCGACGAGCGCACCCGGACGGGATGAGAATGCGGGATGGCCGTCGCGTGGGATGCCTTCATCTCCTACGCGCGCGCCGATTCCGAGCGGACGGCGATCGCGGTGCAGCGCGGGCTCCAGCGCTTCGCGCGGCCATGGAACCAGCGTCGTGCCGTCCGGGTCTTCCGGGACGACTCCGCGATGTCGACCAACCCGGCGCTGTGGTCGGCGCTCGAGGCCGGCCTCGCCGCAGCCGGCCACCTGATCGTCCTGCTCGGCCCGGCAGCCAGGGAGTCCGCCTACGTCGAGAGGGAGGTCGGCTGGTGGCTCGAGCACAAGGGCCCCGGTTCGATCCTGTTGGCGCTGGGCGCCGGCGACCTGGCGTGGGACCGGGCGGGTGACCGGTTCACCGCTGACAGCGATGTTCCCCCCTGCCTGCGCGAGGCCTTCGCTGAAGAGCCCCGCTGGCTCGACCTGCGCTGGATGGCCGACTCCCCCGCCCCGTCGACGGACCCCAGGTTCGCCGCAGCCATGGCCGACCTGTCGGCACCCATCCGGGGGGTGCCGCGCGACGACCTGATCGGGGAGGACCTGACCCAGCACCGCAGGGTGCGCCGGCTGGCGCGCTCGGCGGTGAGCCTCCTCGTGCTCCTGCTTGCCGTCTCCGTCGTCGCCACCATGATCGCCGTCCGGCAGCGGGACGACGTGCTTCGCCAGGCCGTGACCCTGCGCTCCCGCGCGCTGGCCAGCACGGCCTCCGGGCTGCTCGACTCCGATCTGCGGCTGGCCCAGCTGGTCGCGGTGCAGGGCTTCCGCACCGAGGACTCCGCAGCCACCCGGCAGGCACTGCTGCAGGCCGACTTCGCCTCGCCGCTCGTTGCCGGCTTCACCACCTTCGACGCCGACATCGCCGCGATCGCCGCCAGCGCGGACTCATCGACGGTGGCCGTCGGGCTCACCGACGGCCGGGTCTACACGGTGGCCGGAGTCGGCGCAGCGAAGCCGGTGCTCCGGTTCACGGCCACAGCCCCGGTGACGACCCTGCGGGCCAGCGCCGACGGGCAGGTCCTCCTCGTCGGCACCCGCGAAGGGGTGAGCGTGTGGGACCGGGCCGGGTCCCGGGTGCTCGCCGGCGGCGCCGACCTGGTGTCCGCGGAGTCGATCGCACTCTCGGGGTCCGGGCTGCTGGCCGGGGTGATCCGGCAGGCCGCCAGGTCGAGCCTGGTCGTCTACGACACCGCGACCGGGGCCGAGGTTTCCCGCCACGCCGATCCGCTGGTGCCCGGGCCCGACGTGGCCGTGCCGTATCCCCAGTTCACCGAGCGCCTCACCTTCCTCGACGACCGGAGGCTGCGCCTGGTGGGCAACGACGCGCGTTGGGTGGAGCTCGACCTCGACACCGGGGCCACCAGCCGGGCCGGGTCGGCGATCTGGACCCCCTACGCCGACCTCTACGTCACCTCAAGCCGCGCCGACTTCCTGCTCGCCGCGCCGATCACCAACGGGCAGCAGGTTCGGGCCTGGCCGATGGGCCGCGCCGGCCGTAATCGGCCACCGCAGACCGCCGGCGTGCAGCTGACCGACCCCCTCGGGATCGCGATCAGCCCGGACGGGCGGCTGGTGCTGGTGAACGACTCCTCCACCGGGTTGTCCGTCGCCCCGGTCGCCGGTGCGGACGAAGGGCTCCCGGTCGTGCCGGCGACCCGGATCGCCGGACTGACCGGAGTGGCTGCGATGGAGTTCGTCGGCCCGGCGCGAGCTGTGGCCGCGGCCCGCACGGAACTGGCCTTCCTGAGCTTCGGCGGTGTCGGCCGGGGATCGACCGGCGCGAAGCTGTCCCCCCGTGGCGTCGGCGGCGTGCCCGAGTACGCCGTCGACTACCGGAACTCGCGCCTGGCCGTTTCGCCCGACGGCTCGCGGGTCGCGGTGCTGGAGGTGAACAGTGCCGAGCTGGAGATCGTGCCCCTGGCCGGACGGGGGGCTGCGGCCCTGCCACGGACGAGCCTCGGCCTGGCCGACCAGCTCGGCTCGCTCTTCGGGGTGGCCTGGCTAGACAACAGCACGGTCCTGGTGCTCAGCTCCGAGCCCGGCGGCGTGGTGAGCGGGCTGCCCGGCGGGGTACTGCGCTGGAATCTCGGCCTGCCCGTTGTCGGTGAGGTGGGCGACCGGGAGACTCCGATCGCCGCCGCACCGACCGGGGCCGGCACCGTGCTGGTGGCGACCTCCGGTGGGGTGGTGCAGACCCGGGCCAGTGCCACCGGGGAGCTGGTTCGGGAGCTCGGATCGGGCGCGTCGGGCTCCGGCTACGAACTGGGCCGGTTCACGGCGGACGGGAGCCATCTCGCCCTCATCGACGACGGCGACCGGTTTGAGGAAGCCGGGACGGGAGCAGCTCCGGCCACGCTTCGGGTGGTGGACAGCGTGACCGGCGGCGTCGTCCACGAGCAGCGCTGGCCGGAGTCGTCGACCGGGGTCGCCGGGCTGGAGTTCGCCGGCACGACCCTGCTGGTCTCCCACCTGGACGGGTCCGTCGACGTCCTGCCCGACCTCGGCCGGGGCCCGGCCACCCGGATCTCCACGGCGGGCACCCGCACCAGCACGGGCTCCAGCCAGCTGAACCCGCCGGTGGTGGGCGCCGGCGGGCTGGTGGGGTTCCCGACCCGGTCCGGGCTCCAGCTGTATGACCTGACGACGCTGCAGCCGTCCGCGGAACTCCCGGTGCCACCAGGGTTCGAAGCCGTCCCCCGGACCTATGCCTTCGCACCCGACGGCCACACGCTGGTGACCGGCTTCTTCGGGGCCGACGCCAGAACCGCTGCCGTCAGTGTCCGCGACCTCGACACCGGGGCGGTCGTCGGCCAGCTGTGCGCTGCCGCCGGTGGTTCGATCAGCCCTGCCCAGTGGCGCCGGCTGGTCGGGGAGGACCAGCCGGAGGCACCCGGTTGCCGGTGAGCCGGGTTCGGGCGCGGGCCCGGGCCGGTGGTGACGGGCCCATGCGGGGAGCCCGCGCCCACCCGGCCACCACCGACCCGTCGAGCTTGCCGGCCTGGAAGGCATCCCTCGCAGTCAGGACGTCGACTGGTAGCACCCGTGCCGGTCGACGAGGTGTCCAGGTCTTCGTCGACGCCCATGACCACCTTCCACCGGGTTCACCGACGACCCCGGCGGGGAAGTTACGCAGCTGCGGGCAGCGAAAGAGGCGCGAACCTGCTTACTCCGCAGGGGGTTTGAATCCGGCACCGGCGCATTCGGGCCAGTGGGTGCGGGCTCGATCGGAGCCACCGACAACCTCGGACCGTTGTGGGGTGAGCCCGACCCAGCTGATGGCCGGGCTCGATGCATGGGTTGCCAACCCCCGAGCGCGCCGAGCGGCGCTCAGGAGAGGCGTCCGGATGCGCTCCTGTTCGCTGCTGACCAGCGCTTTCACTGGAGCGGATGACGGGAATCGAACCCGCACTGTCAGCTTGGGAAGCTGATGTTCTGCCATTGAACTACATCCGCCCGCAGCCGCCTCGGCGACCGCGCGAGAGGCAGTCTAGCCGCAGCCCACCCCAGGCCGCACGCCGGGTTCGAGCCCACGACGCGACGCACCGCTCACACGAAACCCTGCCTCCCGGACCCCAACGTCTGACAAACTGCTCAGTGACAGCCACTTGATTAACACTCCGGCTGGTGCGGACTAGACAGGGAGCGAGGCGGGTGACCAGAGAAGACCGGGCCATCACAATCGTGGACCTGATCTCGCAGGCCATGGCGGTCATCGATGATGGCGAGCAGGCCGAGCAGTTGGTTTGCAGCGCCCTCTCCAAGGCCGCAGGTGCTGACAGCGCCGCGCTGCTCGGGCTTGACCCCGGGCGCCGGTTGCGCGTCCACGCCGCCTGGCCCAGCCAGCGCCACGCTGCCATCCTCGCCGACGCCGCGGTCCACGGGGGCCGGCGATCCGAAGGCTCGAACCTGCAGGGCGGCCAGCATCCGGTACTCGGCGAGATCATCACCATCGGCCCGGAGCTGGTTGAGCAGGCACTCGGTCAGGACCGGGTCCGGGTGCTCGCCCTCGCCAAGCGGGGCGGTTTCAGCACCGATGCCAGGGCCCTGCTGACCGAAGCGGTGTCGCCGCTGCAGCTACTGCTCCCCCACGTTGCCGACGCGTGCCGGCGGGCCCAGCAGGCCCGCACCGCCGCAGACGCTGCCGCAGCGCTGAACCTCACCGCCCGCGAGGTCGAGGTGCTGCAACTCCTCGCCGAGGGGCTGCTGGCGCGCACCATCGCCGCCCGGCTCGGCCTCTCGCCGCGCACCGTGCACAAGCACCTGAGCAACGTCTACACCAAACTCGGCGTCCACGACCGGCTGGTGGCGGTGAGTATCGCCCGAGCCCAGGGCCTGATCGCCGCCTAGCCTCGCCGGCACGGCAGCCCTGACGCTAAGGGTTGGCCCCCAGCGCACCCCCAAACACCCCGCGGAACGGTGCCGAACGGCATTCCGGTGGCTTAGGTTCTGAGCATGACCAACCCTGTCGAACCCAGTGATGTCGGTCCGGCTGTCGGCGGCGACCTGACCGCTGCCGACACCGACCGCGACCATGTGATTGCACTGCTGACGGCGGCCCACTCCGAGGGCCGTCTCACCGCCGTCGAACGTGACCAACGGGTCGCAGCGGCCCGCCTTGCCGAGACCTTCGACGATCTAGTCCCGCTCACCCGTGACCTGGTCGGCCCGCAGAGCGCTGCCCGCCCGGTCGTCAGCTACGACCAGGGCAACGCCACCGAGGCCGCGGACCAGATCGTCGCCGTCTTCGCCGGTGCCAGCCGGAAGCACACCTGGCGGGTGCGGAAGCGCACCTCGATCCTCACCGTCTTCGGCGGCGCTGAACTCGACCTCACCCAGGCGACCTTCGAGGCCAGGGACCTCGAGTTCAACGTGTTCTGCCTGTTCGGTGGCGTCGAGCTCACCGTCCCGCCGGGCACGGAGATCGACAACCAGGTGATGGCCGTGCTCGGCGGCAGCGATGTCGGCAAGCTGGCCCCGCCCCACCCGTCTGCGCCGCGGATCACGGTGAAGGGATTCGTCGGGTTCGGCGGCATTGAGATCCGCAACCCGAAGGTACGCAAGCGGCAGGGCTAGATTCGAGGCATGACCGACCTGTTCACCCCGACTGCCGAGTGGCAGCGGCTCCCGGACCGCTACGTCCAGGTGCGGCGCCTGGGTGCGCTCATCTACAACCTGATCGCCACCCTTGTGGTCGGGCTGACGGTCGGGTTCGTGCTCGACTGGCTCTGGGCTGCCGCGCTCGCCGTCGCCGGCCTGCTCTGGACCGGCTGGCGGGTGTTCCGTGCCGGACGCTGGGTCCGTGCCTTCGGCTACGCCGAACGGGAAGAGGACCTGCTGATCACCCTCGGACTGTGGAACAAGCGGCTGACCGCCATCCCGTACGGACGCATGCTGTCGGTCAACGTCGAATCCGGCCCGATCGATCGCGCCTGGGGACTGGCGAGCGTTGAGCTGGTCACAGCCAGCGTCCAGTCCGCAGGCAGCATCCCCGGGTTGCCGCAGGAAGAAGCTGCCCGGCTGCGGGACCGGTTGATCGCCGCCGGGGAGGCCCAGGCGTTGCCGCTATGACCGCAGAACCCGGTCCGGTCCAGCCGCTGCCGTCCGCGGCTCCCGGGCCAACGCAACCCCTCGCGAAGCTCACCGAACGCCCGCATCCGCTCACCCCGTTCATCCGGGGCTGGGTGGTCCTGCTCGCCCTCGTGGTGGGCATCGGACGAGAGTTCGTGCCCAACGGGGAGGAGCCCCGCCCGCTCCCACCGATCGAATTCGTGCTCGCCGGAGTCGGGCTGGCTGCGCTGGCCGCCGGCGCGGCCGGCTTCGTCTCCTGGCGGTTCACGAGATTCGTGATCGATGCAGACGAGCTGCGCGTGGACACCGGGGCGATCTTCCGCCGCTCCACCCGGATAGCTTTCGACAAGGTGCAGTCCATCGACGTGGTCCAGCCGTTCGCCGCGCGGCTGTTCGGCCTGGCCGAGCTCCAGATCGATGTCGGCTCCCATGAACGCTCCAAGCTGCGCTACCTGCAGCTGACCCGCGCCTACGCCCTGCGCGACTACCTGCTGGCGCGGGCGCGGGGGCACCAGGCCCAAGCGGCCGAAGCAGCCCAGCCGGTCTCATTGCTGACCGACCTGCACGAGGACGACGAGGTGCTGGTGCAGGTGCCTCCACAGACACTGCTGCTGGCAGCCGTCACGTCCCACGAGTTCTGGGCGATCGTCCTCGGCGGGCTCCTGATCGTCGTCATCGGCCTGGCGATCGGGCAGTGGTGGCTACTGCTCGCTGCCGCCATTCCGACGATCAGCGGCCTGTTCGGCTTCGTCAGCCGCCGGGTCACCGGCCAGTTCAACTACACCCTTTCCCGGCGCCGGCACGGCCTGCGGATCTCCCGCGGGCTGACCAGCCTGACCAGCCAGTCCCTGCCGCCCCGCCGGGTGCAGGCCGCCCAGGTCAGCCAGTCGCCGGTGTGGCGCCGGCTCGGGCTGTACCGGATCGACATCGAGGTGATCGGCTGGGGCGCCGTCACCGACAACGAGGACAAGAGCGGCGTGTCGACCATCCTGCTTCCGGCCGGGACCATGGCGCAGGTCCAGGTGGCCCTCGGCGCCATCTGGCCCCGGACCGACTTCACGAAGGTGGACCTCCAGCCGGCGCCGCGGCGGGCCCGCTGGCTGCACCCGTTCTCCGGGCCGTTCCTCCGCTGGGGCCACGACGAGGACCTGGTGGTTTCCCGGCACGGCTGGCTGGTGCGTCGCTGGCAGCTGGTGCCGCACGCCCGGATCCAGTCGGTCCGGATCGTTCAGGGACCGCTGTCGCGCCGCCTCGGGCTGGCCGACCTCGAGTTCCACACCGCCGGTATGCACATCAGCGCCGAGGCCTCCGGGGTGGACGCCGGCCAGGTCCGCGAGCGCCAGGCCGAGCTGCTGGAGCTGCTGCACCAGCGGGAGAGGCTCGACCTCTCCGAACCGGAGCCAGTCCCCACCACGGACCGATCCGGGACGGCGGGGGCGGTGGCATCCCCGGATCCGGAAGGTTCCGGGGTTCAGGCGGCGGGGCCGGAGGCCTTCCGCGCCGACCAGGCCGAAGCCACCATCTCGTCGACCGAGTAGGTCATCCGCCAGTCGAGGTCGGCGGCCGCCGCCTTGCCCTCGGCAACGATCCGGGCCGGGTCACCCGACCGCCTGGGCGCGACCTCCGGCGTGAAGTCGATGCCGGTGACCCTTGCCATCGAGTCCATGATCTGCCGGACGCTGAGGCCTTCGCCGCTGCCCAGGTTGTAGGCCGGCAGCAACTCGCGTCCCTCGGAGAGCGCCAGGGCAGCAGAGACGTGCGATGTGGCCAGGTCGCCGACGTGGACGTAGTCACGGACGCACGTCCCGTCCGGGGTCGGGTAGTCACCACCGTTGATCCGCGGGGTCCGGCCGGCCAGCAGGGCCTCGATGACCAGCGGGAAGAGGTTGTGCGGGCTGGCGTCGTAGACCTCGTCGGTCGCTGACCCGACCACGTTGAAGTAGCGCAGGCTGACTCCACGGAAGCCCGGGCTCGCCTTCGCCTGGTCGTTGATCAGCCACTCCCCGATCAGCTTCGACTCCCCGTAGGGCGACTCGGGAGCGTTCGGGGAGTCCTCGGTGACCAGCTCGGTGCTCGGGGTGCCGTAGACGGCTGCCGATGAGGAGAAGACGAGGTTCGGCACGCCGGCGGCCTCCATGGCGGTCAGCACGCTGGCAGTGCCGGTCACGTTCTGCGCGTAGGTGTGCAGCGGCCGCTGGACCGATACGCCGGCGTACTTGAACCCGGCGACGTGGATCACACCGGCGCAGCCGTGCTCGGAGAGGACCGTGGTCAGCCTCCCGGTGTCGAGGATGTCGGCCTCGACGAACGGCACGTCCGGCGGGACGAACTTCGCCAGCCCGGAGGAGAGATTGTCGAGCACCACCGGAGCCAGTCCGCGCCGCTGCAGGGACCGGACCACGTGGGCCCCGATGTATCCGGCGCCGCCGGTAACCAACCAAGTCGTCACGGCCGTGAGTCTAGGGCGATTCTGGGTTCTGAAGGGCTGGCGTCTGGTTAGGGTGGACCCATGCAGAACCAACCCGTGCTGGGCATCGACATCGGCGGCTCCGGAATCAAGGGTGCGCTGGTCGACCTCGCTGCCGGCGACTTCGCCGCCGATCGGGTCCGGATCCCGACCCCGGCCGAGTCGACCCCCGCCAACGTTGCCGCGGTGGTGGCCGAGATCGTCGCCCAGTTCGCCGACCAGATGGGGGACGGCCCGATCGGGATCACCATCCCGGCCGTGGTCACCCATGGCGTGACGCGGTCTGCGGCCAACATCGACAAGTCCTGGATCGACGCCCCGGCGCAGAAGATTTTCGCGGAACGGCTCGGTCGCGACGTGGTGCTGGTCAACGACGCGGACGCGGCCGGCGTGGCCGAGGTGAAGTTCGGCGCTGCCAAGGACCACCCGGGCCTGGTGCTGATGACCACCCTCGGCACCGGCATCGGCAGCGCGATCCTCTACCGCGGGGTGCTCATCCCCAACTCCGAACTCGGCCACCTGGAGATCGACGGCCACGACGCAGAGACCCAGGCCGCAGCATCCATCAAGACCCTGCTCGGCCTCAGCTACTCCGAGTACGTGCCGCGACTGCAGCGCTACTACGAGCGGGTGGAAGCCTTGTTCTGGCCCGACCTGTTCGTGGTCGGCGGCGGCGTCTCGAAGGACTCCGACAAGTTCATGCCGAAGCTGAAGCTGAAGACCCCGATCGTCCCGGCGCACCTGCGCAACCGCGCCGGGATCATCGGCGCGGCCTGGCTGGCAGTGGACAAGCAGTCCAACCCCGACCCGCTGGGCTGACCGCGTCCCATCCCCGCCACAGCCCGCCGAAGCTCCCGAAACGTGCAGAAGCTCCCGATATTTCGGGAGCTTCTGCACGTTTCGGGAGCAAACGCGGGTGGGGGGCGGGGTGGGGGGCGGGGTGGAGGGGGGCGGGGGTGCGCTCGGGCTCCCGGCTACATGCGTTCGGGGGCCTCGATGCCGAGCAGGTCGAGGCCGGTGGCGAGGACCTTGCGGGTGGCCGCGCACAGCGCGATGCGGGACGCGCGGACCTCGCCCTCGCTCTTCAGGACCGGGCACTGCTCGTAGAACGAGCTGAGCGCCCCGGCCAGTTCGTACAGGTAGCCGCAGAGCCGGTGGGGCTGCAGGGTCTCCCCGACGGCAGCGACCACCTCGCCGAAGCGGCTCAGCAGCAGCGCGACCTGTTGCTCGGCGGGCTCGCCCAGCACGGTGACGGCGTCGCCGGTGAAGCCCTCCGCCTCGGCCTTGCGCAGGATCTGGTTCACCCGGGCGTGCGCGTACTGCAGGTACG
>CAYQXH010000016.1:0-10041 GCA_964421325.1 uncultured Propionibacteriaceae bacterium
CCCGAGCCGCTCGCGCCGGCAGCTCGTGCTGGTCGCGGCCGGCCTGGCCGTGGTCGGCCTGGTCGGAGCCGTACTGGTGCTGCGACCGTGGGCGGGGCGACCGGTCGCCGAAGGTGCGAGCTCGGCCTCGGCCACCGCGCCGACGCCCAGCGCGTCCAGCCCGGGCGCCGACGTCGGCTCGGTGCCGATGATCGTCGCGCACCGCGGCGGGCTTGAGGTGCACCAGTTCGAGACCCAGCAGGCCATGGAGGCCGCGGCTGCCGCCGGCTTCTCGGTCGAGACCGACGTGCGGTACACCGCCGACGACGTGGCCGTCCTGGTTCACGACGAGAAGGCGACCAAGGGCCTGGACTGCGGGGGCAGGTCGATCACGGTGTCGACCACCACCTGGGCGGAGCTCAGCAGGTACTGCAGGTCCAAGCCGACCGCGAAGGACCCGGCGCAGTACCGGGTACCGCGGCTGGACGACACCCTGGAGGGGATCGCCGCGGCCAGTGACCAGGCGATGGTGTTCCTCGAGGTGAAGACCCGGCAGACCGCCGCGCAGCGCGAGGCATTCCTCGAAGCACCGGCAAGGTTCGGTCTCCGGGACCGAACGGTGATCACGTCGTTCAACCGGGACTGGCTGGAGGCCATTGCGAAGGCCGACCCGACGACCAGGCGCATGCTGTTCGTCTCCGGCAAGCGGGTCGCTGCCGCCGAGCTGGACGGGGACGAGTTCTGGGCTGTCGGGGTCGAGCAGCGGCTGGCCACCAGGGAGTACATCGACGAGCTGAAGGCAGCGGGAGTCCGGGTGATGATCTGGGTGCTCAACGACGCCAAGCAGTGGACCGGGTTCGTGAAGCTCAACCCCGACCTCGTCATGACCGCCTACCCGGCCAAGTTCCGCGACTGGCTCGAGAACCGCTGACCCCTGCCGCCCCAGGACCGGCGGGGCCGGCTCAATCGGCGCCCGCCGGGCGGTAGGCCGACCGGAAGTGCTCGGCCCCGACGACCCACCGGTTCCCGTCGGCGTCCTCCACCACCCAGCCGGCCGCTCCGGCGGCCACCGGGCCCTCCTGGGTCCCGATCGTCTCGCCGGGGACGGCCGGCCGGGCCAGCACCGTCCCGACCCGTGCCCAGACGTCGCCGCCGACGTGCCGGTGGCCGGCCCGGAAGCTGTCGTCGGTGACGGTCCGGCGGCCCCCGGAGGCATCGGTGACCACCCAGTCCCCGGCGGCACCGACCAGCTGTGCGCCACCTTCGGAGCGCCAGGCCATCGGCGAGGCCAGGCGGGTCGCCGTGACCTCGCCGACCCGCCGGTAGGCCGACCAGCCGCCGGCTGCTGCTGGCCGCACTGCCCGGTAGCCGAGCGCCCGCAGCTGGAACAGGGTGTCGATCACGCCTGCCTCCGTCTTCGCGCGCGTCGCCGCGTCCAGCTGCGCCCAGGGCAGCAGGTCGGGGTGCCTGCGGTGGCGGTCGTCCCGGACTGCGTCGTGGCGCCAACCGTCGGCCTCGTAGTGCTGCCGCCAGGACTCGTGCTCGGCTTCGGCGAGGTTCGACAACTCGGCCTCGCTGAGGTCGAAGAGCTTTCGGCCGGCACCGATCCGCACCGCAGCATCCGGGCTGGAGCTGCCGGCCTCATCGAAGCCCGCCGTCTCCGCGCTGGTGGGTGCCCAGGTCCGGCCGAGCGCCGCCATGCCGTCGAGGAGCGAAGTGAGCTGGCGACGGTTCGACTCCCTGAAGAACTCGCGGGGCAGGTCGTCCCACGGAACAGCGAGACGAGCCTCGGGGAACCTGCGCCGGTAGCGCTCGTGGATCACCCGGGCCGCCCGTTCCCACGCGTCCGCGGACCGGCCGGACGGTTGCCCGAGGGCGAGGGTGAAGGCAGCGAGCCGACCGACCACCGGCTCGTCACCGAACAGCGGACGGTTCCCGGCCGACAGCTCGAAGATCGGCAGTTCGGGGCGCCGGACGGCCAGCCTTGTCCCGAGGCGGGTGTCGGCCTCCGTGATCACGACCGCAGCGCTGCCGCCCTCGGCTGCCACCCGGTCGAGGGTGGCCTCGAGCCGGGCGAGGCCGACCGGACCCGGCACGGCCGCCAGCCGCAACAGGTCGGTGGCGAACCGCTGCTGCCGGACCCGGTGGTCGGCGACGATGTCGTCGGCCTCGGCGTCCAGGAGCCAGACCTGCGGCAGGGCTGCCCCCTCGTCCAGGAACTGCAGTTCCCTGCCGAGCTGGGACAGCTCCGCGACCAGCGCGAGCGCAAGCGGCCCGCCGCCCACCAGCAGCAGGTGAGTGGTTCCGGGCAGCTGGCGGATGCGTCCCACCAGCGACTCCGCCGTTGCCTCGTGGCTGCCGATCGCGTCGAAGACGAAGCCCGGGTCACCGATGAACCGCTTGCGGAAGTCGTCGGCGTGCCAGGGGTCGTCGATCCGGGCGACGATGGTGAGGCGGTGGCCCGGCGGCGCGGCGAGCTTCGGGACGACGCTGCGCAGCAGCATGGCCCGCGACCGGTTCGTGGCGGCATCGGGGGAGAGCAGGTAGCAGCGGACCGTCCGGGCCCAGCGGAAGCCCTCCCGGATCCCGAGCGGGTCGTCGCCTGCGGTACGCACAACCAGCACGCCGATGGCCCTGGCCCGCTCTGCGACGGGCTCGGGGTCACTGGTCAGCAGGACGATGCGCTGGTTCCGGTCGCCGCTTCTGGCCAGCCGCTGCAACACCGGCCAGGACGACTCGTCGGAGCCGATCACCGCGACCAGGCGACGCGCCCGCAGCATCGCCAACCGGTCCAGCTGGGAGCGGTACAGCGAGAACAGCACCGAGGTGGCACCGGTCAGCGTGGCCAGGATGGCCAGCAGCCGGGCCAGCTGGAGCGCCAACGGCACCGGGTGGGCGCAGACCTCGCCCGGGCCGAAGGGCCGCTCGAACGAGCCCAGGAAGAGCGCGAAAGAGTTGCTCAGCGCGTCCCAGAACGGCGGCGCTGAACCGGAGCACGGCAGGTAGGCGGCGATGGCCAGCGGCAACGCGGCCCCGGCGCACCAGGCGGACAGCAGGAACGGCACCCGGATCGAGGCCCGCCAGCGGGTGGCCACCAGCGCGGCGAAGGCGACGGCCGAGCTCGCCAGGGCCACTGTCATCGCACCGAGCGACCCCGGGGTGGCCAGCCAGCCGGCTGCGGCGGGAGCCAGGGCCAGCACCTGCGGGGCGAAGGCTGTCACAGCCAGCCAGGCCAGCAGGAGCCCGTACCAGCCGACCAGGACGCCGGCGCCCGGCCGCAGCCAGCGGGCGCCCACGTCCTCGGGAGTCATCCCACCTCCCTCTACCGCCGCCGGTTGGCCCACGATATTGGCCGCGGGGCCGCGGGCGGATGCAGCTCAATTACTCCCGGGAGCCCCGGACCGGCCCGCTCAGCGAGTGTCCAGCAGGCCGTGGCGGCCTCGACTGGCCTGCTCCTGGGCCCGGAACAGGCCGAACCTCGGCAGGAACTTGTCCCAGTCGATGCTGTGCGAGTCGATCTCCGGGCCGTCGATGCAGGCGTGCTTGCGCACGAGCTTCCCGCCCTCGGTGACCGGCACCATGCAGGCACCGCACATCCCGGTGGCGTCCACCATGATCGAGTTCAGGCTCGCAACGCAGGGCACCCCGTACGGCTTGGTCAGGTCCGAGACCGAGCGCATCATCATCGGTGGGCCGATGGTGATCACCTCTGCGATCGGCCGGCCGGCCCCGGCGCGAGCCGCGTCCAGCAGGTCCTTCAGCGGTGCGGTGACGAAGCCCTGCACCCCGACCGTGCCGTCGTTGGTCGCGTAGATCACGTCCAGCAGCGCCGGGTACTCGGCCTTGATCCGGCCGATGCGCTCGTCGGAGGCGTCCCAGAACATCAGGTCGGCGGTCCGGAAGCCGGAGATCAGCGTGACGTGGTTGCCCAGCCGGAGGTGCTCCCGCAGGATCGGGTACACCGGGGGCAGCCCGAGGCCGCCGGCGGTGAAGACCACGGTCGCGTCGTCGGAGTAGCGGTGCAGCTCGCTCGGCCGGCCGAGTGGGCCGGCGATGCCGGCGAACGCGTCACCGACCCGCATCGAGTTGATGGCCAGCGTCGTCGTGCCCATCCCCTGCACCACCAGCGTGATCGTGCCCGCCTTGGCGTCCCAGTCGGCCAGGGTCAGCGGGATCAGTTCCCCGTTGGGCGATGGCAGCACCCGGACGAATTGCCCGGCCTGCGCGGACTCGGCGATCACCGGGGCGCGGACGGTGAACTCCTCGATCCCGAGGCTCAGGTGCTGCTTGGCCACGATCACCGGCATCGATGCGGCCATCTCGGTGTAGGCCAGCGCCCTGGCCACCTTGTCGGTGACGACGGACCGGTCCAGCTTCTCGATGTTGCCGATGATCTCCCGGGCCGCGGACTGGCCGTCCCCGGCTGCGCGAATCGCCGTGGAACCGCCGCGGGCGGCGTCGCCGCCGGTGAAGACGCCCGGGAGGGTGGTCTCCTTCGTCGAGTCGCTTGCCTGCACGATGGTGCCGAAGGGCGAGACCGAAAGCCGCGGCTCGGAGTCCTTGATGATCGGGTTCGCGGAGTTGCCCAGCGCCATGATCACCAGGTCGGCCGGCATCTGTGCGGTGCGCCCGGTGGCGATCGGACGGCGCCGCCCCGAGGCGTCCGGCTCGCCGAGGCCCATGATCTCCACCGTCGCCCCGGTGACGAAGCCGGTGGCGTCGTCACCGATGAACTCCACCGGCGAGCGCAGCACGGCCAGCTCGATGCCCTCCTCGAGGGCGTGCTCGAGTTCCTCCACCCGGGCCGGCATCTCCGCGCGGGTGCGGCGGTAGACGATGGTGACCTGCCCGCCGAGCCGGCGCGCGGTGCGGGCTGCGTCCATCGCGGTGTTGCCACCGCCGATGATCAGGACCTGCTTGCCCGCCGTCTCCGGCAGTGGCGTCTCGTGGTCGTCGCGGTGGGCCTGCATCAGGTTCACGCGGGTCAGGAACTCGTTGGCCGACATCACGTTCAGCAGGTGCTCGCCGGGCACGTTGAGGAACCGGGGCAGCCCGGCGCCGCTGCCGACGAAGGCCCGGACGAAGCCGGCCTCGCGGAGCTGCTCGAGCGTCGCGGTCTTGCCGACAACGAAGTTGGTGACGAAGCGCCCGCCGAGCAGGCGGATCTTGGCCACGACATCGTCGATCAGCTGGTTCGGCAGCCGGAACTCCGGAATGCCGTAGCGCAGCACCCCGCCGAGCGCGTGGAACGCCTCGAAGACCGTCACCGGGAAGCCCTCCGCCGCCAGCAGGTAGGCGGTGATCAGCCCGGAGGGGCCGGAGCCGACGATGGCGATCGGTGGCTGGGTGGCGGTGCGCCAGGGATCGGCAACCCCGTCGAAGCGGGCTGTGGCCGCTTCCGGGTTGGCCAGCTTGTCCCACTCCGGGAGGAACCACTCCAGCTGACCGATGGTCATCGACTGCTTGTGGATGCACATGCCCTGGCACTGCAGCTCCTGCGGGCAGACCCGGCCGGTGACGTTCGGCAGCGGATTGCAGGACTCCAGCATCTCCAGCGCCTCCCGGAAGCGTCCGGTGCCGATGAGCTCGAACATCTTGGGGATGTGGATCTGGACCGGGCATCCGCCCTGGGGTTCCCGGTGGCCGGCGATCAGCACCCCGAGCTCGCAGGGCGCCTCAGCGCACTGCTTGTCGCGCAATGCCTCCAGCCAGACGAACAGCTCCACATCGCGCCGGGTGTAGCCGAGGTCCATGTAGCCGAGGAACCCCTTGTTGACCAGCTCGAAGTCCTCCGAACGGAGCTCGGGCTCGCGGATGTAGGGCGGGATGGCGTTGCCGGCCGGCCAGTTCATCGAAAGGCCCTCGAACATCGGGTACCGCTCCGAAAGGTGGGTGTCCAGCGCGCGGACGAACATCCGCTTCTTGCCCACCGGAAGCTGCCACAGGAACCGCATCAACACGCGGCTGGCGTCGTCGTCGCGCTGCAGGACCGTCCACAGCTGCCAGGTGAAGTCGGCGGTCAGCTCGGGCTGCCGGAACGCCCAGGCGATCGCCTCCATCCCGTCGGCTGTGAACAGCTCCCGGAAGGCACGCGGGTCGGCGACCAGCCGGCGCTCCAGCAGGCCGAGCTGGTTGGCGAACGAGGGCGCGCTCACTGGATGATCTCCGCATCGCAGGTGCCCTTGACCCGGGTGATCCGCGCCAGGAGTTCGGCGGTCACCTCGATCCCGTCCAGGGCGTCTGCGCGCATCCGTCCCACCGTCCGTGGTTCGCCGTCGACGACGATGGTCGCCTTCTCGAACAGCTGCGGCAGCTCCTGGTAGCAGGTGGCGCAGTCGTTGCACTTGCCCAGGTCTTCCGGGTCCAGCCAGATCGGACGCTCGGTGGCCACCGGTTCCGGCGGCTGCGTCGGAGCCGGCGTCGCAACCGGTCCGGCGAAGCCGAGGCCGAGATGCAGCGGGCCCCCGGCCGGGGCTCCGCTGGAGACGGCCAGGTCTGCCATCGCCTTGGCGATGACGTCGAGCGCCGACTCCCTGGCGTCGATGGCCTCGGCGTAACGGGAAGCCCACTCGTCCACGTCTGCACGGTGCTGAGCCGAAAGGGTCGCCTCGTTCAGCCCGGCCAGGAACTGCAGGGTCCGCCAGTGCCGCTTGCGCTCCTCGACCAGGGCGACGATGGTCTGCGAACAGGCCATCTTCACCAGGTGCTGGCGGCGGTCGGTGGTGTACACGAACGGCACCCGGCCGGCCCGCTGGTGCTGCGGCAACTCGATGTAGTCGGCGATCGGGACCGCCGCCGCCTCCTGGTAGGCGGCCAGCCAGCTGAACTGCTTGGCGAACCGCAGCTCGCCGATGGCGAACTCGGCCGGCGTGAGCGGCATCGTCAGCAGCTGCAGCCGACCGTCCTCGTCCCGGTAGGTCAGCGTCGTGGTGTTCCACAGGCCGTCGGGCTCCGGGTTGCCATCGAGGCTGAACCGCTCCGCGAGGGTGCTGCCGCGCCGTGGGTCGTGCACGAACAGCGGGCTGATCCGGCTCTCCACGGCCAGCCGGGAGCGGGCGTTGGCCAGGTCCTCCGGCATTCCGTTCTCGGTGTCGCACGGGGTGTGGGTGACCATCAGGGCAGCACCGGTGTTGAACTCCAGCATGTCGGCCGCCGCCCGCAGGAAGTGGCCGTGGTAGGCCGTTGCGGTCGCGCAGACGTAGACGCCGGGGTGGAAGGCAGCCAGCAGGCCGAGTTCCTTGCGGGTCTCCTGCTTGCCGTGGTGCGCCGCGCCGAACCTGGCGAGGTCGGCGTCCTGCCCGGCGAAGCTGGCCGTCGATGCCTGCCCGCCGGTGTTGGAGTAGCCGCCGGTGTCAAGGACCAGCGACTTGATGGGCGTGCCGCCGACCAGCACCCGCGACATCGCACCGAACCCGATGTCGAAGGCTGCACCGTCGCCGCTGATCGTCAGCACCACCGGCACGAGGGCGAGCTCCGCCTCGGTGAAGTCGCGCCACGACAGCGTCGCCAGCATGGCGTCGTGGACGGCCGGGTCGTAGCTGCCGGCCAGCTCGAGGCGGGCGGTGCGCAGCGCCCGCACCTCGGCGACGAGGCCGGAGACGAGCCCTTCGTAGATCCCGACAGCCAGCGGCTGGGCGTCCTGGAACAGCCCGTTCACCCAGGGGTCGAGGTAGGGCGAGAACGGCATCGTGGAGGCGTACACGCTGGAGCAGCCGGTGGAGTTGGCGATCACCGTCGGCGCCGGGCCGTTGCCGGTGGGTCCCGATTCGTACAGGTAGAGCCGGTGCTCGAGTTCTGCCACCGCGCCGGCCACCCTGGCCCGCCGGGGGCTGTCCTCGGGCAGGGCGGCCAGCACGCTGCCGAGCCGCGCCAGGTAGTCGTCGAGCTCCCGCAGGTGCGCGGTGCGCCGGTTGGCCCCGATCCGGTGGGTGAGGGAGTTGACCAGGTGGATCGCGGTCACCTCGCCGCAGCCACGGCAGGCGCCGTGGCCGCCGGTCATCGAGTAGTAGTCGCTGCGGTTGAGCAGGATCCGCTTGATGTCGCCACCCGGTGCTGTGGCATCGGCTGTGATCCGCTCCGGGGTGTCGGGCAGCTTGGTGAGCCGCTCGAACCGGGTCTCCAGCATGCCGAGAAGCACGTCGTCCTGCTCGGCGGAGGTGAGCGCGTTCGGGCCGCAAACCTCGATGCACTGCAGGCAGCCGGTGCACTTCCACGGGTCCACGACCGCGGAGAACATGACCCCGCTGCCGGGGACCTGCTTCTCCGGGGTGTCGAACAGCGGCCGCGTCCGGGAGGTCGGGAAGGCTGCGATGGCAGCAACGACAGCTGCCAGCTTGGCCCCGGTGGAGCCGGGGTCGGCAGGGTTCGCCTCAGCCGGGCCCGCTTCGGCCGGGCTTGCCGGAGCGGGCTCCTCGCCGGGCTCCGCGGTCACTCCTTCAGGCTCGGGGAAGATGCGCTCGGGGAGCGTGGCGATCGCCTTGCCGGCCACGGCGGCGAGGTCGGTGCTGCCCGGCACCTCGCGCAACAACCGGCGGATCTCCGCCGTCCACTCCGGCACCAGGCCGTACAGCGCGGAGCGGTCCCGTTCAGCCAGGCCGGCGGCGTCGATCGCGGTACCCAGCAGGTCGCCGATCTCGTGGCCGGAGTTCGGGATGGCGTTGTCCGGGCAGGCGAGGGCGCACTCCATGCAGGCCGTGCAGGCGGCGGCGTCGAAGACCGGGATGGTCCGGCGGAAGATGCCCTTGTTCTTGGCTGCACCCGTGCCGACCGGCATGAACATGCCGGTGCCGGGAACGATCGGGGACTCATCGATCGTGCCCTCGCGCAGCGGCCGGCCGAGGATCTCCTCGAAGTAGCCGGGGTCGAAGAGGCCGCTGTTTCGTTCCTGCGTCACCGACGGAGTCATCGACACCGACAGGGCTGCCCGGACGCCGGCGAGCACCGGGTCGGCCTCGACGGCCCGGAAGGCCGGATCGGTGTAGTCCACGGGAACCGCACGCATGCCGTCGCGGATGACGGCGACATTGGCGTCGACGACCCGCTCGCCGCGGCGGCCGAACTTCTTGGCGAGCTCTGCCCGCACCTCGGCCTCGATCTCCTCGGTCGACCCGCCGCGGGTGACGCCGTCGACGTGGCCGATGATGGCGCCGATGAAGGCTATGCCCATCATCCTGGTCTCCAGCTCTGCGTTCGGGGCGTGCGCCCTGGCGACAGCGAAGGCGTCCAGCACCAGGAACCTGATGCCGCGGTCCCGGATGGTTCGGCGGGCGAACCCCGGAAGCTCCCGCCAGACGTCGATCGGCGCCTTGTCCGACTGCATGATCAGGGTGCCGCCGTCCACCAGGCCCTTGAGCGGGTTGGTGTGGGAGAACACCTGGTGGTCCGGTGCCACCACGACCTCGACGTCCTCTAGTTCGGCGTTGGTGATCAGCACGGGTTCGGGGGAGAGGGTGATGTAGTAGTTGGTGGCCGCCCCGGATTTCTCCGAGCCGTACTTGGGCGCGGACTTCGAGTGCATGCCCATCAGCGAACTCAGCAGGTCGGTGAGCAGCTTCCCGGTGGCGACGGTGCCGTACCCGCCGACCGAGTGGAACCTGATCCGCAGGCCGCCGGCCGGAAGCACCTGCGGGTTCGGCTCGGTGGCCAGCGCCATCAGCTCGGTCTCCGGGTAGGCCTGACGCAGCTTGTCCTGGATCGCGGCGATCGCCGGCGTCGGGCTGTCGGTGAAGAACTGGGAGCCGAGGTAGACCAGCGGAGCGCACGCACCGGAGGCCATGTTCTGCACTGCTGCGACCAGGTGCCGGGGCTGGACGTCGTGCCCGCCCAGCCCGAAGATCGCAGTGGTCATCCTCGGGATCGAGCCGATGGGGGGAACGCCCGGGTAGGGCTGGTCGGACGGGCCCGCCTCGGCATTGGCCCGGGCGTGGAAGATGGCCTGGCTGACCAGGCGGGTCAGCGCGGTGTCGTCGGAGCGCTCCAGCACTGTGACCGCGCGCGCCGTCCCGAGGGCCTCGATGAGCTCGGCCTCGGTCAGGGGTTTGCGGATTGCCAGGTCCGCGAGGC
>CAYQXH010000016.1:10051-27038 GCA_964421325.1 uncultured Propionibacteriaceae bacterium
TCCGGCCGCCGAGCTGAGCATCTCGTGATGCACAGGCCGGCCGGCTGCAGCGGCTTCACCGAGACGAAGCCAACCTTCAGCCCGATGCCGGTCAGGTGGGGCAGCAGGGCGCGGACGTCGTCGGTGATGGAACCCATGCCGACAACGACGAAGTCGGCGTCAGCGCAGCCGTAGCTGAGTACCGGGGCGTACTCGCGTCCGGTGAGCCCGGTGTACTCGGCCATGGCCTGCCGGACCAGGCTGGGGACGCCGCTGGCGAAGTGGGTGCGGTGGTCTGCCGAGCCGGCCTGGAAGTCGGGTTGGTTCTGCACCGGTCCGGTGAGGCCGGGGTTGTGCGGGTCGACCAGGGCCGGGACCAGCTGGCGGGTGCCGCGGGGAGCTGCGTTGATCCACTGCCGGCGCCACTGCGGGCGCAGCTCGGCCGGCACCGACGCGATGGTGCGCGCCAGCAGGTCGCCGGCATCGTCGGCCTCGACCTGGTCTGGCATGGAGGCGAGCTGGGCCCGAAGGGCTGCGAGGTCGCCGGCTGCGAAGTCGTCGGCATGCCGGTCGAGGTAGCGCTGCAACTGGAAGACCCGGCCCTTGGCCCCGAACAGCAGTTCCTGCGCCACCGTCGGGCACTGGATCCGGCCCTGCGGGTCGCCGAGGTAGTCGCGCAGCAGTTCGGGCTCTGGCAGCAGCACCTCGCTCATCACGTGGCTGGTGGCGAAGCCGTCCATGGCATTCGCAACCGGCACCAGCGAGAGCGCGGAGGCCTTGTAGGCGATGGCGGCCAGGTCGGCGGCTTCCTGCGGGTTGGAGCCGAACAGGATGGTGTAGCCGGTCGGCAGCAGCGCGTAGACGTCGTCGTGGCCGGCCATCACGTTCAGCGAGTGCTTGGTGACCACCCGGGCCGCGACCTGCAGGACGAATCCGCCGATCTTCTTGCCGACGGTCACGTAGTGCGACTCGAGGCCGTAGAGGATGCCCTGGCTGGAGGAGGCGTTGGAGATGAAGTTGCCACCGGTGAGGGCGGCACCGAGGGCTCCGCTCTGCGCCGAGTGCTCACCCTCGGTCTCGACGAAGAAGGGGTGCTTGCCCCAGACATTGAGCTGACCCTCGGCTCGGGCTGCCTCGAAGATCTCCGAGATCTCGGTGGACGGCGTGATCGGGTAACCGATCACGCCGCCGCAGACGTGCTTCATCACGTAGGCGACGGCACCGTTGCCGTTGATCACCTCGGGGACACCCGGGTAGGCAGTATTGGCAGACATCTGATTATTCCTCGATCAGTGATTTTCGGCCCAGCTGCGTCGACTCGGCGATGGGCCGACGTGTGAGCGGTCACAGCGTGTGACCTGTCTGCATTCTGCCCCTGTCGGGCCGGGTCGCGTGGCCAAATCCAGCAAATGCCGGGCGGGGTATGCGGCCTCGCGCTGACTACCGCGGCAACAACGGGGACGGTTCCTTTTCCGTTCAGCTGAACGGAAAAGGAACCGTCCCCAGGTCGGGGAACCGGGGGCGTGAACGGAAAAGGAACCGTCCCCGATGTCGGGGAACCGGGGGGTGGCCGGCGGGCCATACGATGAGCGGCATGCCCGTACCGCACGACCCGCGCCAGCACCACGAACCGACTCCGGACGACCCGACGGAGTTCTGGGAACGCCGCTACGCGGAGAAGTCGCAGATCTGGTCCGGACGGGTCAACCAGGTGCTCGCCGAGGTGGCCGGCCGACTGGCCCCCGGCCGGGCGCTGGACCTGGGCTGTGGCGAGGGTGGCGACTCCCTCTGGCTGGCCGCCCAGGGCTGGGAGGTCACGGCCGTCGACATCTCGACGACCGCGATCGAACGGGGACGGGCTGCGGCCGCCGCCGCGGGGATCGGTGCTGACCGCATCCACTGGGTGGTGGCCGATCTGGCCGGGTGGGAGCCCGGCTCTGACTACGAGCTGGTCAGTGCCTTCTTCCTGCAGTCGCCGGTGGAGCTGGACCGCAGCCGGATCGTACGCGCCGCCGCAGCCCGGATCGTCCCTGGCGGTCACCTGCTGATGGTGTCCCACGCAGCCCCGCCGCCGTGGGCAGGCGGGCTGGCCGGCCACGAGCACCACCGGACCTTCCTCACCCCGCAACAGGAGATCGCTGCGCTCGACCCGGTGGACGGGGAGTGGGAGCAGCTGATCGTCGACATCCGGCAGCGTGCCGCCACCGGCCCGGACGGGCAGAGCGGCATGCTCGACGATGCCGTCGTGCTGCTGCGGCGGAACTGAGCCCGAGTGCGCGCGATCGTCTACGAAGCCGTCGGGGCCGCCCCCGTCCTCGCCGACGTCCCCGAGCCGGAGTGCCCGGACGATGGGGCCGTCGTCGCCGTCCGGGCCACCGGCATCTGTCGCTCCGACTGGCACGCCTGGCGGGGTCACGATCCGGTGCCGCTGCCCAATATCGGGGGGCACGAGTTCGCCGGAGTGGTGGCAGCGGTCGGTTCCGCCGTAACCGGATTCGCCGTCGGCGACCGGGTCACCGTTCCCTTCGTCAACGGCTGCGGCAGGTGCTCGTGGTGCCGCCAGGGCCAGGCCCAGGTGTGCCCGGACCAGACCCAGCCCGGCTTCACCCACCCGGGGTCGTTCGCCGAACTGGTGGCCGTCCGGGCTGCCGACTTCAACCTGGTCCGGTTGCCGGCGACCGTCGACCACGTGACCGCAGCGGCGCTCGGCTGCCGGTTCGCCACCGCCTACCACGCGCTCACCGCCCAGGGCCGGCTCGCCGAAGGGGAATGGCTCGCCGTCCTCGGCTGCGGCGGCGTCGGCCTGTCCGCGGTCATGATCGGCGTCGCGCTCGGAGCAAGGGTGGTCGCGGTGGATCCGTCCCCGGCCGCCCGCCGGCGCGCCCTTGACCTCGGTGCCGAGACCACCCTGGCCGAGGCGGCGCCCGGGGCGATCGCCGGCCTCACCGGCGGCGGCGCCCATGTCACGCTGGACGCCCTGGGTTCGGCGGCCACGGCGACGGCAGCGATCCTCGGGCTGCGCCGCCGCGGCCGGCACGTCCAGGTCGGCCTGATGCTGGGGGAGAGCGGTGCGGCCGCCCTGCCCTGGGGCCAGGTGGTGGCCCGGGAACTCACCGTGGTCGGCAGCCATGGGATGGCCGCTGCCGACTATCCGGGCCTGCTGGGGATGATCACCTCCGGCCGGCTGGACCCGGGGTCGCTGGTGGGCCGGGTCGTCGACCTCGACCAGGCCGGCGTCGAGCTGCAGGCGATGGACGATCCGGTCCCTTCAGCCGCCGGCATGGTGGTAGCCGTCGTCGGAGCGCTGCAGCCCTAGACTCCCGTGCTGTGAGGCGACCCTGGCTGAACCGGCTGATCCTGCCGGTCGGAGTGCTGCTGGCCTACTTCCTCGTTCCGGTGGACGCCCAGAACGCCCCGGCTGGGGTTCTGATCGGAGCCGTGATCGCTGTCGTCGGGCTCGCCGGGGTCGCCTGGGTGGTCGCCGACGAGGTGCAGCGTGCCGAGAGGCGGCTCCGGCCGGTGCACCTGCTCCTGGCGCTGGAACTGGTAGTGGTGATCTTCGCGCTGGTCTATTTCGTGCTGGCGACCCGCTCACCGGTCGAGTTCAGCGGGCTGCACACCCGCCTGGACGCCCTCTACTTCTCGCTCACCACCGTGGCAACCGTCGGCTACGGCGACGTCAGCGCTGCCGGGCAGCTGGCCAGGCTCATCGTCTCGGTGCAACTCGTCTTCAACCTGGCCTTCGTCGCAGCGCTGGTGGGCCTGTTCCAGGGCAGCCTGCGCGACGGCCGCGGCAAGCCGACGGCGACCGGGACGGACGGACCCGGCTAGATCGCGTCGATGCTGGGCGACTCGGACTGGACCGCGTGCCCACCGAACTGCTGACGCATCGCCGCGACCAGCTTCATGGCCGGCGACTCGTCCTGGCGGGACACGAAGCGGGCGAAGAGGGCGGCGGTGAGCGCCGGTACCGGTACGCCGAGGTCGATGGCCGCATCCACCGTCCAGCGGCCTTCACCCGAGTCGTCGGCGTAGCCGCGGATCCTGGCCAGCTGCGGGTCGTCGGCCAGCGCGATCGAGATCAGGTCGAGCAGCCAGGAGCGGATCACCGTGCCCTCGCGCCAGCTGGCGAAGACGGCCGGCACGTCGGTGACCAGCTCAGCCTTCTCCAGCAGCTCCCAGCCCTCGGCGTAGGCCTGCATCATCGAGTACTCGATGCCGTTGTGGACCATCTTGGCGAAGTGGCCGGCACCGTGGCCGCCGGCGTGGGCGAAGCCGTGCTCGCCGGCCGGCTTGAGGGCATCGAAGATCGGCTGAACCACCGCGACGTCGGCTGCGTCCCCGCCACACATCAGGGCGTAGCCGTACTCCTTGCCCCAGATCCCGCCCGAGACCCCGCAGTCGATGAAGTGCACACCGTGCTCGGCCAGCTTCGCCGCCCGGCCGGCGTCGCCGGTCCACTTGGTGTTGCCGCCGTCGATGACGATGTCGCCATCGCCGAGCAGGGGAGCGAGGTCCGCAAGGACGCCGTCCAGGAACTCCACCGGCACCATCACCCAGACCACCCGCGGCCGGGCCGTCAGCTGAGCCACAAGTTCCGGTAGCCCGGCGACCTCGGAGACCGCCGGGTTGGTGTCGTAACCGACCACGCGATGCCCGGCCGCCCGCAGCCTGGCGGCCATGTTGCCGCCCATCCTGCCCAGACCAACCATGCCGAGTTCCATCTGGTCCCTCCTCAGTGTCTTGACGTCAGGCTACGTGCCCCGGCAACGCCGGCGGCAAACCTTCCCGCACCATCAGGACGGTTGCAGCTTCGCGTCCTGCCGCGGGATGAAGACGGTGTTGAGGACCATCAGCAGGGATGCGGTCACCGGAACCGCGACCAGGGCGCCGAGCAGGCCGAGCAGGGTGCCGCCGACGAGGGCGCCGATCAGCACCAGGGAGCCGGGGATGTCGACGGCCTTGGTCATCACCTTCGGGGTCATCACGTAGGCCTCCACCTGCATGTAGGCGAAGTAGATGACGGCGAAGATCAGCGCCGACCACGGCGAGGTGAACAGGATCACGATGGTGGCCAGCAGCCAGAACAGCACCGGGCCGATCATCGGGATCATCGTGATCAGCAGGGCGAGGAAGGCCAGCAGGGCTGCGAAGGGCACACCGAGGATCGTCATCAGGATGAACGCGAAGACCGCGTTGGCGAACGCAAGGATCGCCATGCCGGAAACGTAGCCACCGACCGACTCGGTGATCTGGTCGGTGATCTCGGCCAGCTGGCTGCGGGCGTGGGCCGGGGCCAGCCGCTCCAGCGCGAGCTTCATGGTGCGCAGCGACGCCAGGAAGTAGAGGGTGAGGACGAGCACGATCAAGGTACCCGAGATGGCGTTGCCGACGCCGGTACCGACCGCAAGGGCCCCGCCGCCGATGGCCAGCAGGTTCGCCGGGTTCGACAGCCAGGTGCGGGCCTGGTCGAGGATGTTGGCGTACACGTCACTCTGGCCGGTGGCTGCGACCAGGTTGTTGAACCACTCGGCGCTCTGGATGCCGGTGATGTAGCCGGGCACGGCCCGCGCGAACTGGGTGATCTGGACGACTGCCGTCGGCACCACGAGGGCGATGACCCCGCCGAGGATCAGCGCGAAGGCTGCGAAGACGACGGCGATGCTGAGGCCACGGCTCATCTTGTGCCGTTCCAGCCAGCGCACCAGCGGATCCAGGGCGAGGGCGATGAACAGGGCCACCCCGATCGAGACCATCACCGTGGACAAGGAGACGAGCGCTGAGGCAAGCGAGATCGCCATCAGGGCGCCGACCGTTGCGGTGAACCCCCAGACGAACGGGTGGCCGAGGTCCACGGTCACCCGACGGTGTCGGGACTGGGACGGGGCGGTCGGCTTCGCCGCGACCGTCGGCGCGGCGGCGACTGCGGGCACGGACTCGACGGTCCCGGTGTTCGGTTCGGCTGGAGCCGCGGCTTCGGACATGCGAGCAGCGTAGGGCAGCGACCGGGTCGCCCGGCGGTCAGCGCCGCCGCGCGTACCTCGAAAGTTGCGGGAGCCCGAGGACGAGGGCGCAGCCGCCGATCAGCAGCAACACGCCCAGGTACTGGCCACCAGACAGCATCTCGCGCAGGAACAGGATGCCGATCAGGACTGCTGCGATCGTCGCCCCCGACCTGGCGCTGGTCGCGAGCGGGGTCCCGGCCGTGGCCCGGAGGTTCAGCTCGAGGGTGTAGCCAACGCCGCCCAGCAGGATCCCGAGCACGAGGACGCCGACCCACTCCAGCAGCCCGGCGCCGCCCGGACCGGGGAACAGCCAGGCCAGGGGTGCGGTCAGGACGGCGGCTGTGAGGAACGCTGCCGAGACCAGTTCCGCCGGACCGGTGTTCGAGAGCCGGGCAACCGCGTAGCGGGAGGCCATGGCCCCGGCGATGGCGCTGAGCAGGCCGGCGAACATCCCGGCGATGAAGTCCCAGCTGATCCCGGCGGCCGGGAACAGCAGGACCAGCAGGATGCCGACGAAGCCGAGGACCAGCCCGATGGCGGCCTGCCCGGTGATCCGCTCGAAGCCCCACATCTGGCCGATCAGGGTGCTGAACAGCGGCACGGTGCCGACAGCGACTGCGGCGAGGGCCGTGCCGAGCCGGTCGACGGCCAGCGTCAGGCCGATCAGCTGGACCGCGAGGCCGAAGCCGAGCAGCAGCATCCGTCGCCAGCGCAGCCGCAGGTCGAGCCGGCGGCCGTTCAGGACGGCGAGGACGGCTACGGTCAGCCCGATCAGCAGGCAGCTGAGGGATACCGCGGGAGCCCAGCCGAAGCCGGTGACCACCCAGTTGATCGTTGCGAAGGAGAGACCCCAGAGCAGCGTCAGGCCGGCGTAGGCAAAGGAGGTCCCTTGCGGCATTGCGAGTTCCCCTCGAGCTGCGGATTTGTCATACGCTCTCATACGATCGCCGGGATCGCGCAATCATGCTCAAACGTGCACGCGACAAGGCTCGATCCGCACGCCAGGAGCTCAGGCCCCGGTAGCTCGCACAGCTGCGTCCACCACGGCCGTCGGGCCGTCCACCGCCCACCCGCGCTGCTCCTCAGCACCGGTGCCCCGCGCCAGCAGCTGCTGCCAGGCCGCAGCCACCACCTCGCCCTCGCCTGCCTCGGCCAGCACCGGGCCGACGTAGTCCAGCAGCGCTCCCACCGCCTCGGCCGCCGGCACCTGGACGAAGTGGACGGGATGGACCAACGGCCCCCGCAACCCGGCCCGACCAGCCCGCCAGCCCGCGCCCCGCAGCACCTCCGGCCGGACACTGGGCGCGGGCAGGCCGTCGGCGGCCTCCCGCGCGACGGTCTCGACCAGTGCGCGCGCCAGCCCGCCGAGCAGGACGGTGTCGCCGGCCCGGAGGCAGACGTCGGCCACGCGGATCTCGACGGTGGGGTAGCGCTCCGACAGCCGGGCGTCGAAGTAGATCATCGCCCGGTCGAGGGCCGCACCGGTTGCGATCAGGGAGTCAACCACCTGCCGGTAGTTCGCGGCCGAGCCGAAGCGGCCGGTGGGGCCCGCGGTCGGCCAACGCTGCCAGACCTGGGACCGATAGGAGGCGTAGCCGGAATCGACCCCGTGCCAGAACGGGGAGTTGGCGCTGACGGCCAGCAGGACCGGCAGCCAGGGCCCGAGCCGGTCCAGCACCGCAACCCCCTCCTCATCGTCGGCAACCTGGACGTGGACGTGGCAGCCGCAGGTCAGCTGCTCGCGGGCGGTGAGCCCGAACTCGGCAGCGATCCGCCGGTACCGGAAGCCGGCCGTGACGCTGCTGGTCGTGGTCAGGGGCGAGGTCGCCAGGGCGGCCAGCCGGGCGCCGGCGGCAGCTGCCGCGGCCCCGGCCACCGACCGCTGGTGCCGGACCTCAGCTGCCAGGTCCGCCATCCCGAGGGCCGGCTCCGTGCCGGTCTCGAGCATCTCCTCCTTCAGCTCCAGCTGCACGCCGCCACCGGCAGCTTCCTGCGCCAGGCCAACCGGGGCGCCGGTGTCGTCGACCAGCAGGAATTCCTCCTCGACTCCGACCGTCCGCACGGGATCTCCTCCCAGGGACGTTGGCTGTCCCGACGGGGAAAATCTACCCGGCGCGCTCGGCGTGGGAACCCCCTAGCCTGTGGCGGTGACCGACACCGAGCACACCGTCCAGCGGACCTACCTGACGATCACCGTGCTCACCACCCTGGCAGCCTCCCTGATCTGGGGAGTGAACACCCTGTTCCTCCTGGACGCCGGCCTCGACAACACCCAGGCGTTCGCCGCGAACGCCTTCTTCACCCTCGGCATGGTCGTCTTCGAGATCCCGACCGGGGTGGTGGCCGACACCAGGGGCCGACGGTTCTCCTTCCTGCTCGGCACGCTCACGCTGCTGGCCTCGACGCTGCTCTACTGGCTGATGTGGGCCACGCACGCCCCGTTCTGGGGCTGGGCCATCGCTTCGGTCCTGATCGGGCTCGGCTTCACCTTCTTCTCCGGCGCAACCGAGGCCTGGCTGGTGGATGCCCTGGCCGCCACCGGCTACGCCGGCGACCTGGAGTCGGTCTTCGGCAAGGCCCAGGTGGCCTCCGGGATCGCGATGCTCGCCGGCTCGGTGCTGGGCGGGGTGATCGCCCAGTTCACCGACCTCGGCACGCCGTACGTGTTGCGGGCGGCACTGCTCGCCTTCACAGCCTTGGTGGCGTGGCGCTGGATGCGGGACCTCGGCTTCACCCCCGACCGGGAGGCCAGGCCGATGAAGGCCGTCCGCGCCGTGCTCGCCGGCGCCGTCGACGGTGGCCTGCGCAACCGGCCGGTCCGGTGGTTGATGATCGCGGCGCCGTTCACCGCCGGCACCGGGATCTACGTGTTCTATGCGCTGCAGCCCTACCTGCTGCAGCTCTACGGCGACCCCAGCGCCTACAGCATCGCCGGGCTCGCCGCCGCCCTCGTGGCCGGCTCCCAGGTGCTCGGCGGCCTGCTGGTTGGCAGGGTGCGCAGGCTGTTCCGCCGCCGCACCGACGCCCTGCTGATCGGCGGGGTGGCGGGGGTCGTCCTGCTGGTGGCGATCGGCATCGCCAGCGGCTTCTGGCTCGCGCTCGCGCTGGTTGCGGTCTGGTCGATGCTCGGAGCCGTGGTCACCCCCTTGCGCCAGTCGTTCATCAACGGGGTCATCCCCTCGGCGCAGCGGGCGACGGTGCTCTCGTTCGACTCGCTGATGGGCTCCGCCGGTGGCGTGGTCGTGCAGCCGGCGCTCGGCCGGGTGGCCGACGTCGCCGGATATCCGGCCTCCTACCTGGTCTCCGCCGGGATCGAGGCGCTGGCGCTGCCGTTCGTCCTGCTGGCCCGGCGCGAGCGCGCCGCCAGTGATCCGATCACCGCCGACACCGCAGAGGCTGGCTAGAATCTGCACCTCCAGCACCGGAGGAGCCACCGTGACAGCCACCAGTCCAGAAACCCTGCTCAACCGCCTGTGGTGGCTGACGCTGATGCGTGGGGTGGTGACGCTCGCGCTGGGGCTGGCAGCCCTGTTCTGGCCGGCCATGACGGTCTCAGTGCTCTTCGGCCTGTTCGGCTTCTTCGCCATCGTCGACGGCCTGATCGCGATCGGCACCGGGCTGGCCTCCCGCCGCAGCGCCTGGGGCTGGACGGTGTTCCAGGGCATCGCCGGGATCGTGATCGGCGTCCTCGCGCTGCGCTTCCCGCAGACCATCGCCGCCGTGATCGTGATCTTCTTCGCCTTCTGGGCGCTGGTGGTCGGGCTGTTCCAGGTGGCCACGGCCGTCGGCCTGCGTGGCCTCGGCCAGCGCAGCTGGGGCTGGGTGCTCGCCTCCGGCCTGCTGACAGCGCTCCTTGGCGTCTACTTCATGGTCAACCCCGACACCGGGGCCAACGTCCTTGCCGTGACGATCGGCGCCTTCGCCCTGATCGCCGGGGCCGTGCTGGTGTACGGGGCGATCCAGCTGCGCCGCGCCAAGCCGGAGTTGGCTGCCCTGCTGGCGGAATGACCGACCGGCTGTTCGTCGCCGTCGTCCCGCCCGACCCCGTCCGCGAAGCCCTGGACCGGTTCCTGGAGCCGCGGCGAGACGCCGGCGGTGGCCTTCGCTGGGCGCTGCCGGAGGGCTGGCACCTCACCTGCGCCTTCATGGCGAAGGTGCCGCCGGGCCTGGTCGGGAACCTGGAGGATGCGCTCGCCGAGGTCGCAGCCAGGACCGCGCCGTTCGAGATCTGCATCGCCGGGGCCGGTGCCTTTCCGAACCCGGACCGTGCCCGGGTGCTCTGGCTCGGGGTGAGCAGGGGGGCGGCGGAACTCGGCCGGCTCGCGCTGCGCTGCCGCAACGCCGCCGCGACGTCGGGGATCGAGGTGGAGGGCGGGCCGTTCCGCGCCCACCTCACCCTGGCAAGGGCAGCCGGGATCCCGGCCACCCACTGGCTGGAGGTACTCGATGCCGTGCCGGCCCAGACCTGGCTGGTGGACAGCTGCACCCTGATCCGGTCCCGGACGCTCCCGGCAGGGGCCGGGTACCAACGGCTGGGGGAGTTCCGGCTGACCGGCTGAGCGGGGCTAGGCTTGCCGACCGTGGCCGGCGTGAGGGGACTGTTCGCAGACACGACCCCCCTGACCAACCCGCACTTCCGCCGCCTCTGGCAGGCGAACATCATCACGGTGATCGGCGCCCAGCTGACCGTCGTGGCCGTCCCTGCCCAGATCTACTCGATCACCGGCCAGTCGTCCTACGTCGGGCTCACCGGCATCTTCGGGCTGGTACCGCTGATCGTCTTCGGGCTCTGGGGCGGTGCCCTCGCCGACCACTTCGACCGGCGGCGGCTGCTGCAGGTCACCACCGCCGGGCTGATCGTGACCAGCGGGCTCTTCTGGGTCCAGGCAGCCCTGGGACTGGACAATGTGTGGCTCCTGCTGGGGTTGTTCTCCCTGCAGCAGGCCTTCTTCGGGGTGAACCAGCCGACCCGCAGCGCCGTCCTGCCGCGCCTCCTGCCCTCGGCCCAGTTGCCGGCTGCCAGTGCGCTCAACATGACCGTGATGATGGCCGGCGCCATCGCCGGGCCGATGATCGGCGGCGCCCTGATCCCGGTACTGGGCTTCTCGTGGCTCTACCTGATCGACACCCTCACGCTGTTCGCGACGCTCGGCGCGGTCTGGCGACTGCCGGCGCTGCCGATCGAGAACCGGGTCGGTTCGCCAGGACTCCGGTCGGTGGTCGACGGCCTCGCCTACCTTCGGGGCCACCCCATCCTGCTGACCTCGTTCCTGGTCGACCTCATCGCCATGATCTTCGGGATGCCCCGGGCGCTGTTCCCCGAGATCGCGCACATCGACTTCGGCGGGCCCAGGGAGGGCGGGCTCGTCTTCGCCCTGCTCTTCGCCGCGATGCCGGCCGGTGCCGTGCTCGGCGGCGTGTTCTCCGGGTGGGTGTCCCGCGTCTCCCGGCAGGGCCGCGCCGTTGTGCTGAGCATCCTGGTCTGGGGGGCGGCGATGGCGGTCTTCGGGTTGGCTGTCGGCCTGGCCACGGCCTGGCACCTGCCCATGCTCGCGCTGGCCATCCTGATGCTCGTGGTCGGCGGCGCAGCCGACATGGTCTCGGCGGCCTTCCGGCAGGCGATGCTGCTGTCGGCGGCCGACGACGCGGTGCGCGGCCGGCTGCAGGGCGTGTTCATCGTGGTCGTCTCCGGCGGGCCCCGGATCGCAGACACCGTCCACGGCTACGCGGCCGAACTGGTGGGCACTGCCTGGGCCAGCGCCGGCGGCGGGCTGCTGGTCATCGTCCTCACGGCGCTGGTGGCGGTAATCGTGCCCGCTTTCTGGCGGTACCGCGGACCCTAAGCTTCCGCCATGGCGGTCCAACGGCTGTTGTGGGTTGATCGGGAGTCCGGGGTGGCCAGCAGGCGCGCCGACGCCGAACTCCCCGCACTCCTCGCGGACCCGTCCGGGTGGTTGTGGCTGGACGTCCCCGAGCCAGACGAACAGACCGCAGACCTGCTCGCTGACGTCTTCGGGGCGCACCCGGCCGCCGTCCGCGATGTGATGGAACGCAACCACGTGCCGCGGCTGCACGTGTACTCGGGCACCCTCTTCCTGGTGCTGCACCGCCCCCAGGTGGGCGAGAGCGGCCACGTCCACTACCTGGAGCTCGACCAGTTCATCGGCCCCAACTACCTGATCACCACCCATGGCCCGCGCAATCTCGCCGTCCCGCTGGAGCTGCTGCTCCAGGAGACCGACGAGCTGGCCGACCGGATGCTCGGCGGGCGGTACGTCCCCTCGGGACCGTGGGCCGCGTCGCGGCGGATCGTCAGCGCCCTGACCATCGCCGAGGAGCGGTTCGTCAACCAGCTCGCCCGTGAGGTCGGCGAGCTGGAGAAGCACGTGATGGCGCGAGCCGGTGACGCCGATCCGCAGGTCTTCCTCGAGGAACTGTTCACCACGAGGCACGCCCTGCTGACGGTGCGGACCATGACCAGCCAGTCCGCGGAGATCTACGGCCGGGCCCTGCGCCTGCTCGCGGAGCTGGACGAGGCGGTGCACCGGGGCCTGCGGGACAACAAGGACGCCTACGACCGGCTCAGCCGGATCACGGCCAGCCAGCTCGACTTCCTCACCGGGATCACGGAGTACTACCGGGCCCGCACCGACACCAAGATGACCATCGCGGCCGAGCGCCTCGCCGTGATCGCCGCGATCACGCTGCCGGTGACCGCCATCAGCTCCGTGGTCGGCATCAACTTCGTCGCCAGCAGCACCGACCGCTTCGTCCCGCTGGCGATCGTGGTCGTCGTAATGGTCGCGCTGTCCCTTGTGCTGCTGCGCTGGACGAAACGACAGGGCTGGTGGTGAACCACCACCCGGCGGGGCTCAGGACAGGGCCGCCTTCACCTTGGCCGCCACCTTGGCGCCCTCGGCCCGTCCCGCAGCCCGGGCGTTGACCGCCTTGATCACCAGGCCCATCTGCTTCATGGTGGGCGCTGCGCCCAGGCCGGCAGCAGCAGCTGCCACCTCCTCCGCGACGATCGCGTCGAGTTCGACCTCGGTGAGGCCGGCGGGCAGGTAGTGCTGCAGGATCTCCACCTCGGCGAGCTCGCGCGCAGCGAGTTCTGGACGGTTCCCGGCGGTGTAGGCCTCGGCCGAGTCCCGACGCTTGGAGACCTCCCGGTTGAGCACTGCGATCACCTCGGGTTCGGTCAGTACCCGCGCGGTCTTGCCGGCCACCGCCTCGTTCCGGATGGCGCTGACGGCCATCCGCAGCGTGGACCTGGTCAGGTCGTCCCGGGCCTTCATCGCAGCCACCAGGTCGTTCTGGAGCTGCTCGGAGAGTGTGGTCATCGCAAGTCCTTTCACCGCAAATCAAGCCATTCTCCCACGTCGGGACCGTCCGCCCCGGCGGCTATAGTGAGGCCGCAGCGCTGGAGGAGAGGTTGTGGATGCCCGGGACGCCCGAGGCCGGTTCGGTCGGCAAGGTTCGCACCCAGACCGTCCGGCTCTACACGGCCGAGAGCCCGCTGCAGCTTGAGCAGGGCGGCAGCCTCGGCCCGGTCGACGTCGCCTACGAGACCTACGGGACGCTCACCCCGGCCGCCGACAACGCCGTCTTCGTCTGCCACGCGCTGACCGGGGACGCCCACGCGGCGGGCTGGCACGACGGCGCCACCCGTCCCGGCTGGTGGGACAACCTGATCGGGCCGGGCAAGCCCCTGGACACCGATCGCTTCTTCGTGATCAGCGCCAACCTGATCGGCGGCTGCCAGGGCAGCACCGGACCGTCCTCGCCCAACCCCGAGACCGGCTCGGCCTTCGGGCTGGACTTCCCGGTGCTGATGATGCGCGACCTGGTCGAGGTCCACCGGGCCCTGGTGAAGCACCTCGGGATCAGCCGGCTGCTGGCTGTGATCGGCGGGTCGCTCGGTGGCATGCAGGTGCTGCAGTGGGGCCTCGACCACCCGGAGGAGGTCGCCAACGCTGTCGTGATCGCTGCTTCGAGCCGGCTGACGGCGCAGAACATCGCGTTCTCCGCCGTAGCCCGCCGCGCCATCATGACCGACCCGAACTTCGCGGCCGGCGACTACGCCGCTGCCGGGGTGAACCCGGACATCGGCTTGTCGATCGCGCGGATGATGGCCCACATCACCTACCTGTCCGAGGACGCGCTCACCGAGAAGTTCGGCCGCCAGGTGGACCCGAACCGGCGGCAGCCGGGCTTCGGCATCGACTTCGCCGTGGAGAGCTACCTCGCCCACCAGGGCCAGGTGTTCCTGGAGCGCTTCGACGCCCTCAGCTACCTGTACCTGACCCGGGTGATGGACTACTTCGACCCCTTCGCCGACCCGAAGGCGCTGGACGCGGTGCGGTTCAGCCCGGTCAACTGGCTCGTCCTCTCCTTCGCCAGCGACTGGCGTTTCGGCACCGACCATTCGCGCCGGATAGTCCGCACCCTGGAGCGGGCCGGCCAGCCGGTCAGCTTCCGGGAGATCCCGTCCACCTACGGCCACGACTCCTTCCTGCTGGCCATCGAGCCGTACCACGAGACCCTGGGGGCCTTCCTCGACCGTGCCCTGGCAGGGGTGACCGCATGAGCCTGCGAGCGGACCTCGAACTCGTCGCCGGCCTGATCCCGACCGGCTCCCGGGTGCTCGACCTCGGCTGCGGCTCCGGGTCGCTGCTCGCCCACCTGATGACGGAGGCCGACTGCCGCGGCACCGGGGTGGAGATCGACCCCGAGTCGGTGGTGGCTGCGATCCGCCTCGGAGTGCCCGTCATCGAGCTGGACATCGACAGCGAGCTGGACGACTTCGCCGACCACTCCTATGACGTGGTCGTGCTCTCCCGGACCATCCAGACCATCCACCGTCCGGTGGAGGTCCTGCAGCACATGGGTCGGATCGCCGACCGGCTGATCGTTTCCGTGCCGAACTTCGGCTGGTGGCGGCACCGGCTGCGGCTGCTCCGGGGACGGATGCCACGCTCCGGCGACCTGCCGCACGCCTGGTTCGACACCCCGAACCTGCGCTTCACCACCCTCGTCGAACTCGAGGAGCTGTTCGACACCCTCGGGCTCGAGATCGAGGAGCGGATCACGCTGACGCCGGCCGGGGTGCCGTTGAAGGTGGCCGACCGGGTGGCGAACCTCGCCGCCGGGGCAGCCGTCTACTCGCTGCGCGCCTGAACCTCGCCCCGGCCGGCACCGCCGGCGAGCACCGGACCGGCGCGACGCCGGTCAGGTGGCTACGTACTGCTGGGGATGGCGACCCGGCGGCCGCACCTGCGAGGCTCGCCAACGTCCGTGGTCAGCCGGCCGGGAACCCTGCTCCCGGTCGAAGCGATGGGAATTGAATGGACGATCCGAGCGCGGAACTTGAGACCTACCGGACCCTGAGACTCGGGATGGCCGCCGGTGGGCTACTGCTCGGACTCGCCCTGGTCTGGTTCATCGGACTGCCGGAGGTGCCGGTCCCCAGATCGGTCAGCGCCACCTATTACAGCCCCATCGAGAACGTCTTCGTCGGCAGCCTGATCGCGGTCGGGCTGGCCCTGGTCGCCGTGAAGGGGCGGCCCGGGTGGGAGAACGGGCTGCTGAACGTTGCCGGGGTGCTGATCCCGCTGGTGGCGCTGGTGCCGACCCCGATCCAGGACCCGTCCTGCGAGCCGGCCGGAACCGACTGCGTACCGCTCGACCTGGTGCAGGGCGTGGAACTCAACGTCGGCGCCTACCTGACGCTTGGCCTGATCGCGCTCGGCTACCTCTGGCTCCGGCGGTGGCGGGCTGCCAGCACCGGTAGCCCCTGGGAAGGACCGACCACAAGGGGTCTGACAGCGCTCAGCGCGCTCTGGCTCCTGGTCGCCTCGGTCTTCCTCCTGGCCCGGCCGGCCTTCCTGCAGTACACCCACTACGCAGCTGCGATCGCCTTCTTCGCCATCCTCGTCGCAGTGGTGTGGATCAATGCCCGGCGCACCACCGCGGCGGATGCAGCCTTCGTGAGGCCGGAGAGCTGGTACCGGCGCTGGTACCTGGGGATAGCGATCGCGATGCTGGTGTTCGTCGCGGCCGGCGTGGCGCTCTTCCTGGCCACCGGCTCCCAGAACGCCGTGATCACTGCGACGCCGAGCGCCCCGATACCGGTCATCTTCTGGGTGGAGGTCTGCCTGCTGGCGCTCTTCATCGGGTACTGGGCGCTGCAGACCGTTGAACTGTGGAACCACACCGTGCCGCCGTCTTGAGCCGCCGTTCCCGGTGGCCCGGGGACCGGATCCCTGCCGGTGCGGCCTAACGCCGGGCCAGCGCAGCGAGGATTCGATCTGCGGCCCCGCCGAGGTTCAGTTCGGTGGTGAGCTGGGCGAATCGGTCCGGGTCCGCCGGCACCGCGGGCAGGGTGAGGTCCAGCGGCCCGAGCTCGACGTCGGTCCGCACTGCCACCACCTCGCCGGCAGCACCCAGGTATTCGATGGCTGCAACGATTCGGGCGGTGAGGGTCGGCGACAGCCGCCCGGCCGTGGCCGCGGCGAGGATGCCCTCGAGGCCGCCGTAGTCGGCGACCATCCGGGCTGCGGTCTTCTCACCGATGCCGGCCACCCCCGGTAGCCCGTCGGACGGATCGCCGCGCAGCACGGCGAAGTCGACGTAGCCGGGACCGTCGATCCCGTACTTGGCCCGCAGCCAGGCCGCGTCGACCCGGTCGTGGTTCGCCACCCCGCGCCCGCAGTAGAGCACCCGGACGCCGCGGTCGTCGTCGACCAGCTGGAACAGGTCCCGGTCCCCGGTGACGACATCGGTCGGCACCCCGGAGCGGGCGGCCAGGGTGCCCATGATGTCGTCGGCCTCGAACCCGTCCGCACCGACGACCGACAGGCCGAGGGCTGCCAGCACCTGCCGGATCAGCGGCACCTGGGCGACGAGCTCCTCCGGTACCAGTTCGACGTCGGCGTAGGCCACCCGGTGCGCCTTGTAGCTCGGGATGAGCGCCACCCGCCAGGCCGGACGCCAGCTGTTGTCCC
>CAYQXH010000017.1:0-10351 GCA_964421325.1 uncultured Propionibacteriaceae bacterium
GCCGCCTCCTGCTCCGCGCCGGTGAAGTAGATCGCCGAGCGGTACTGGGTGCCGAGGTCGTTGCCCTGGCGCATGCCCTGGGTGGGGTCGTGGTTCTCCAGGAACACCTTCAGCAACTCGCCGTAGGAGACCCGCTGCGGGTCGTAGACCACCAGCACCGTCTCGGCGTGCCCGGTGCGTCCGGAGCAGACCTCTTCGTAGGTGGGGTTGGGGGTGAACCCGCCGGCGTAGCCGACGGCGGTCGTGATCACGCCGTCGAGCTCCCAGAACAGCTTCTCCGCACCCCAGAAGCAGCCGAGGGCGAAGTAGGCGACCTCGGCGCCGTCGGGCACCTGGTCGATCCGGGTCCCGAGGGTCTCGTGGAAGGCGGGGCCCATCAGCAGGCCGCGGTCCCTTCCGGGCAGGGCGGCTTCGGGGGTGATCATCTGGGACTTCCTTGATCCGAACACGTCGGTGGAACGCCGCCGGGCGCCCCGGCATTCCGGCGGTTCACGCCAGCCGCCAGTCGATCCCGGTTCCACCCTGGGCGACCAGCGCTGCGTCGGCCCGGCTGAACGGCCGCGAGCCGAAGAAGCCGGCGTGCGCGGAGAGCGGGGACGGGTGGGCCGAGGCGATCTGGGGGATACCGGCCAGCTTCGGCGCCAGCGATTGCGCGTCCCGGCCCCAGAGGATCGCAACCAGTGGCCCGCCCCGGGCGGCGAGGGCGTCGATGGCGCGTTCGGTCACCTGCTCCCAACCCTTGCCGCGGTGCGAGCCCGGGGCGCCCGGACGGACCGTGAGGACCCGGTTCAGCAGCAGCACGCCCTGGGTGAACCACGGCGTCAGGTCTCCGGAGGCGGCCGGTTCGATGCCGAGGTCGGACTGCAGTTCGGCGTAGATGTTCACGAGGCTGCGCGGCAGGGGACGCACCTGCGGGGCGACCGAGAACGAAAGGCCGACCGGATGGCCGCGGGTGGGGTAGGGGTCCTGCCCGACGATCAGGACCCGCACGTCGGCCAGTGGCCGGGTGAAGGCCCGCAACACCTGGTGCCCGGCCGGGAGGTAGTCGCGTCCGGCCGCGAGCTCGGCCCGAAGGAAGTCTCCCAGCTGCTCGATCACCGGTTCCACCGGCGCCAGCGCCTCGGCCCAGTCGGGGGCGATCAGCTCCGCCAGCGGCTTCCTCACCCGCCTCACCCTAGCCGTGATCGCCTGCCCGCAACCCTGCCTCGCCACGCATCGCCGCGACTCTGCACGTAGCCGGGCAGCGCCTCCGGCCGACCGGCGGCGGGGCGAGGTTCGCGGCTGGGTAGAGTTCCCCCGTGCTCCCGCCCAGAACCACCAGCGACGTGTCCAACCTCCCCAGAGGGGTGGTGACGGCATCGAACTGGGCCTGGCGCGTCCTGGTGATCGCGGCTGCGCTCGCCGGCCTGTGGTGGCTGCTCCAGTACTTCTCCGGTGTCGCGGTGCCGGTAGCCGTCGCGGTGTTGCTGTCGGCCCTGCTGGCACCGCTGAACACCCGCTTCCGCAAGTGGAACTGGCCGCCGGTGCTGGCGGCGATCAGCTGCCTGCTCGCGACCGCCCTTGTGATCGGAGGGGTCTTCGTCGCCATCGGAGCCCAGGTCGCGCGTGAACTGCCGGAGCTCATCGACCAGTCCGTCGTCGCCATCGGGACGGTGATCGAGTGGCTGGCATCAGGTCCGCTGCACATCGACCAGGCCCAGCTGGACGGCTACCTGCAGCAGCTGAGCACCTGGGTGAACGACTCCCGCGCCGAGCTGGCGACGCTCGCGGCCAGTGCGGGGGTCAGGGTCGGCCACTTCCTGGCCGGGCTGGCGATCGCCCTGATCGCTGCGTTCTTCTTCCTGGCCTCCGGCCGGCGGATCTGGACGTCGACCGTGAGCCTTGTGCCCGAGCAGTACCAGGTGCCCACGCTCCGGGCAGCCGACCGGGGCTGGGCATCACTGGTGGCCTACATGCGGGCCCAGGTGCTCGTCGCCCTGGTGGACGCGCTGGGAATCCTGATCGGTGCCCTCGCCCTGCAGCTGCCGATGGCCTGGGCGCTGTTCGCGCTGACCTTCATCACTGCGTTCGTCCCCGTCGTCGGTGCGGTGCTGGCCGGGACGGTTGCCACAGCCCTCGCCCTGGTCACCCACGGCCCGGTGAGCGCGCTGATCATGCTTGGCATCACCATCCTCGTGATGCAGGCCGAAGGCCACTTCCTGCAGCCGATCCTGCTCGGCCGGGCGGTTTCCCTGCACCCGCTGGCAGTCCTGATCGGCCTGGCCGTTGGCGCGACCATGGCCGGCATCGTCGGCGCGCTGTTGGTCATCCCGGTCCTGGCCTTCTCGGTGGCTTTCATCCGCGGCCTCGACCCGGAGCGCTTCGGGACCGCCTCACCGGTGGCCGATCCAGTCGAAGTCACCGAGGAGTTGCCAGAATAGAAAGTCTGGCTTTCGTTATTGGAAAGATCGTCCTAGAATCGGGGCATGACTACTCCTGATCTTGGTCCCATCCTCGAGGACCTGGCCGCCGGCCGGATCGACGCGTCCGAGGCCGCACGCCGGATCGACGCCGCAAGCCTCGAAACCAAGCCGGTCGAGCCGACCAACGAGGAACTCGGCGAGGAGGCCGACGACTACGAGCCCGGCCGCCGCCAGTTCCCGCCCTACGCCCGTGAGGTCTTCGGCCAGCCCGGTCCCGAACCGACCCAGACCACCGGACGCCGCCGGCCCACGGGAAGCAAGGGCGTCGACCGGATCTCGGTGCACGCAGTCGGGCGCCGCGTCCGGATCGTCGGGGATCCTACCGTCGCCACGGCATCGGCCGAGGGGCCACACGTGCTGCGCCGCAACGGCTCGGTCCTCGAGGTCACCAGCGACGGCGAGATCGGGCCGAACCTGGACGGCTTCAGCATCCTGCGTCCCCCGCGGAGCCTGGACGAGCTGCGGGCGATGGGCCTGGGCAAGGAGCTCTACCTGCGCATCAACCCGGCGATCATCGTCGATGTGGAGGTGACGGCGGGCCACCTCAGCTGCGCCGACGTGCCCTATCTCGGCAAGGTGCGGGTCACAGCCGGTGGCGCAGAGCTGTCCGGCGTTGCGGAAGCCAACGACGTGCTGGTGCAGGCCGGGTCGGCGACCCTGAAGGGCACGATCGCCACCGGCCGATCCCGGGTGCGGGTCGAGTCCGGCCAGCTGACGATCGAGCTGGCCGACGACTCCAACGTCACCGTCCACGGCGAGGCGCAACTCGGCAAGGTGAGCTGGAGCGGCGCACACACCGGCCAGATCGACGAGGTGGTCCTCGGCAACGGCTCCGCCCGCCTCGACGTCGGCGTCGTGATGGGCTGGGCGAACATCGTCGCCGGAAGCGAAGAGCAGCGGTGACGACCGAACCCAGGTACCGCGCCCCGGCCGACTGTCCGGTGTGTGGCGGCGAGCTGATCACAACGAGGCTCGGCTGCCGCAATTGCGGCTCGGAGCTGGCCGGCGAGTTCGGGCACTGCGACTTCTGCGCCCTCGAGGCGCGCGACGTCGAGCTGCTGCGGGTCTTCCTCGCCTCCCGCGGCAACATGCGCGAGGTGGAGAAGCATCTCGGGGTCTCCTACCCGACGGCCCGGCTGCGGTTCACCGCGCTGCTGATGAAGCTCGGCCTGGCCGGGGAGGCCGAGCCGAACACCGTGATGACCCGCGACCAGGTGCTCAGCGAGGTCGCCTCCGGGGCGCTGTCACCGGCCGAGGCGGCAGCGCTGATCGCCGGCCTGACGGACTAGACGCCGAAGGCTGCCACCCTGGCGACGGTGACGTCGATCTTGCGTCCGTTGGGCGCGTTGTAGCGCACGGTGTCGCCGACCTTGTGGCCGAGGATGGCCTTGCCCAGCGGGGACTGCGGTGAGAAGACCTCGAGGTTGACGGAGTCGTCGAGGTTCATCAGTTCCCGGGAGCCGAGCAGGAAGGTGTCGGTGTCGTCCGGATCGTCGTCGTAGTAGACCGTCACCTCTGAGCCGGGCGTGACCTGCTCCGAACCCACGGGGGCCTCGCCGACCTGGACGTTCTCGAGCATCGCTGTGAGCTGCCGGATGCGGGCCTCCTGGTGGCCCTGCTCCTCGCGGGCGGCGTGGTAGCCGCCGTTCTCACTGAGGTCGCCTTCTTCGCGGGCCTGGGCGATCTTCGCTGTCACCTTCGCCCTGCCCTCGGACTTGAGGAAGGCCAGTTCGTCGGTAAGGCGGTCGAACGCCTCCTGGGTCAGCCAGGTGGTCGGAAGTTCAGTCATGCTTGCAGGCTATCCGATCCCGTCAGGGGGTCGCCCGGCACGATTCGACGGCCGCCGTGGTGGCCCGCTTGAAAGTACGCAGTTCAAGCTCGACCGTGGTCAGCGGCGCACCGCCAGGCGCGATCCGGATGTGGGTCTCGCCCACCCGGTCATAGGTGACGGCCTGGGCGTAGAGCAGGCAGTCGGCGCCGATCCCGGGATCGGGGCGGTCAACGGTGACGGTGACGGCGATGGCGGTGTCGGAGCGGACGTCGAAGGCATCCACCCTTGCCGTGATCCCGGTGGCGCCGTAGGTTCCGGCCCAGACCAGCCAGGCGGCGCCGGCGGCCGCGAGGGCGAGGGCCACCGGGATCCACCAGCGGTTCGGCCTCGCCGGCGGATACCTGCGGGCAAGGCGGGCAGCGGCTGCTTCGGTCACGGCGTCCATTCTCCACTGCCCGGATTGGCCGGGCGTCCAGGGGTGTCCAGAATGGTGCCATGAACCTGCGGCTCCTCCACGTCCACGCCCACCCGGACGACGAGTCGAGCAAGGGCGCCGCGACCACCGCCTACTACGTGGCCCAGGGAGTCCAGGTGATGGTGGCGACCTGCACCGGGGGCGAGCGCGGATCGATCCTGAACCCGAAGCTGGAGAGCCCGGAGAACCGGGCGAACCTGCCCGAGCTGCGCCGGGCCGAGATGGCCAGGGCCGCCCGGATCCTCGGCATCGAACAGGTCTGGCTCGGCTATGTCGACTCCGGGCTGCCGGAGGCGGGGGAGGAGCTGCCGCCGGAGGCGTTCGCGCGGCTCGACCCGGAGGTCGCCGCCGGTCCGCTGGTGAAGGTGATCCGCGAGTTCAAGCCGCAGGTCCTGACCACCTACGACGAGAACGGCGGCTACCCCCACCCCGATCACATCATGTGCCACCGGATCTCGATGGCTGCCGTGACCGCTGCCGCCGACCCCGAGGCCTGGCCGGAGCACGGGGAGCCGTGGCGGGTGGCGAAGGTCTACTACGACCGCTCGCTGCACCGTGGCCGGTTCGCCGCCCTCGACGCCGCCATGCACGAGGCGGGACTCGGCCGGCCATACTCCGACTGGCTGACGGAGCTGCCGTCGGAGGAGTCGAACGAGAGCCGCCTGACCACCTTCGTGCCCTGCTCGGAGTACTTCGAGGTCCGCAACGCTGCACTGCTGGCCCATGCCACCCAGGTCGACCCGCACGGGTCGTGGTTCGCGGTGCCGCTGGAGATCCAGCGGGCCGGCTGGCCGACCGAGGACTTCGAGCTGGTCCGCTCGGCGGTCCCGGTGGAGCTGCCCGAGTCGGACCTGTTCGCGGGGCTGCGGGACGCGCCGCGGGATAGCCTTGGGGCATGGTGCTACTCGATCTAGGTCCGGGGCCGGCAACGCCGCCGTGGCTGCCGCTGCTGATGGTCGTCGTCCTGCTCGCGCTGCTGGGCTTCCTCTACTGGAGCATGCGGCGCAACCTGAACCGGATCGATTTCGACGATGCCGCCTCGCCGGGCTCACCGACTTCGCCGGTTCCCCCGGCCCCGCCGGCACCGCCCGCCGAGTGAGGGTTTGACTCCACCTCCTAGTTTAGAGTTCAACCACTCTTCCTGGAGGCATCAATGACCATCGCCATCACAGCAGCCAGCGGCCACTTCGGCGCCCTCGCCGTCGAAGCAGCCGTCCGGTCCGGGCAGGAGGTCGTCGCGATCGCTCGGGATCCCGGCCGGGTCGCCGGGCGGCCAGGGGTCGAGGTCCGCGGCGCCGACTACGACGACCCCGCCGCCATGACCGCAGCCCTGACGGGCGTGACCGGGGTGTTGCTGGTTTCCGGCAACGAGCCGGGCAGGCGCGTCCAGCAGCACCGCAACGTGATCGATGCCGCCAGGGCCGCGGGCGTGGACCGGATCGTCTACACCTCTGCGCCCCGCGCCACCGCCAGCTCCCTGGTGCTGGCTCCCGACCACAAGGCCACCGAGGAGTACCTGGCCGCGTCCGGGCTGGCGTGGTCGGTGGCCCGGAACAACTGGTACAACGAGAACTACGTCCAGCGGCTGCCGGAGCTCGCGCAGTCCGGGGTGCTGGTGGCTGCAGCCGGCTCCGGGAGGGTGGCCTCGGCCGGCCGCGCCGACCTTGCCGCCGGTGCGGTCGCGGCGCTCACCGGAGGGTGGCGGGACGGCGCGATCCGCGAGTTCGGCGGGGACGTCGCCTGGGACTACCACGAACTCGCCGCCGCGTACGCCGAGGTGCTCGGCAGGCCGGTGGTGTACGAGCCGGTGGAGCCGTCCATCCTGGTGGCCGGCATGGTCGCCGGCGGCGTGCCCCGCGGCACTGCAGAGTTCGTCGCGGCGATGGACGTGGACATCGCCCAGGGTGCGCTGGCCGAGGTCACCGGGGAGTTGAGCACCCTGATCGGCCGGCCGACGACCCCGCTGGTGGAGACCCTGCGGTCTGCTGCCGCGGCCGCCTGACCTATGCTGCCGGTGTGAATCGCCTAGCTGAGGCCACGTCCCCGTACCTGCGGATGCATGCCGACAACCCGATCGACTGGCGCGAATGGGGCGAGGAGGCACTGGCCGAGGCCCGGGCGAACGATCGCCCGATCCTGCTCTCGGTCGGCTACGCGGCCTGCCACTGGTGCCACGTCATGGCCCACGAGTCGTTCTCGGACCCGGCGATCGCCGAACTGGTCAACCCGAACTTCATCGCGATCAAGGTGGACCGGGAGGAGCGGCCCGACCTGGACGCGGTGTTCATGAAGGCCACCCAGGCGCTCACCGGCTCGGGCGGCTGGCCGATGACCGTCTTCCTCACCCCGGAGGGCCTGCCGTTCTTCGCCGGCACCTACTACCCGCCGGTGCGCACCGGCGGCATGCCGGGCTTCGGCGAGGTGGTCAGCGCCATCGACACCGCCTGGCGGCAACGGCGCGACGAGGCCGACGCCAGCGCCGCGGCGATCACGGCGCACCTGGCCGACGCGTTCGAACCGCTGCCCGCCACGGAGGGCAAGGTGGACGTGTGGGCTGTGCTCGACCGGCTGAGCGGTGAGTTCGACCCGATCCACGGTGGCTTCGGCACCGCGCCGAAGTTCCCGGCCCCAGTGCTCATCGACGCCCTGCTGGTGAAGGGCGAACCCGGCTCGCTCGACGTCGCCCAGCGCACCCTGGACGCCATGGCGCGGGGTGGCATCCACGACCAGATCGGTGGTGGCTTCGCCCGCTACAGCGTCGATCCGGGCTGGGTGGTGCCGCACTTCGAGAAGATGCTCTACGACAACGCGCTGCTGCTCGGCAGCTACACCCGCGGCTGGCGGCGGGTCCCCGACCATGACCCGCTGCTGCGCGCCCAGTTCGAGCGGGTGGTCCGGGGCATCGTCGGCTGGCTGGAGCGGGAACTGCTGCTGCCCTCCGGCGGGTTCGCGTCCAGCCTCGACGCCGACAGCCTGGACAGCCGCGGCATGCAGCACGAGGGCATCTACTACTGCTGGACGCCCGGCCTGCTCACCGATGCCCTCGGTGCTGCGGACGGCGACTGGGCAGCCGAGGTGTTCCACGTCACGACCACCGGCACCTTCGAGCACGGCCTGTCCACGCTCCAGCTGCGGGGCAATCCGGACGCGGCCCGGCTGGCGGCGGTGTCGGCGAAACTGCTCACCGAGCGGCAGCACCGGTTCGCGCCGGCAAGGGACGACAAGGTGGTGGCAGCCTGGAACGGGTGGGCCATCGACTCCCTGGTCTGGGCCGCCGGGGTCTTCGACGAGCCGGGCTGGCTCGAGCTCGCCCGGGGGGCGGCCGAGTGCCTGTGGCGCGACCACTGGGACGGCCGGCTGCGGCGCAGTTCGCTGGGCGGCCAGGCTTCCTCCGTCGCGGCGTTCGCCGAGGACTACGGCGCTGTCGCGCTCGGTTTCGCGCGCCTCGCTGGGGCGACGGGTGAGGCCGAGTGGCTCCGTCGAGCCCAGGCCCTGCTCGCCCAGGCCCTCGACCTCTTCGATGCAGAGGATGGTGGCTTCCATGACGCCGCCGCCGACGCCGAGCGGTTGTTCGCCCGGGCCCGCGACGTGAGTGACAACCCGACCCCCTCCGGAACGAGCGCGCTGATCGCAGCCCTGCGGCTGGTCGGGCTGCTGGCAGCTGACGAGGCCCTGATCGTGCGGGCCGATCTGGCCAGCCGGACCACCCGGGGGCTGCTGGAGCAGGCTCCGCGGTTCGCCGGCTCGGCGCTGCTCGACGCCCTGGTCGCGGACGAGGCGCGCACCGGGCTGCGTCCGGCTGTGGCCGTCGTGATCGGCGAGCCGCTCGGGCAGGACGCCAGGGCGACCTGGCGGATGGCCCCGATCGGCACAGCTGTGCTCGCCGGCGCTGCCGGGACCGAGGGCTTCGCCCACCACTTCGAGGATCGGGTGAGGCCCGGTGTCTACGTCTGCCGCGGCACCACCTGCTTCCCGCCGACGTCCGACCTGACCGAGCTGCGCACCGCCCTGTGGAGCCGCGTCAACTGACCCCACCCCCGATCGCTATCCATTCCCGCCCGACGCAACGTCGGGAAGGGGGTCAGCTGAAGACGGCGACCGCGATGGCGGCGAAGTGGCAGAGGGCTGCGGCGATGGTGCAGGCGTGGAAGATCTCGTGGAACCCGAACCAGGTCGGGGACGGGTTCGGCGACTTGCGGCCGTAGATGATGGCGCCGACGGTGTAGAACAGGCCACCGAGTCCGATCAGGCCGACGATCAGCGGGCCGCCGTTCACCCAGAAGGCCGGCAGCCACGCCAGTCCGGCCCAGCCCATGCCCAGGTAGCAGGCCACGTCGAGCCAGCGGGGCGCCCCCTGCCAGAAGACCCGGGCGGAGAGACCGACCACCGCTACCGACCAGATCAGCACCAGCAGCTTGAGGGCCTCGCCGTCCGGCAGCAGGGTGAGCGCCAGCGGCGTGTAGGTGGCTGCGATGAAGATGAAGATGTTGGCGTGGTCCCACCGCCGCAGCATTGCCTTGGTGCGGGGGGCCCAGTCGCCGAGGTGGTAGGCGGCGCTGGTGCCGAACAGCAGCAGCGCACCGCCGACCCAGACTGCTGCGCCGACCTTGCCCGAAGGATCGGGGGCGAGGATCACCAGCATCACGCCGCCGACGACAGCCAGGGGGGTCATCCCCAGGTGCAGCCAACCGCGAAGACGTGGCCTGTCCGGGGTCACCGGAACTCCCACAGCCTGCTGAGTCATCTCTCGCCCCCAAACCTACGGTTCAGTAACCTACGTTAACGTAGGTTACTGAACTTGGGCAAGCCGGGCGCGCCCCCTGCCCGTTGCGACCGAAACCGCCCCTGGCAGGCCTTCCGCCGTGTGTGCCGAACCCGGCGGCGCTATGGTGCTGGCATGAGGCTGCGGGTCCGCGAGAGGCTGAACAAGCTGCAGCCGCTGGGCTTCCTCTACTCCGCCTACGAGACCCAGGTGCTGGCGCAACTCGACCGCGCCGCGCTTCCCCGCCACGTCGCCGTGCTGGCGGACGGCAACCGCAGGTGGGCCCGGACCAATGCCCCGGACCAGCCGCTGGTCGTCGGCTACCAGGCCGGTGCGGACAAGCTGCGCGAGTTCGTCGACTGGTGCTCCGACCTGGGCATCGGCGTGGTCACCCTCTGGGTGCTCTCGACGGACAACCTGACCAGGTCCGGGGCGGAAGAGCTGTCCCCGTTGCTCACGGTGATCGAGAACCTGGTGGCGGACCTCTCGGCCAGCTACCGGGTGCAGGTGGTCGGTGACCTCAACCTCCTGCCCGACCAGATGGCCGAACGGCTGCGGAAGGCCGAACTGCAGGAGCGGCCGGGCATCCACGTGAACGTTGCCGTCGCCTACGGCGGACGCCGGGAACTGCGCGATGCCTTCCGCTCGCTGCTGGCCAGCGAGGCCGCAAAGGGCACTTCGCTCGACGAGCTGGCGGAGACGCTCGAGATCGACCACATCTCCGAACACCTCTACACCGCCGGCCAACCCGACCCGGACCTGATCATCCGGACGTCGGGGGAGCAGCGGATGTCCGGGTTCCTGATCTGGCAGTCCGCCCACAGCGAGTACTACTTCTGCGAAGCCCTGTGGCCGGACTTCCGCAAGGTCGACTTCACCCC
>CAYQXH010000017.1:10361-26336 GCA_964421325.1 uncultured Propionibacteriaceae bacterium
CATCCGGGCCCTGCGCTCCTACGCCCAGCGCGAACGCCGCTACGGCCGCTGAGGCCGGACGATCACGTTGCCGACCTTCCTGCCGGAATCGGCCCTCCGGTAGCCGGCGGCGATGTCCTCGAGCTGCACGACCTGGTCGATGATCACCTTCAGCGCTCCCGTGGCGACCAGGCCAAGCAGGAGTTCGATGTCGGCCGCGCGTTCGGGGGCGGCTCCGGCGCGCACGTTCCCGCGGGCGCTGATGAGTTGCCACAGGTCCGCGGCGGCCAGCAGCAGGACGCCGTGCTCGGTCAGCAGGCGGCGTCCGGAGGTCGGCGTCAGGTTGCCCACGGTGTCCAGCACGATGTCGTAGCGTTGCGCCGACCCGGCCACGTCGGTGGCGGTGTGATCGATGAAGGCGGCACCCAGTTCACGGACGAGCCGGGCGTTCGCCGGGCTGGCAGTGCCGGTGACCTCGGCCCCGAAGTGCCTGGCGAGCTGGACGGCGTTGGAGCCGACGGCCCCGGACGCCCCGTTCACCAGCACCGAATGGCCGGCGGCGATGGCTGCCCGGTCGCGCAGGAAGTAGAGGGCTGTGGTGCCGCCGAAGATCACCCCGGCGGCATCCTCGTCCGAGACTCCGGCCGGCTTGCGCACCACCGTGGCGACCGGGGCGACGACGAGCTCGGCGTGGGCGCCCATCCGGGCCCCGGTGCTGCCGCACACCGCTTCACCGGGGGCCAGCTCCGTGACCCCGTCGCCGACCGCCGCCACCACTCCGGCGAAGGTGCTGCCGAGGATGTGGCGTCGCGGGCCCCTGAAGCCGAGCGCCAGCCGGGTGATCGGCCCGAACCCCCTGGGGAACCGGGCGCCCCGGATCCGGGCGTCGCCAGCCGTGAGGGCTGCCGCCCGGACTTCGACGAGCACCTCGCCCCGCCGCGGCTCCGGGTCCGTCACCTCGGCCACCCGGACCGCCTCGGGCGGTCCGTACCGGTCCATCACCGCAGCGCGCACGATCAGGCTCCTTACAGTCGTAAGTACGAATCGTCAGCTAGGCTAGCCTTACAGTAGTAAGGCCGCAAGGGGGTTGCCGGTGAAGGGCCTGAGTCGAGAGCGCATCATCGAGGCGGCGGCCGCAGTCGCCGATCGCACCGGTCTGGTCGGGGTGAGCATGCGGAACGTCGGTGCGGAGCTCGGCGTCGAAGCCATGTCGCTCTACCACCACCTCCGCGGCAAGGACGACCTCGTGGACGGGCTCGCCGACTGGGTGTTCGCCCTGATCGAGCTGCCGAGGCCCGGCCGCCCGTGGCGATCGGAGATGTCCCGCCGGGCAGGCTCGGCCCGGGCAGTGCTGTCAGCGCACCCCTGGGCGCTCGGCCTGGTCGAGTCGCGCCGGGCAGCGGGCGCTGCGCTGCTGCGGCACCACGACGCCGTTCTCGGCTGCCTGCGCGAGGGCGGCTTCCCGGTGGCGCTCGCAGCGACCGCCTTCTCCGCGCTCGACTCCTACATCTACGGGTTCGTGCTGACCGAGGTGAACCTGCCCTTCGAGCCGGGCGAGGCAGCCGAGGACTTCGTGGCCGCCATCGCGCTGCCGATGGCGCAGTACCCCCACCTGGCGGAGATGATCGCAGCGCAGGTCGTCGGCAAGGATTACGCCTACGCCGACGAGTTCAGCACCGGGCTCGACCTGATCCTCGATGCCCTCGAGGCCAGGCTGGCCCGGTCAGGCGTCGGCGAGTAGCAGTTCCGAGATCGCGGCGTGCAGCGGCGCCTCCAGGGCCAGCGCCTGCAGCCCGGCCAGCCGGGCCAGCGGATCCACGGTGTCCATCAGGCGCCAGACCAGGTCCTTGGTCTCGTACTCGATCTGGGCCGCCTCGAGCAGGGCGAACACCCGCGACTCCACCCGGTTGTCGGCCGGGCGCCTGCTGCCGGTGAGGTGGATGACGGCCCCGCCGGCCGTCGGAACCGCAAGCTCGATCACCAGCGGGCCGGAGGCCACAGCCTCGGCCAGCCCGGCTGCGCCCACATCGTCCAGCCCGTGGAGCACGAACCGGTACCGCCGGTTCTCCGGGAGGAGTTCCAGGGCACCCTCGGCCGGGTCGACGGTGATGGCGTCGAGGGAGTACCGCAACCGGGTGGTCACCACCCTCGGCTCGGCAGCGTCGTCGTCCTCGTAGAGGGTGAAGTCGCCGTCGGCACCGGCGAACAGATGCACCTCCAGGGCTTCGGGGTTGTCCGTGGCGTACTCGTGCTGCCTGGTCAGCGGGACGATCGCGCCGGCCCTGGCCAGCACCGGGTAGCCGTCGATCGGCCGGTGCAGCTGCACGCTCCGTCCCCCGGTGTAGCGCAGGCCGGTGAAGAAGTCGATCCACTCCCCTGCGGGGAGCCAGGTGACCACCTGGGCCAGGGTCGTGCGCCGGTCGGCCGGGCTCGTGATCGGGGCGACGAGCAGCTCGCTGCCGAAGCAGAAGGTGTTCTTCGCCGCCAGTGCCTCCGGGCGCGGGTCGAGGTGGTAGAGCGGCCGCACCAGCGGCTCGCCCAGGCGGTGGGCACGCTCGGCCATCGTGTACAGGTAGGGGATCAGCCGGTGCCGCAGGCGCAGGCTCGTGTTCATGGCCTCCCGCGCCACCGGGTTGTACTTCCACGGCTCCTTGCCGGCGAAGACGTCCTTGGTCGAATGCAGCCGGTTGATCGGCGAGAAGGTGCCGAGCTGGAACCAGCGGGTGGCGAGCTCGTCGTCACGGAGCCCGAAGCAGTGGCCACCGATGTCGTGGCTCCACCACCCGTATCCGATGTTGGCCGCGGTCGCGGTGAAGTAGGGCTGGAAGTCGAGGCTCGCCCAGGTGGTGATGCTGTCCCCGGAGAAGCCGACCGGGTAACGATGCGATCCCGGCCCGGCGTACCGGGAGAAGGTGAGCGGGCGTTTCCCGTCCCGGCCCGAATCCAGGTAGTGGAAGTGGTTCAGCATCCACAGTGGATCGAGCCCGGGCATGGTCGTGTAGCTGCCCTGCTGCCAGTCCAGCCACCAGAAGTCGACTCCCTGTTCCTCCAGCGGGTGGTGCAGCTCCTCGAAGTAGGGCCGCAGGAAGTCCCGGTTCGCGATGTCGAAGTTCACCGGCTGCTCCGTTGCCGGGTCGATGCCCATCCGGGCCGCGAAGGCGGCGTAACGGTCCTCGTACGCCCGCACCCCGTCCGCCGGGTGCACGTTCAGCGACACCTTCAGCCCGTGGTCGTGCAACCAGGCGAGGAAGCCCGGGGGGTCGGGGAACAGGTCGGTGTTCCAGGAGTAGCCGGTCCAGCCCGATCCGTACCTCGGGTCGACATCGACCCAGTGCCAGTCCATGTCGACAACCGCCACGCTGAACGGCAGGTCCTCGGCCTCGAACCGCTCGACCAGCTGCCGGTACTCCGCCGCCGAGTAGGCGTAGTAGCGGCTCCACCAGTTGCCCAGCGCCCACCGCGGCAGCAGCGGCTGCGGGCCGGTGAGCCGGTAGAAGTCGCGGACGGCGTCGGCTGCCGCGTAGCCGTAGCCGAAGAAGTAGAGGTCGGTGTTCCCCTGCACCCGGGGGGCCACCCAGCCGTCGTCGGCCAGCGCCAGCGTCGTGGAGTCGTCGATCACCGCGTAGCCGGTGGTCGAGGCCAGCCCGTCCTCGAGGGCGACGGCACCGTCGACCCCGTCGAGGGTGCGCGCCGTGCCGCCCAGGTTGCCGGCCTGCCACACGTTGCGTTCGAAGCGGACGCCGTAGCGCCACTGGCTGTGGTAGCCGAATCCGCCGGTCAGGCGGATGGTCAGGCCGGAAGCCGTGAACGGCCCCTCGTCGTAGTCGAGCACCAGGTCCTGGGTGAACAGGTGCAGCCCCGCGTCGTCCCGGACGACCTGGAAGTCCACCGGCCCGAGGGCACGGTTGAGCACCATCTGGGTGGCGCGGTCCTCGAACTGCCCGGTCGGGGAGTACTCGAGGCGCAGCATTCGCGTGGTCAGGACGGTGATCCGGTAGTGGTCGCCGGTCACCTGGTTGGCGTCTGAGGCGATCGGGGCAGTCTGAAGTCGCGACTCTGCGGGCATGGGAAGGAGTCTAGGGTGGCCGGCCGAACCCCGGGCGGGCAGCAACATTACGACTGGGTTAGCCCCGCCCCCCGGGCGGCGTGTCGCGGTCGGGGGCAGCTTTCGCCCGTCCTACTCTCGGGACATCGGGCGGGAACCCCCGCCTGTCGAGAGGCACCAGATGCGCCGTTGCCACTGCGCAACCCGCGGGCCCGCACCAGGCCCGAGCCCCTCCGGCTGACCACCCACGTGAGCCGGGCGTTGGTGACGTGCGGCTCGGACAAGGATCGACATGCCTTCGACCCGGACGGCGTTCACCGGCACCCGTGAGTCCGCGCTGGCCCTGAAGACCTATGTCATCGACACTTCGGTGCTGCTGAGCGATCCGCACGCCCTGCGGAACTTCGCCGAGCACAGTGTGATCGTCCCGGTGGTGGTGATCACCGAACTGGAAGCCAAACGCCACCATCCCGAGCTCGGCTACTTCGCCAGGGCTGCGTTGCGTGACCTCGACGACCTGCGGATCAGGTTCGGCCGCCTGGACTCGCCGGTACCGGTGAACGAGGTGGAGGGCACCCTGCGGGTGGAACTGAACCACACCGATCCGGAGGTGCTGCCGCCGGGCTTCCGGCTCGGCGACAACGACTCCCGCATCCTCGCCGTGGCGCTGAACTACCGCGCGGAGGGCAACGACGTCGTCCTGGTCAGCAAGGACCTGCCGCTCCGGGTGAAGGCTTCGGCCGTCGGCCTGACCGCCGAGGAGTACCGCCACGAGATCACCCCGGACTCCGGCTGGACCGGAATGGCCGAGGTGGACGTGCCGACGGCCACGATCGAACAGCTCTACGGCGAGGGCAGCGCTGTCGTGCCGGAGGCGGTGGACCTGCCCTGCCACACCGGCGTGGTCCTGCACGGCGCCAGCTCCTCCGCGCTCGGCAGGATGTTGCCCGACGGCTCCGTCCGCCTGGTCAAGGACCGTGAGGTCTTCGGTATCCGCGGCCGCTCGGCCGAGCAGCGGGTGGCCCTCGACCTGCTGCTCGACCCGGAGATCGGCATCGTCTCGATGGGGGGACGGGCCGGCACCGGCAAGTCGGCCCTCGCCCTGTGCGCCGGCCTCGAGGCCGTCCTGGAACGCCGGCAGCACTCCAAGGTGATCGTGTTCCGGCCGCTGTATGCCGTCGGTGGCCAGGAACTGGGCTACCTGCCCGGCAGCGAGAGCGAGAAGATGTCGCCCTGGGGCCAGGCCGTGTTCGACACCCTCGGCTCGGTGGCGAGCAAGAACGTCATCGACGAGATCCTGGCGCAGGAACTCCTCGAGGTCCTGCCGCTGACCCACATCCGCGGCCGGTCGCTCCATGACGCCTTCGTGATCGTCGACGAGGCGCAGTCCCTGGAACGCAACGTGCTGCTGACGGTGCTCAGCCGGATCGGGCAGAACTCCAGGGTGGTGCTCACCCACGACGTGGCCCAGCGCGACAACCTGCGGGTTGGCCGGCACGACGGCGTGGTCGCTGTGGTCGAGAGGTTGAAGGGCCACCAGCTGTTCGCGCACGTCACCCTGACCCGCTCGGAACGGTCGCCGATCGCGGCGCTCGTCACCGACCTGCTGGAGGACGTGGGCATCTGATGGACCGCAATGTCCTCGGGGGTGAGCTCCAGCCGTGCGGTAACGACCCGGTCACCGGGTTCTTCCGCGACGGCTGCTGCCGAACCAGTGCCGAGGACGTGGGCAGCCACACCATCTGCGCAGTGGTGACAAGGGAGTTCCTCGACCATCAGCGCAGCATCGGCAACGACCTCACCACCCCGATGCCGCTGTACGGGTTCCCGGGGCTGGTCCCGGGTGATCGCTGGTGCGTCACGGCCGTCAACTGGGCCCGGGCCTACTCGGCCGGGGTCGCGGCGCCGGTGCTGCTCGCCGGCACCCACGAGGCGGTGCTGCAGCTGGTGCCGCTGGAGGCCCTGCGCGAGCATGCTGTCGACGTGCCGGATGACCCCGGCTCACTCACGTGACCATGCCCGGTGCATGGTGTCCAGCTCCGGGTCGATCCGAGCAGCGCCGGCGCCGAAGCTGAGCCCTCCGCTGAGCCGGTGGCCGGGCCATCAGTGGCTCCCGTCGGTGCCCCGGGACGACGGATGGCTCGCCCGGGCGAGGTAGAGCGCGTACTCGAAGGTTCGCTCGCCGCGGGTGACCGGGACGGTGATCTGCTCGACGATCTCCGCGACCCTGGCGAGGGTGGCAGCCAGCTCGGGGCTGACGGTCTCGCACCAGATCACCAGCCGGCCGCCCGGGGTGAGCGCGCCCAGGCAGCGCTGCAGGAACTCGGCGCGGTAGAGGCGTGCGTTGTGGTCGTGGATGAGGAAGGTCGGCCCGTTGTCGACGTCGAGCAGGATCGCGTCCCAGGTGCCGGTGAAGTCGGCGATGTCCCCGGGCACCAGTTCGACGCGGGTGTCAGCGGCCAGGCGTCCGAGTTGCCCGGTGACGCCACGGCGGGCGGCGTCCACCAGCTCTGGGGCCAACTCGACCACGCGGACGCGCTCGGCGCCGTTCTCCAGCAACCGCGAGACGGTGTAGCCGAGCCCGAGGCCACCAACCAGCACGGTGCGGGCCGGTCCGGCGGCGTCGGCGAGCGCCAGCTCGGAGCTGACCTCGGTGGAGTCCATGGCGAACACCCCGTTGACGATCAGCTCATCGACGCCGTCGCGGGCGCGCAGCACGATGTCCACCGGCCCATCCTGCCAAATTGGGGTTCCGCGCGCTGCGGCCCGCGTCCTAGGCTCGCCGGATCAAGGAGGATCACATGGACGATGCCATTTACCCGGACGCGGCGTTCGGGACCGAGGACGTTGCGTTGCGCGAGGCTGCTGCGGCCGACCCGGTCGCCTTCTGGGCCGAACGGGCTGCCGAGCTGGAGTGGTACCACCCCTGGGACAAGGTGCTGGACGACTCCAAGCCGCCGTTCTACAAGTGGTTCACCGGGGCCAGGACGAACATCGTCCACAACTGCATCGACCGGCACCTGTCCGGGCCGTACAGGAACAAGCTGGCCCTGATCTGGGTGGGGGAGAACGGTACCGATTACCAGACCTTCAGCTACTTCAGCCTGAACCGTGAGGTCACGAAGATGGCCAACGTCCTCAAGGCGATGGGGGTCGGCAAGTCCGACCGGGTCACGATCTACCTGCCGCGGATCCCCGAGGTGGTCTTCGCCATGCTCGCCTGCGCCAAGCTGGGTGCGGTGCATTCGGTGGTGTTCGCCGGCTTCTCCGCCGATGCACTGGCCGACCGGATCGACGACTCCGAGTCCAAGGTCGTGATCACGGCGGACGGGTCCTGGGTGAACGGCGGCATCTTCAAGCTCAAGGACATCGTGGACGAGGCCATCCGGTTCTCCCCGTCGGTGGAGAACGTGATCGTGGTGAAGCGCACCGGGCACGAGGTGACGATGGACCCGCTGCGCGACCACTGGTACCACGACCTCACCGCGCTCCCGATCGCCAACGGGCCGTGCCCAACCGAGGAGATGGACGCGGAGGACCCGCTGTTCATCCTCTACACCTCGGGTTCGACGGGGAAGCCGAAGGCGATCCTGCACACCCACGGTGGCTACATGGTCGGCACGTACACGACGCTGAAGTACACCTTCGACATCCGTGACGAGGACCGCTGGTGGTGCACCGCCGACCCGGGTTGGGTCACCGGTCACTCCTACCTGGTCTACGGGCCGCTGCTGACCGGGGCGACCTCGTTCATGTTCGAGGGCGGTCCGACCTACCCCTACCCGAACCGCTGGTGGCAGCTGATCGAGTACTACGGGATCACCACCTTCTACACCGCGCCGACGGCGATCCGCTCGCTGATGCGGTTCGGTGAGGCGTGGCCGAACCGGCACGACCTGTCGTCGTTGCGGCTCCTCGGTTCGGTGGGGGAGCCGATCAATCCGGAGGCCTGGCACTGGCTGTACCGGGTGGTCGGCAAGGAGCGCTGCCCGATCATGGACACCTGGTGGCAGACCGAGACGGGCATGTTCCAGATCTGCCCGGTGCCGTCGATGCCGCTGAAGCCGGGTTCGGCGGGCAAGCCGTTCTACGGCCAGGAGGCGGAGATTCTCAACGAGGCCGGGGAGCCGGTGCCGGACGGCGAGGAGGGCTTCCTGGTGCTGAAGCACCCCTGGCCCGCGATGCTCCGCACGCTCTACAAGGACGACGAGCGTTACGTGAGCACCTATTGGTCGAAGTACCCGGGGAAGTACCTGGCCGGCGACTCGGCCCGGCGCGACGAGGACGGCTACTACTGGGTGATCGGGCGCACCGACGATGTGATCAAGGTCTCCGGGCACAGGCTCGGTACTGCAGAGGTGGAGTCGGCACTTGTCTCCCACCCGGCGGTGGCCGAGGCGGCCGCGATCGGCCTGCCGCACGAGGTGAAGGGCAATGCGATCCACGTGTTCGTGGTGCTGCGGATGGGCTACGAAGGCAGCCAGGAGCTGGCTGAGGACCTCCGCAGGCACGTCTCGGTGCACCTGTCGCCGATCGCCAAGCCCGACTCGGTCGACTTCGCCGACAAGCTGCCCAAGACCCGTTCGGGCAAGATCATGCGCCGCGTGCTGAAGGCCAGAGCTCTCGGCCAGGACGAGGGCGACCTCAGCACCATGGAGGAGTAGCGCCGGAGCTTTCCGGGCCGGCGGGAATGTCAGTCCGGGCACCTAGCCTCGGCTCATGACTTTCGCGAACGTTGGAACGCTCGGTGTGTTGCCGGGCAGGCGGGACGCACTGGTCGTCGAACTGACCCGCCGCAACGCAGTCCTTGCTGAGGCCGGTTGCCTGCTGTACGAGGTCGGGGTGAGCGAGGAGGCCCCGGACGCAGTCTTCGTGATGGAGCTCTGGACCGACGCCGCAGCCCATCGCGGCTCGCTGGACCTTCCGGAGGTGCAGGCGGCCATCGCCGCTGCGCGGCCCCTGCTCTCCGGTGAGTTCGGTGGCTTCCGCTTCGAAGTGGTCGGTTCTCCGCTCCGCGACTAGGCAGCCCGCCCCCGGCTCCCGGGTCTGGTGGCAGCGCGTCCTGCTGTCCCGGGTCTGGCGACGGGCAGCCCCTGCAGCCCCTGACCTCGCAACAGCCACGCCAGGATCTCGCCCTGCGAGCCACCTCCAGCGCCGCTCACGCCGCAGTCCGGGGACCGGCGCTGCTGCCGCTCTCCTCCCGGCCGGGCTCGGCAGGTGACCGGCCGCGGCGCATCGGTCTTCGGTCTGTGTCCAGACGCGCGGGCGGGAGGAACTCCGGCCTGCCGTCGAGGGCGATGCGCACCTCCCACTGATCGCGGGTGCCGTACCTCGCCGGCTCCACGAGGGCATGGTGGTGGTGGCAGAGCAGTACGAGGTTGGCAAGCTGGGTTCGACCCCCGGCCCACCACGGCTGGATGTGGTGAGCTTCGCAGACGGCAGGTCGGGTGTGGCAGGTCGGGAACGCGCAGCCGCCGTCGCGGAGGTGGAGGGCCGTGCGGATGGCTGGGGAGACCAGCCGGCGCTCGCGGCCGACGTCGAGAACCTCACTCTCGCCACCGAGCACCGCCGGGATGATGCCGGCGTCACAGGACAACCTCCGCAGCTCTCCAGCCGAGATCGGCTGGTCGGTGCTGATCAGCCCGGCGCCAGCCGCCGCTTCGAGCAGCCGGGCATAGTCGAGCGACACCAGCACCCGTGCGCGATCACCGCCGGACGACGGTGCCTGCCTGGTGACCTGGTGCTTGCCGATCATCGCGATCAGGGCATCTGCGCGCCGCTGCTCCGGCGTCAGCACCTCAGCGAGCCGGTCACGCGTCTCGACTGCCGTGCGGCGCAGCGACTCGGAATGGGCATCGAGCAGCACCAGCCAGGCTTCGGCCTCAACCCGGGGCAGCGAGCCGTCGAAACGAACCGAGCCGGCCTCCCGGAAGAACCGCAGCGAGCGGTTCCGGTGCGCGGCCTCCACTTCCCGCTGGAGCCGCGTCTCGTGCAACTCGTTCGCCCGTGACGGCGCCACAGCTGACAACACCTGCCCGGCTGCCTTCGCCAACTGGTCAGCGTCCATGGTTGCGGCGAGATCGACGAGCACCTCCTCGGCTCGTTGCTCCCGGGGGTGGAGTTGCGGTGACAACTGGTCGAGCAACCGTGAGATCGCCCTCGCCTGCCCCGAGCCGATCCGGCCCTTGGTCGCAGCCTCGCCGACGCTCGGGTGCTGGGCCAACTCCTTCGCCCGGTGCAGCGCCCCGGCAGCTCCCGCTTCGACAACCTCTGATCCATCCCCAGCCAGGACGATGTCGGTGTGCCGGACATCCGCAGCGAGGCCTGGGCCTGGTCGGCCTCGGCCAGCAACAGGTCTGCCAGGGCCTCGAGGCGCCCAGTCAGCGTCCGGGCGAGCTTCGCGCAATCGAGGCGTGCGCGCGGACCCAGCGTTGAGCGGTCCTGGTCGATCCGGTCGAGCAGGGCGGCGACCCCGGCCAGCGCCTGGCTGGTGGTGAGGTGCACGTTGCTGACCGTCATGGAACAAGTGAACTCGCCGCCCCCGACAGTTATTCGAACAGGTGGGCGATTCGATGTTGCCCGAATGTTGCCGGCGCACGGCGTGACGGCCACTTCAGGGCAACCTCCGCTGGATCCGGTGTCGCTCGGCAAGGATGCTGCCATGGCCGAGAACGAGTTGACGGAGCGGGTCGGGCTGACCCTTGCGGATGGTTCCCTGAACCCGGAAGCGGTCGGCTGGGCGCGCCGGCCCGTGGTGGAGACCTCGGGCATCGGCGGTCGGCATGGCTGGGGTCGCAACAAGCGCTGGGAGTACTGGAACATCGCCACGCCGACGCACGTCCTCGCGCTCACCGTGTCGTCGCTCGACTACGCGGCGGTGCACGAGGTCTGGGTGCTCGACCGCAGCCGCCGGCGGACCTGGGGCAAGGCCGTGACCCTGCTGCCGGCGCGCGGGGTGGAGTTGCCCGGATCACTGAACATGGGGCCGGCTCGCGCCAGGGCCAGGGAGTTGGCCATCGACATCGACGTCGCCGACCGCGACACCAGGCTGCGCGCAGCGATCCCCGGCCTGAGCTTCGACGTGACCGTGTCGCGACCCGAGAGCCAGGACTGCCTCGCCGTGGTGGTGCCGTGGTCGCGCAGCCGGTTCCAGTACACGGTCAAGGACGTGGCACTGCCGGCGAGCGGCACGGTCACCATCGACGGGGTGGTCCACCCGGTGCCGGCCGGGGACTCGTGGGCTGTGCTCGATCACGGCCGCGGCCGCTGGCCCTACAACGTCCACTGGAACTGGGGTGCGGGCTCGGGGCGCTGCGATGGGCGGACCATCGGCGTCCAGGTCGGGGGCAAGTGGACGGTCGGGAGCGGCTCGACCGAGAACGGCATCCTCGTAGACGGCGAGCTGCACAAGATCTCCGACGAGCTCGACTGGACCTACGACCTTGCCGACTGGAAGCATCCCTGGCGAATCGCCGGCGGTGGCCTCATCGCGACGTTCACCCCCGAGTACAACCGCCGTGTCCGGACCAACCTCGGACTGGTCTCGGCCAGCACCGACCAGTGCTTCGGGTACTGGGCGGGAACCTTCGGTGGCCTTGAGTTCGACGGCATCTACGGCTGGGCCGAGGACGTGCACAACCGCTGGTAGGCAGCTTCAGGACCGCTGGCCCCGGTTGCCTTCAGCGCCGAGGATCGGGAGTCCACCAGGTACTGAGGCGAGCGCGGTCGAGGCCGCCCGAAGTGGGACAACCCTGCCGGCGGGTGCCGCGAACCGGCGATTCCGGCCCGGTCCGGCTAGGTGGCGGCAGGTTTGTCCCATTCGAGGCGAGGGGTTGGTAGCGAGCGGGACGCGGGTCCGGGCGGGGGGAGCGATCGGGCCGGACGCGGGTCCGGCCGGGGCGGAGCGATCGGGCCGGACAGCGGGTCCGGCCGGGGCATAGCAAGTACCTATGCCGGCGCCTCCGCCGGCCCTGTCGGTTGTCGGTGGCGCCGACCAGAATGGCCGGAGAGCCCAATCACGGGAGGACCGCAATGGCACTGCTCAACCCCTACCTCAGCTTCCGGGGCAACGCACGGGAGGCGATGGAGTTCTACAAGTCCGTGTTCGGCGGCGAGCTGGTGGTGTCCACCTTCGGCGAGTACCAGATGCCCGGCATCGGCGAGGACGAGGCCGACAAGATCATGCACGGCCAGCTGACCACGCCGGCCGGCTTCACCATCATGGGCGCGGACACGCCTGCCGGCATGCCGTACGACGACAGCAGCGGCGGCATCACGATCTCGATCAGCGGCGATGACGAGACCGAACTGCGCGGGTACTGGGACGGGCTCGCCGACGGCGGCGAGGTCACGATGCCGCTCGAACAGGCCCCCTGGGGAGACTCCTTCGGCCAGCTCACCGATCGCTACGGAACGCCGTGGATGTTCAACATCTCCGGAGGCGGAGGCGGCAGCCAGGGCTGAGTCGGGTTCAGCCCGGCTGGCCGAGTCCGGCGACGAACTCGGCCAGCAACCGGCGGCCCTCCGGCCACGGTCCGCGGCCAGAGGCCGTACTGATGTGGCCGGCCGCGCCGATCTCCTCCAGCCGTGCTCCGAGAATGGCCGCCGTGTCGCGCGTGAACTCGACGCCTGCGTACGGATCGTCGGTGGAGCCGACCATCAGCACCGGTCCGACCAGGGCCCGCCGGGGTCGGGAGAAACCGGTGATCACCGCCGGGAACTCAGCTCCCTCGGGATCGGGGAGGGCGACCAGGAAGGCACCGGCGGCCGCCCCGGGGTTTCGTTCCAGCCAGGTGGTGGCTGCAAGGCAGCCGAGGCTGTGCGCGACGATCACGGCGCCGGGGCTCATGGCAGCGTCCAGGCTGGTCACCCAGTCCTCCAGTTCGGGGGCTTCCCAGGAACCGGTGACCACCCGGGTCGCGCCAGCGCCGAAGTCGGCAGCCCACAGGGTCTGCCAGTGCCCGGGGTCGGAGTCCAGGTAGCCGGGGGCGATCACATACCTCGTGCGGTGCTGCGCCATCGGTGGACTCAGGACTTGTCGCCGGCTGCGGCAGCGCGCGCAGCGTCGATCTTCGCCTTCGCGCCGTCCAGCCACTTCTGGCAGATCGACGCGAGCTCCTCACCGCGCTCCCACAACGCCATCGACTCCGACAGCGGGACGCTGCCGGCCTCGAGCTTGCGGACGATCTCGACCAACTGCTCGCGAGCTTCCTCGTAGCTGAGTTCCGGTTCGGCCATGTCTACTCCTGCACTTCGATGTCGTTGACGGTTAGGTCGAGGCGGCCGTCGCCGAGCCGGGCAGTCAGCCTGGCTCCGGGCTCGGTAGCGCCGGCCCGGTCGACGGTGTTGCCCTGGTCGTCGGTGAGGATCGCGTAGCCCCGCTGCAATGTCGCCAGTGGCGAAAGGGCCCGCACCCGGTCGATGGTGTGGCCAAGTCCGAGCCGCTCCTCCCGCAAGCGTCCCTCGATCGCCCGGGAGAGCCGGTCGCGCGCGGTCTGCAACCGCTCACCGTGCCCGGCGAGGAAGGCCGCCGGGTCGCGGAGTACCGGACGGCTGCGCAGCTCGGCCAGCCGCCGACCCTCCCCGTCGATCCGGTTGCTGATCGCCACCCGGACTCGGCCGAGGGCCGCCCGCACCAGTTCGGCCTCGGCGGCGGCGTCCGGCACCACCCGTTTGGCCGCATCGGTGGGGGTGGACGCCCGCACGTCGGCCACCAGGTCGAGGATCGGGGTGTCGGTCTCGTGCCCGATCGCGCTGACCAGCGGGGTGCGGCAGGCGAACACCGCCCGCGCGAGCGCCTCGTCGCTGAACGGCAGCAGGTCCTCCAGCGAGCCGCCGCCGCGGGCGACGATGATCACGTCCACCTCCGGGTGGGCGTCGAGCGAGCGGACGGCGTCGATCAGTTGCTCTACGGCCTGCTGGCCCTGCACCAGCGCATGGCGCACCTCCACCACGGCTGCCGGCCAGCGTCGGGAGATGTTCTCGATCACGTCACGCTCGGCTGCGCTCTTCGCGCCGGTCACCAGCCCGATCCGTCGCGGCAGGAACGGCAGCCGTCGCTTGCGGGCCGGGTCGAACAGCCCCTCGGCCTGCAGCATCCGCTTGCGCTGCTCGATCGCCGCCAGCAGCCGGCCCTCACCCGATGGCCGCAACTCCCGGCACTCGAACGTGAGGCTGCCCGACTTGCTCCACACCGTCGGTCGTACAAATGCTGCCACCACGGTGCCCTCGGTGAGGGGTCCGGCCGCGTCCAGGACAGCCTGCGAGGTGGAAAGGGTCACCGACACCTCGGCGAGGGTGTCCCGCATGGTCAGGAACTGGGTGATGGCCCCCGCCCGCCGCTTGATCTCGATCAACTGGCCCTCCACCCAGATCGGGCTCAGCCGCTCCACCCAGCTCTTGGTTGCCGCCACGACCGTCCGGAGCGGCTGCGGGGAGTCCGGGGAATTGGGCAGGCGCTGTCCTGAACTGGGCGAAGGGAGCACAGCCGCAGGCTAGCCGAGTGTTGGGACACCCCGGGTACCCTGAAGGCATCTGCACGCTGGGCTGGACCCACCCGGGGAGTAGGCCACCGAAACCTGAAGTTGGGAAGTGACCCGCATGGAACCCGTCGACACCCACCGGCCGGCCGGCGCCCGCGCCACCACGGCCTCGATGTTCACCCCGCTGTCCCAACAGGTGCGCGAAGCCAAGCTCCTGGCGCGGAACCAGGGCTTCTACCTCGGCCTCCTCGGGGTGCTCACCGGGGCGACGATCGCCCTTGTCGTGGGCTCCTTCCTGCTCGGCCCGTCCTGGTACCAGCTGCTGCTGGCGGCGGCGCTCGGGGTGCTGCTCACCCAGTTCGCCTTCGTATCGCACGAGGCCAGCCACCACCAGGTCTTCCAGCCGGGCAAGGCCAACGACCGCCTCGGCCGCGTGCTCGCCAACGGTGTCGTCGGCGTCAGCCACTCCTGGTGGGTCTCCAAGCACAACCGGCACCACGCCAACCCCAACCAGCTCGGCCGCGACCCGGACATCGACTTCGACACGATCTCCTTCACCGAGGCCGACGCAGCGGGGAAGAGCGGGTTCATGGGCGCCCTCACCCGGCGCCAGGGCTGGCTGTTCTTCCCGCTGCTGCTGCTCGAGGGCCTGAACCTGCACGTCGTCTCGGTGCGCACGCTGATCGCCTCCCCCCGCAGCCGCGCCCGCACCTGGGAACTGGTGACCATCGCTGCCCGGCTCGGCCTCTACCTCGGCCTGATCTTCTGGCTTCTGCCCGTCGGCATCGCGGCGGCGTTCGTCGGGGTACAGCTCGCGGTCTTCGGCGTCTACATGGGGGCTTCCTTCGCCCCCAACCACAAGGGGATGGCAATCATCCCCGCCGACAGCAAGCTCGACTTCCTCAGCAAGCAGATGCTCACATCGCGCAACGTCCGGGGCGGTTGGTTCATGACCCAGCTGATGGGCGGCCTGAACTACCAGATCGAGCACCATCTGTTCCCGAACATGCCCCGTCCGCAACTGGCGAAGGCCCAGGTGCTGGTTCGGGCCCACTGCGCGAAGCACGAGTTGCCGTACACGGAGATGGGCCTGTTGCGGTCCTACGGCGCCGTGATCAGGTACCTCAACCAGGTCGGCCTCTCCGCGCGGGATCCGTTCGACTGCCCAACCCACCGCAAGCTCGGCGGCTGGTGAGCCGGAGCGGCTCCGGGCGGCCCGTAGACTGAGCCGCATGGATGAAAGCTCAACCAGGCGCGTTGTCGTCGCCGCTCCCAGGGGTTACTGCGCCGGCGTCGACCGGGCTGTGATCACCGTGGAGAAGGCTCTGGACGTGTACGGCCCGCCGGTCTTCGTCCGCAAGCAGATCGTGCACAACCGGCACGTGCTCGAGGACCTGGAAGCCAGGGGAGCGATCTTCGTAGAGGAACTCGACGAGGTGCCGACCGGTGCCACCGTGGTGTTCTCCGCCC
>CAYQXH010000018.1:0-26110 GCA_964421325.1 uncultured Propionibacteriaceae bacterium
GGGTGAAGTTGACCGCCTCCGCAGGCACGACGGCCTCGGAGTCCTCGATCAGGTCACCGAACTCGGAGTCGCCGTCCTCGCCCAGGGGCGTGTGCAGGGAGATCGGCTCGCGGCCGTACTTCTGGACCTCGACGACCTTCTCCGGGGTCATGTCGAGCTCCTTGGCCAGCTCCTCGGGAGTTGGCTCCCGGCCGAGGTCCTGCAGCATCTGCCGCTGCACGCGGGCCAGCTTGTTGATCACCTCGACCATGTGCACGGGAATCCGGATGGTGCGGGCCTGGTCGGCCATCGCGCGGGTGATCGCCTGCTTGATCCACCAGGTCGCGTAGGTGGAGAACTTGTAGCCCTTGGTGTAGTCGAACTTCTCCACCGCGCGGATCAGGCCGAGGTTCCCCTCCTGGATCAGGTCGAGGAACAGCATGCCGCGTCCGGTGTAACGCTTGGCGAGCGAAACCACCAGGCGGAGGTTCGCCTCCAGGAGGTGGTTCTTGGCGCGACGCCCGTCCTCGGAGATCCACTCCAGGTCAACGGCGGCGTCCTTGGCCGAGTGGCCCTCGTTGAGGGTCTCCTCGGCGAACAGCCCGGCCTCGATGCGCTTCGCCAGCTGCACCTCCATCTCGGCGTTCAGCAGGGCGACCTTGCCGATCTGCTTGAGGTAGTCCTTCACCGGATCGGCGGTCGCACCGGCGACCATGACCTGCTGTTCGGGCTCGTCGGCGTCGTCGGCGTCGGAGAGGCTGAAGCCGCCGTCCTCGACCAGCTCGGCCTCGACCTTCACCTCTTCGGTGGGCTCGAAGCTGGAGTCGTCGACATCGTCGAGGGTCCGCTTCTTGCCGCCCACGGTGAGCACCACGTCATCACCTTCCCGCTGGAACTTCACGTTCTCCACGGCTCCGGGGATGATCACATCTTCGACCGTGACATCCTCGAGGTCATCAACCACGACCTCTTCCTCGACCAGCTTGTCAGCGGTGGGTTCGAGGTCATCTTCTGGGGTAACCGGCGACGTCGGGTCCACTTGTGGCACCGCCTTCACCGGGGAGTCTGCAGCCTTCCTTGTCCGCCTCTTCGGGGCTGCCACAGCTGCCTCATCGGGGGTGGAAACGGCGGCGGCGCTGGAGCGTGGAGACACAGGCAAACCTCTCAACCAAGCGATTCAGGGCGCACAACACACGGGTGCTGTCAATACTTCGCAGGTCCATTGTGCCACGAGAGGCTCAAACACCCAAGCCCGGGCCAGCCCTAGGCTGTCGCCATGTCCTCTGCCGTCCGGCCCCCGGTCGCCCCTCGTCACCTCTACACACGTACCCACCATGGTGACGACTTCACCGATCCCTACGCATGGATGCGGGACAAGACGGATCCGGAGTTCCTTGCCTACCTGAAGGCTGAGAACGCCTACACCGAGGCGGTCACGGCACCGCTGGCAGCCCTGCGCGAGGAGATTTACGCCGACATCTCGGTCCGGACCCGGCAGACGGACCTCAGCGTCCCCGAGTTCGTCCGGCACCCAGGGCTCGGCGAGTTCTGGTACTACGCAAGGACCACAGAGGGCCTCGACTACCCGAGCTACCACCGGTGCCCTGCCCAGGGACGGGACTCCCTGCCGGACCCGAACTCCGGCGTCCCGGCCGGCGAACAGCTGCTCCTGGACGCTCAGGCCCTGGCCGCGGGGACCGAGTTCTTCGCCCTCGGGTGCTTCGATGTCTCCCCTGACGGCCGGTTGGCCGCCTACTCCACCGACACCAGCGGGGACGAGCGGTACCGGCTGCGGTTCCTCGACCTGATGACCGGCGCGGCCCTGCCGGACGAGATCGAGGAGGTGGCCTCGGGCGGCTGCTGGGCCGGCAACGACTCGTTCTGCTACCTCACCGTCGACGAGGCCTGGCGGCCGGATCGGCTGTGGCGCCACCGCCTCGGCGAGGCCGCCGACGTCCTGCTCCACCACGAACCCGACCAGCGGTTCTGGCTGGGGGCGGACAGCTCCCGCGACCACCGCTGGGTGCAGCTGGTGGCGGCAAGCAAGAGCAGCACGGAGACCTGGCTGCTCGAGGTCGCCGATCCGGCGGCTGGGCTCCGCTCCGTGACGCCTCGGCGGGACGACGTCGAGTACGACGTGGAGATCGCCGGGGACCGGTTGTTCATCGTGCACAACGACGGGGCTCCCGACTTCGCGCTCGCGGAGGCACCGCTGACGGCCACCACCGCGGCCGACTGGATCCCGATCTGGTCCGGTGAGCCCGGGGTGAGGCTGCTCGGCGTGACGGCCTACGACCGGGTGCTGGTGCAGAGCCTGCGCCGGGACGGGCTGCAGCTGGTCACCCTGCGCCACCGGGACGCTGCCGGGGACCTGGGACCGGAGCTCGGCATCGAGTTCGACGAACCGATCTACCAGGTGGACGCCGACGGCGGCGACGAGGCCGACACCGACCGGATCCGCCTCCACTACCAGTCGATGGTCACCCCCGACCAGGTGATCGAGTACCGCCTCGCCGACGGCGACCGCAAGGTGCTCCGGCAGCGCCCGGTCCTGGACCATCCCCGGTTCGGGCCCTACCGGCCCGGCGACTACCGGCAACGGCGGGAGTGGGCGGTCGCCGCCGACGGCACCCGCATCCCGATCTCTCTGGTCTACCGGGCCGACACCCCCCTCGACGGCAGTGCCGGCTGCCTGCTCTACGGCTACGGCGCCTACGAGATCAGCGTCGCCCCCACCTTCTCCATCGCCAGGCTGAGCCTGCTCGACCGCGGCTACATCTGCGCCACCGCCCATGTCCGCGGCGGCGGCGAGCTGGGCAGGGCCTGGTACACCGCCGGACGGCTGGAGGCAAAGGAGAACTCCTTCACCGACTTCGTGGCCTGCGCCCGGCACCTGGTGGCCGCCGGCTACACCAGCACCGATCGGCTCGCGGCCGAGGGCGGGAGCGCCGGGGGCCTCCTGGTCGGGGCTGCGATCAATCTCGCGCCGGAGGCGTTCGCAGCCGTCCACGCAGCGGTTCCGTTCGTGGACGCCCTGACCACCATCCTCGATCCGGAACTGCCGCTGACCGTGATGGAGTGGGAGGAGTGGGGCGACCCGCTGCACGACCCGGAGGCCTACGCCCGCATGCGCCGCTACTCCCCCTATGAGAACGTCCGCGCCGACCGGTACCCGGCGATCCTGGTGACCACGAGCCTCAACGACACCCGGGTAGAGGTCACCGAACCAGCGAAGTGGGTCGCAGCCCTTCGCCACGACTCCGGCTCGGACCGGCCGATCCTGCTCAAGACCGAGCTGGTGGCCGGCCACGGCGGCAGTTCCGGCCGCTACCAGGCTTGGCGGGACGCGGCGTTCGAGCTGGCCTGGCTGATCGCGGCGACCTCGCATCATCCCAGCGGTGACGAAGCGAGGGGCCCACGGTAGGGGGATACGTACGACTGTGGTCTTAATCTGTCTGGTCGGGGTGCCATCGGGGTAATCCAAGGGGTGTTGAGGGCAGAAAAACCCCCTGCTCGCACGTTGTACTGATGACGAGCGAAAGGGACTCAAGTGATCGCTACCGCACATCGGATTCGCAGCACAGACGGCATCGACGGCAAGGATGCGGTCGGACTCTACCTGGACGGGATCGCCAAGACCCCGCTGCTGACCGCAGAGGAAGAAGTCCAACTGGCCAAGCTGATCGAGGCCGGGCGCTACGCCCACGCGATCCTCGAGGACACCCTCAACGGCACCGAGAGCGCCCTGCGGAAGGTGCCCGCGACCAGGGCAGAGCTCCAGGAGATCGCCGACCAGGGTGACGCCGCCATGCAGCGCTTCATCACCGCGAACCTGCGGCTGGTCGTCTCGGTCGCCCGCAAGTACGGCCGGGCACAGATGCCCCTGCTGGACCTGGTCCAGGAGGGCAACACCGGCCTGATCCGGGCGGTCGAGAAGTTCGACTACACCAAGGGCTTCAAGTTCTCCACCTACGCCACCTGGTGGGTTCGCCAGTCCATCTCTCGCGGCATCGCGCAGCAGGGTCGGATCGTGCGGCTGCCGGTGCACGTCGCCGAGCAGGTCAACCAGGTCTCTGCCGTCCGCCGCACCCTCGAGCGTCGGCTCGGTCGTGAGCCGGAGCTTCTGGAGATCGCGCAGGAACTCGGCGTTGCCGAGGAGCAGATCGTGGACCTGCTGCGACTCTCTCGCGACCACGTCAGCCTTGACGCCCCGGTCGAGGAGGACGGCGACACCGCCCTCGGCGACCTGTTGGCCAGGGAGATGTCACCTGGACCGGACGAGGTCGTGCTGGACGCGGAGGATCGTGCCCGGCTCGACGCCATGCTGGCGAGTCTCGACGAGCGGTCCGCTGACGTGGTTCGTCGTCGTTACGGGCTGGTCGACGGCCGGCAGGCCAAGCTGGCCGACATCGCCGCCATCTGGGGCATCACCGCGGAGCGGGTACGCCAGATCGAGCGCCACGCCATCACCAAGCTGCGAGGGGACTCCGAAGCTGCCTGAGGGCCGCATCCAACATCACCCCTCCTAGCCAGAAGATCCCAGGTTCTGCGATGTGACCTGGGGTCTTTTTGGCGTCCGGGGCAGGGGCCGGTGCTCCGGTCAGTCTTGCCCGACCAGCCGGATCAGGCCCTCCTGGGCGCACGAGGCGACCAGCCGGCCGCCGGAGAACAACCGGCCGAAACTGAAGCCGAGCCCGGCCGAGGCCGAGGGCGAGACCTGGTCGTAGAGCAGCCACTCGTCAGCCCGGGCCGGCCGGTGGAACCACATCGAGTGGTCGATCGAGGCGACCATCATGTTCGGGCCGCCGAACTCGACCGGGTGCGGGACTGTGCTCACAGCCAGCAGGGTCAGGTCGCTGGCGTAGGCCAGCACAGCCTGGTGCAGGTGGGGCTCGGCCGGCAGCGCGCTCTCCGCCCGTACCCACACCTTCATGGCAGCGTCCCGCCGGCCGGCGGCCGCGAGGTTCGAGGTGTCGCTGGCGAACCGGGTCTCGAGGACGCCGAACTCCTGGCGCCAGGCCGCCTCGGCCCGGCGGGAGCGCGCCCCGAGCACCTCGGACAGCGGCGGGCACTGCTCGGGTGGCAGCACGCCGTCAGGGATCGCGTCGGCATGGTCCAGCCCCGGTTCGAGCTCGTGGTAGGAGCAGACCATGCTGAAGATGACCCGGCCACCCTGGTCGGCCACCACCCGGCGGGCCGAGAAGTTGGCACCGTCGCGGGTGACCTCGACGGTGTAGCTGATCGGGGTCCCCGGCACCCCGGCGCGCAGGAAGTAGGCACCGAGCGAGTGCGCGACGCGACCCTCGGGGACGGTGCGGTAGCCGGCGGTCAGGGCCTGCGCCAGCACCTGGCCGCCGAAGACGCGCTGGCGCGCCGAGCCGGCGTCCTGACCGACGAAGACGTGCTCGTCCGATTGGTGCAGGTCGAGGATCTCGATGAGTTCGTCGACGGTCTCCGGCACCGACTACCGCCGGAAGTCTGGCGGTGGGTCCTGCTCGGCGAGGAACTGCTCCACGGCGGCGCCGATCTCCTCGGCGCTGGGGACGGAGGCGGCCCCGCTGTTGCTCAACCGGTCGTACTGCTCCTCCAGCGCACTGACGACGGCCGGGAAGTCGGCGTCCTCTGCGGTCTCGGAGTCGATCGAGGCAAGGTTGGCCGCCGAGCGGTCAGCCAGCTCCCCCATCGGGATCGCCAGGCCGGCGGCCTTGGCGAGCCGGCTGATCACGGCCTGGGTCGCCTGCGGGAACCCGGCCTGCGCGAGGTAGTGGGGTACGTGGGCGACGAAGCCCTGTCCGAGCAGGCCGGCCTGGCCGGCGCGGTACTCCAGGACGTGGGAGAAGCTTCCCGGGATCTGCACCCGGTCGATCCACATCGGGTTGCCGCTGACCGTCTCCGGCTCGGTCGCATGCGCCGTGACCAGGGTCGGGCGGGTGTGCGGGACGGCCATCGGGACGCCGGCGACGGTGATCAGGCGCGACACCTCGAGGCGCTCCGCGATGCCGAGCACCGCAGCCGCTGCCCGGTTCCACTGGGTGTCCGGCTCCGGGCCGGTGAGCAGCAGGAACGGCTTGCCGGTCGCGTCGAGCAGCCGGTGGATGACCAGCGCGTAGTCGGTCATCCCGACCCACTGGTTGGTGTCGAAGATCATCTGCGGGCGACGCGAGCGGTAGTCGTGCAGCTGGTCGTGGTCGAACTCGACCAGGACCTTGTGCTCGCAGACCTCCAGCAGGTAGCGCCCGGTCGCGTGGGTGACCGAACCGGCATCGATGTAGCCGTCCAGGAGGTGGATCAGGGCAGGCCTGGTCCCCCTGACCGACTCCCATAGGTCCGGGTCAAAGGTGTACAGAAGACGCGGATCCAGCACCCGGCCACTCTACTCCCGACGACTCCCGCAACCCCGGCATTGCGCTGAGGGCTGACGTGCCGCGGTCAGTGGCGGACGTGGCCGGGAGGCAGGATCTCGCCGAGCCGGGAGCCCAGGTCGGTGAGGAGCTCGATGGTGCGCGCGGCCGCCGGATTGGTGCGCACGCTGTCCCGCACCAGCGCGACGATGCGCCGGTTGGGGCTCGGATTGGTCGGCCGGACGTAGGCCACCTCGAAGCCGGACCAGCCGAGGGCCAGTTGCGGTACCAGGGCGATCCCGACGCCGGCGGCGACGAAGGCGAGGCCGGTCACGTGGTCCTGGGCCCGCGCGACGAACCTCGGCGTGAAGCCGGCGCCGGCACAGGCGTGGGCCGCCAGCCGGGTGGCGATCTCGTCGCGGAAGTCGTACTGCACCCAGTCATCCTCGGCGAACTCGTTCAGGTCCATGGTGCCCGCGCCGGCAAGCGGGTGGTCGTGCGGGAGGGCGACCAGGAAGTCGTCGCTGCCGAGTTCGAACCGCCGGTAGGCCGGTGGCACCCGGGCCTCGTCGTAGGGCAGCTCGGTGTGCACCTCGATATCGGCCTGACCGGCCATCTCCGCGGTGTCGGTCTCGTTGATCGACAACTCGAGGGTCAGCCCCGGGAACTCCTGGCGCAGGGTGCGGGCCACGGCCGGCATCCAGGTGTAGGCGGCAGAGGCGAAGGTGCGCATGGTCAGCCGCTCGGTCGCGCCCTCCTTCAGGTCACGGGCCAGCGCGTCCAGGTCGGCCATGGCGTGCAGCGCATCGGAGCTCGCCCGGGCCAGCTCGATGGCCGCCGGTGTCGGCCGGATGCCCCGTCCCACCCGTTCCACGAGGGGGAAGCCCACCTCCCGCTCGAGCGTGTGCACATGCTGGCTCACGGTGGACGGGGTGAGGCCGAGGCGGCGCGCCGTGTCGTTCACGGACCCGCTGGCCACAACGGCACGGAGGATGCGAAGGCGGTTGAGATCGAGCACCCACCCATCATATGGCGCGACCGAACGATTATTCGGAAAAGTGAGCTTGTGGCGAATCGAATCCGGAGGGAGAATTACTACATGCTCAGTTACCCCGTCACCGATCGTGATCATGCCCGTGTCGTCGAGGAACTCGACATCGCCCGCCAGATCGAGCCCACGCCGATCTACCGCCGCAAGGCCGACGCCCGCCACTGGTTCCGTCGCTCGGTCGTCGAGCGCGAGACCATCCGCACGCACCTGTCGAGTTTCTGAACGGCGAAGCTCGCCGCCGCGTATCGTGACGATCGTCTGAACGGCCCGCTGCGGTAGTTCAGCACCCGCTGCGACGCTCGGGAGGATTCACGGCTGGGTCGACAGCTTCGCGCCTGCGAGCCACGCGGAACACCGCGCTGGCTCTCGGAGCTGCAGGTGTGGCGCTGGGGATCACCGGCCTCGCCACCGGGGTTCGCGCCTTCTACGACGTCAACGGCGAATTGCGGACCCCGGCCGGCAGGGGCCGGTACCTTCTTCGCGTCCCGGCCGGCCACGATGCCGACCGGGCCTGCCCGCTGGTCGTGGTCGTCCACGGCTTCATGCAGTCACCGGCCCACCAGTGCGAGATGAGCCGCTGGGACGAGCTGGCAGCGGCCGAGGGCTTCCTCACGGTCTACCCCCTGGGCAGCGGGGTGCCACCGCACTGGGCGGCGCCGGGCCCCGGCTCCACCCCCGGCCGGGTTCGTGACCAGGTCGCCTTCATCTCCGGGCTCGTCGGACTCGTCTCCCGCCAGTACGCGGTCGATGCCGGCCGGGTTTACGCCTCCGGAATGTCCAACGGTGGCGGCCTGGCGAGCCTCCTGGCCCTCGAACGGCCCGACCTCTTCGCAGCGGTCGGGTCGGTGGCCGGCCTGTACCTGTACCCGCCGGGCCCCCCGGGCGACGCGCGCGCTGTGCCACTGATCGCCTTCCACGGCGCCCTCGACCGGATCGTGCCCATCGCCGGTGGGGTCCGCCGCCTCGGCCACCCCCTGCAGCCGGTGGCCGACTGGATGGCCGCGTATGCCCGGAGCTGCGGCTGCACCGACCGGACCGAGGAGCACGTGGTGGGCTCGGTGAGCCGGGTGCGGTACACCGGGGGCCGCAACGGGTCCGAGGTGGTGTGGTACCGGATCGCCGACGCCGGGCACACCTGGCCCGGTGGGGTGCCGCTGCCCGAGGCCATCACCGGCCGCACCTCGAACGAGGTCGACGCCACCCGGCTCACCTGGGCGTTCTTCCGCGACCACCCCCTGGCGGCGGGCGGCGCCGAAACACTCAAGCCAGCAGCAGCAACTCCCCCAGCGTCACCGAGGGCGAGCTGACTCCGGCCCGCATCACCTTGAGCATGTACTCGTGGCAGTCCCGGATCACCTCGACCGGCACGTACCGCACCTGGCGCTCCCAGTAGCAGCGCAGGCCACCGGAACCGTCGTCATCCATCACGGTCAGGTAGGCCGGCAGGCTGAACGCCCCGTTGCAGTGCCAGTCGGTCGAGCACGACAGGCCGTGGCCGACGGCCATCGGGACGGGCTGGAACGTCATCAGGGTGTCGCAGTAGCCGGTGCCCGGGCGGGAGCCACGATCGGCGTAGAACCGGTGCGGCAGGTAGATCAGTTCCATGCTCGAGAAGTCCGCGTGCCTGAACAGGGTGTTCTGCTTGTCGACGAGCTGCTCGAGGGCCTCGAGGAACGTCAGGTGCGCCGGCAGCACTGTTCGCAGGGTCAGGTTCTGCACCCGCGAGCCTCCGGAGTTCTTCTCGGCCAGGGTGGCCCGCCTCGCCACGTTGACGCCGATGGTGACGTCGTCGGTACCGCCGTTCACCTTCGCCAGGTACAGCCGCAGGGCCAGCACGAACAGGGCCTGCATGGACGACAGCCGCTTCTCGTCCAGGAACTCCTGGAAGCTTGCGATGTCGGTTGGGCTCACCCGGAGGACCACGTGGTCCGCCTTGGTGCGCAGGTGCTGGGTCCAGCACTGACGGGCCGTCGGGTTCCGCGTCCAGCGCCGGTACCTCTCCAGGGGCTTCGGGCCCTTCAGGCTGGTGAACAGCGGCTGGGACACCGAGATCTCCCGCTCCCAGAACTCGCGGTCGGCCTGGCTCCGGACGGAGTGGTGGTACTCGAGTTCCCTGACCAGGATGGGTTCGTAGTCCGAGGGCGGCCGTGGCAGCGGCTCCCCGCGGGAGAGCGCCCAGTAGACGTCGATCACATCGCGGTAGAACATCGCGATCGCCCAGGCATCCATGATCAGGTGGCAGATCACGCTGAAGATGCCGGTGTCGCCGTCCGGCGTGGTGAACACGACGAAACCGGCCTGAGGCGACTCCACGAGCGGGATCCGCTCGGCTGCCCGCTTGTCGAAGAACCGCTGCAGCGCCACCGGGTCGGTGAACGCCTGCTGCTCGACGTAGAGGCAGTCCCGGTCCCCGAAGTACTGCCGGTACTCCTTGCCCTGCTTGACGAAGCGGATGCCGAAGGCGTCCCAGCGAAGGACGCACACCCGCACGGCCTCGGCCAGCAGCCGGCGGTCGAGCGGAGCGTGGATCGTCACCGACGTGGCGATGTTCACGATCGACTTGTGCAGCGTCCAGAACCGGTTCAGCATCGACAGTTCCTGGGACGGGGCCAGTTCGTACAGGGTGCGCCCGGGCACGACTCTCCTACTCCACGGATTTGAGGGATTCGACCATCTGCACGACGGTCAGCTTGCGATAGGTGAATGCGCTGACGACCAGGCCGAAGAAGATCGTGAGCCCGAAGGCGATGAGGAAGCTCCAGCCGGAGATGTAGTTGCCGAACATGACGTTGTCCTGCTCGATCGAGACCATGATCGCCCGGTGCAGCCCGATCCCGACCACGAGGCCGACCAGGGCCCCGATCACGGTGAGCAGGATGATCTCCCGGTAGATGTAGCTGGAGACCTCGCGGTTGAAGAAGCCGAGCACCTTGATGGTGGCGATCTCCCTGGTTCGCTCGCTCAGGTTGATGATCGTCAGGTTGTACAGCACCACGAACGCCAACAGGCCGGCCGAGACGATCATCGCCCACACGATGGTGTCGAGGCTCTTGATGGTGTCCCGGAACTTGGCGATGGCGTCGGAGTAGTAGGTCACGGAGGCGACCTGGCCGATCGCCATCAGCCGGGCGCCGAGGACGGATTCGGCCTCGCGGTCGTGGGTCTTCATCTTCAGGTAGACCCCGCTGGACTCCGGCGCCGAGCCGAATGCCTCCCGGAAGGCCGTTGGGCTGATGAAGACGTAGTGGAAGATGTAGTTCTCGGCGATGCCGGTGACGACGCTCTGCCGGTACGCCCCGGTGCCCCGGTCGATGGAGATCATGTCCCCGACCCGGACGCCGAGCTCGCCGGCCAGCTTCTCCGTGATGACGGCGCCGGATTCCGGCAGGGCCAGCGGCGCCTGCCCCTCCCGCGTCCGCAGGTCGACGAACTCGGCGAACCGGTCGACCTCCAGCGGCGAGACCAGCGTCACGGCGATGCCGTCCTTGGGACCCTTGACGGTTGCGTTCGCCTCGCTGACCTGGAGGGTCGAGTCGACTCCCGGCTCGTTGCCGAGAGCGGTCAGCACAGCCCCGCGACCAGCCGCGGTGGCTGTCGGCGTGAACCGCAGCGAGATGTCCTGGCCGAGGATCTGCCCGTACTGGCGCTGGACGATGCTTCCGATGGAGTCGGTGAGGCCGAGCCCGGCCACCAGCAGCGCGGCACAGCCGGCAACGCCGATCACGGTCATGAAGAACCGCTTCTTGTAGCGGAAGAGGTTGCGCATGGTCACCTTCTGGCTGAACGAGAACCGTCCCCAGAGGGCCGGGATCCGTTCCAGCAGGATCACCTTGCCCGCGGTCGGGGCCTTCGGTCGCATCAGGGTCGCCGGCACGGAGGCGAGTTCGTTGCGCACGGTGAGGAAGGCTGTGGCGCTGGTGAGCACGACGCTGACCAGGACCGTGCCGACGAGCAGCGGGACCTGTGCGATCTGCTCCATCGGCGGGAGCTCGTACATCATCGCCCAGGAGTCGAAGATGACCTTGGGGAAGACGTTGATTCCGGCAGCCACCCCGATCACGCCGCCGACCAGGCTGGCCAGGGCTGCGTAGGCGACGTACTTGAAGGCGATCGCCCGCTCGCCGTAGCCGAGGGCCTTGTAGGCGCCGATCGAAGTCCGCTGCTCGTCGATCATGCGGGTCATCGTCGTCAGGCAGACCAGGGCGGCCACAGCGAAGAAGAACACCGGGAAGAGCAGAGCGATCGCGTCCATGCGGTCTGCGGTGGCGGCGTACTCGGCGTAGCTGGCCAGCTTGGAGCGATCGAGCACGAACCAGACCGGGGCGCTCAGCCGATCGATCTCGTCCTGCGCCGCTGCGATCTTCTGCTCCCCCTCGGCCAGCTCCTTCGCGCCCTCGGCCTTCTTCGCCTCGAGTTCGGCCTTGCCCTTGTCGTACTTCTCCTGCGCGGCCGCCAGCCGGGCCTCCGCTGCTGCGAACTCAGCCCGGGCCCGAGCCTTGGCAGCGGCCAATCGGTTCCGGGCGTTGTTCAACTGCGCCCGGGCGTCGTTGAGCTGGGCCTGGGCGGCGTTGAGCTGGGCCCTGGCCTTGCTGACCTGCTTGTTGGCCGTGGACACCACCTTCGTGCTGGCGTCGATCGCCTGCCTGGCGTTTCTCTTGATGTCCTCCTGGCGGTCGAGGATGGCTCGCAGCGCTGCCTTCTGGTCGTCGGTGAGATTGTCCGCCTGCAGCATGTCCCGGATGGCGTCGATCGAGGCGTCCGCACCGTTCAGCGCCTCCTCGGCCCGGCTCCGGATCTGTTTGGCCTGGGAGACGATCGTCGAGACCTGCGACAGGATCTTCCGGTAGCCGGCCGTGCTCGACCTGAACAGCGCCTGGGACCGCACGAGCTGCGCCTCGGACTGCCGGATCATCGCTTCCGACGACGCCACCTGGGCTGCGAAGGCCTCCCGCTTGGCATCCAGTTCGGCGCGGCCGGAAACCAGCTGGTCACCGGCCCTGGCCAGTTTCGCCTCCGCGGCAGCGATCTCCTTGTCGTAGCGGGCGCGCTCGACGGCCAGGTCGGCCTTCGCCTGGTCGAGCTTCGCCTGCGCCTCCTGCTTGATCGCCTCGAGTCGCAGCGGTGCCCGTTCCTCGCCGAGGTTCGCCAGTCGTCCGACAGTGCGGTTCACCAGGGTCCGGTAGTCCGCGGTGTAGGAGTCGAGCTGTCTGGCGCCGTTCACGGTCACCAGGGCCTCCGTGTAGACCGGATAGCGGAACTCGCTCTGCCGGACCAGCATGAACAGGTTCACCCGACCGCCGCCGACGCTCGACTCGCCGTGGTCGAAGGTGAGGTATAGCGGCGAGACCACCCTGCCGACGATCCGGTACCGGTTGTGGCTGAGCGTGGTGAAGATGTCGGTCGTCGTGCCGGACGAGATCGTCATGGTGTCGCCGACCGTGAGCGGGAACGGCAGGTTGCGGTTCGCCTCGATCACGCACTCGTCGGATTGGGTGGGCAGCCTGCCCTCGACCAGCTTCGGCTGGTTCATCGTTGCGACCTCGCCGCCGAGCGTGCCGGAGACCGGCAGGGAGTGCGTCCTGAAGACGTACTCGACCCCGTTGACGGTTGTGGTCACGTCCACGAAGTAGCCCGGCTGCACCGCCTCCACTCCTTCGCTGGCCGCGATCGCGTTGATGTCGTCATCGACAAGGCCGAGGGTGGAGAGGACGCGGATGTCCATCATGTTCTGCCGGTCGTAGTACCGGTCGGCGGTGTACTTCATGTCGGGCGCTGCGGCCTTGATGCCGACGAACAGCCCGGCGCCGATCGCGACGATGGCCATGATCGAGAAGAACCGCGCCGGCGACCTGCGCACCTCCCGGAAGGCGTCGCGGACGAGCGCACGGGTGAGCATCACCACTCCAGGCTGTCGATGCTGACCGGTTCGGGGTTGTCCACGATCTCGTGGATGAGCCCGCTCTTGACCTTGATCACCCGGTCACCCATCGGCATCAGGGCCGGGTTGTGGGTGATCACCACCACGGTGATCCTCCGGTCGCGACACGTCTCCTGGAGGAGCCGCAGGATCGAGCGGCCGGTCTCGTAGTCGAGCGCTCCGGTCGGCTCGTCGCACAGCAGCAGCTTCGGGTTCTTCGCCACCGCCCGGGCGATCGCCACCCGCTGCTGCTCACCGCCGGAGAGCTGGGACGGGAAGTTGGGCATCCGGTCGGCCAACCCCACGCTCGCCATCACCTCGTCGATGTCCAGCGGCTCGCGACTGACCTGAGAAGCGAGCTCGACGTTCTCCCGCGCGGTCAGGTTGGGGATCAGGTTGTAGAACTGGAACACGAAGCCGACGTCGTGGCGGCGGTACTCGACCATCTGCTTCTGGCTGAACGAGCTCACCTCTGCGCCGGCGAAGAAGGTCTTGCCCGAGGTCGGCATGTCCATCCCGCCGAGGATGTTGAGGATGGTGCTCTTCCCCGCCCCCGAGGCCCCGGCGATGATCACGAACTGGCCCTGCTCGATCCCGAAGCTGACCCCGGCCAGTGCCTCGATGTCGTAGTCACCCATCCGGTAGGTCTTCTTCACTCCGTCGAACTCGACATAGTTCCCCATGGCCACCGCCTCACACCCTCGTCAGATCCATGCGTTCGAGCTCCGGCTCGGCGTCCGGCGTCCCGGCAGCCAGGCAGCAGAAGGCCAGCACGTAGCCGTCGATCTGCTCGTTCAGGAACAGCCGGGCGCCCGGCCGGTCGACGGTTGCCGTGCCGTCGCGGCCGATCGAGACCACGAGACCGCGGACGGAATAGCTGAGGCCGACCCCGAGCGCTTTCACGTAGCTCTCCTTGAGCGTCCAGTACCGGAAGAACTGGCGGTCCGGATCGGCTGCGTCGGCCAGGGCAGCGGTCTCCCTCGGGTGCAGCATCCGGGCGACGGCGTACCGGTTGCGCGGCCGGATCCACTCGACGTCGACCCCGATCCTTGCATCGGCTGAGGCCACCAGCACCGCGCCGGCACAGTGGGCGAAGCTGACCTGCACCCGCGGGTGGGACGCCAGCGACGGCTTGCCGAAGCTGTTGCGCGCCAGCCTCAGGTCCGTCGCAGCGATCCCGTGGGAGCGGGCCAGGGTGTGCTCGAGCAGCCGCAGTGCCACCATCCGCTGCGCAGCGTGGGCGCGCAACGCCGGGTCGATGCAGATGCTCGCCCTGATCACGACTGCAACTTCGCCTTGAGGTAGTCGTCGAGATCGCCGAGGGTCACCAGCCGGCGCACGTCCCGCTCCGCGATCTCCACCCCGAGGTCGGTCTCGAGCCGGCCGATGACGCTCATCAGGTCGTAGGAGTTCAGGTGGAGATCGCGAACCGGGTCGGTGTCGCGGGTGATCTGGCTGTCGTCGACGTCGGCGTAGTCCTTGATGGTGTTGGTGATGGCGCCGAGCAGGTTCATACCGGTACCCCTTCGATTCGGTGGCGCATGATCTTCCTGGTCGCGGTCTTCTCGAACTCCTGCTCCCGCACCCGGGTCAGGCAGATCCGCTTGTAGCTGGCGAGGCCCTGGTTGATGGTGGCGACGTCCGCCTCGAAGCGGACTCGCGCGACCTCCGTGCCCACCCCCCCGACCCACTCCGGGTCGAGGTAGGCGGAGGCGGCGATCCGGGGGGAGCCGGCCGCGTCGCGCGACTCGTGGACCACGACCTCCCGCAGGTAGCCGATGCCGCCCAGCAGGGCTTCCTCGATTTCCTCGGGCTGCACGTTCTTGCCGTTGGGCAGGATGATCAGGTTCTTCTGCCGGCCGGTGATGAACAACGCCCCGCGCCGCCCGAGCCGGCCCAGGTCACCGGTCCGGAACCAGCCGTCCTCGGTGAAGGCTGCCCGGGTCGCCACCGGGTCGTTGTAGTAGCCGAGCATGACGCTCGGCCCGCGCACCTGGATCTCGCCCGTGCCGTCCGCGTCGACGTCGGCGATCCGGACCTCGACGTCGGGGCAGGGAATGCCGACCGAACCGCGAACTCGCCGAACGGTGCAGTTGGACGAGATCAGCGGCGCACATTCGGTGATTCCGTATCCGTTGTAGACGTCGATCCCGATGGAGGTGAGCCCGGCCACCGTGTCGGCGGCGAGTGGAGCGCCTCCGCAGACGATCACGCCGAACCGGCCCCCGAAACGCTCGAGAATGGGACGGAAGAACATCCGCCGCACATCAATTCCCACGTGCCACAACGCATTGGACAGGCCGATGGCGTAGCGGAGGTACCCCGTCATATGGGTCCGGTCGGCCTCTTTCCAGATATTCTTGTGGAGGGCCTCCACGATCATCGGTACCATCAGCGACATTTCCGGGCGGAAACGTTCGAGATTCTCGGCGACATGCATGATGCTGTCGTTGAAGCACAAGGTAATACCATCGAAGAGGCACCCGAGGACATTCAGGTTGAACTCGTAGGCGTGGTTGATGGGCAGCACCGACAGGCAGGTGCGGGGGAACCGGAACATCGTGAAGGCCGAGTGGATCACGGTCACGATGTTCTTCTGCGACAGCATCACGCCCTTGCTGGGTCCGGTCGTACCGGAGGTGAACAGGATCGCAGCCAGGGCGTCCGGACGGCTCTCGACCTGCTGGAAGCGCTGGTCCCCGGACGCGAGCAGCCGCCTTCCGGCCTCCAGGAATTCATCGAAAGCCGGATTGTGTTCCGCCGGGGCGAACCGACTGAGATTGAGCGCGAATCGCACCTTCGGGCAGCGCTCGAGGATGCCCGGCAGGTCGGCGTGGAGCGAGTCACCGTAGAAGACTGCCTCGGCGTCGCTGCGGTCGATGAGCTCGGCGAGTTCGCCGTTCGTCAGCTCCTTGTCCAGGGGCACGATCACGCCCCCGGCTCCGACGACGGCCAGGTAGCAGATCACGTAGCTGAAGCAGTTGTCCCCGACGACGGCGACCGGGCGTCCGGCGAGGCCCCGGGCGAACAGGGCTGTGCCCGCCGCCGCCACGTCGTCGCGGACCTGCCGATAGGAATACTCGTGCACGGCTTTGGCCGGGTCCAGTTCCTTGAAGGCGATCCGGTCACCATAGGTGTCGGCCGCGTGAGCGACCAGTTCCCCGAGATCCCTCAGATATGGCACCTCATAGAAAACGCACGAATGCTCACTTCCCCCCGATCACTTTCGCCGCCGGAAATTCTAGTACGGGGTCGGTTCCTTCGCAGGCCCTTGGGAATTCCGGCAGGTAATGGCCGAGGGCTGCAGGTGAGGGCGGAGCCGAAGGCCTCAGGCGCGGTCGCCGACGCCGGCCAGGGCTGTCCGCACCCGCTTCGCCGACACCGGCACGGCCGTGCCGAGGGCCTGGGCGAACAGGCTCACCCGAAGCTCCTCCAGCAGCCAGCCGATCTCTGCCACCGGCCCTGGCAGCGGACCCTTCGGGAACCGGGCGCACAGCCGGGCGTAGTCGTCCTCCAGATCGCTGATCACCGCCAGCCCATCTGCCTCCCGGCGGGGATTCGACGCCGCCGCGGCCAGGCGGCGCTGGATCCCTCGCAGGTAGGTCGGCAACCGGCTCCAGGCGGCCGGCGGTGTCGCGGCGACGAACCCCGGGTAGATGAGTCCGGAGAGTTGCTCGGACACGTCCTCGCGGGTGGCCGGCGGCGCCTCCGGCAGCAGCCGGTGCACCTCCCCGGCCAGGCCCACGATCTCCCCCGCCGCCACGACCGCCTGCTGCATCGCTGCTGCCGCCTCGGTTCGGACAGCCTCGGCCAGCCGGGTGAACGCGGCCCCGTCACGCACCCGCCAGAGCTCCCCGGCCGCATCGGCCAGTTCGCCGACGACCTTCAACCTCGCGTCCGCGAGCAGTGCCGGCACGGACGGGTACGGCGAGGTCGCCAGGGCGAGCTTGGTGGCGTTGCCCATCCGGGAGACGACCCAGCGGGTCGGGTCGACGGTGGTGAGCGTGAGCAACCGGCGCAGGCCGTTCCGGTGCGCCAGGGCTGCCGGGGCAGGCTCGGCGAAGACCTGGACGCCGACCTGTGTGATCCGGTCGACGAGGGCCGGGTACCCGGGCATCGGTGCGCTGATGGCTTCGGGGAGCTCGCCGAAGGCCCAGGACGTCGCGCCGGGATGCGTCAGGTGGGCTGCCGCTGCGTTCAGCGTCCGGCTCACCTTCGGCGCCAACCGCCCGGCGAGTTCGGCCAGGTCGCGGCCGACCACCGGCTCGGCGCCGTCGGCCACCACCCGGAACCGGACCCGCAGGTGCTCCGGAACCGCACCCGGCTGCCAGGCCCCGGCAGGGACCTGCACACCGGTGAGGGCGAGGATGCCACGGCCGAGTGCCGTCCACAGCGGCTCGTCCGGGTCGCCGGGATGCTCCTCTAGCCAGGCCAGGGCGCGGCGCGCCGTGTCCGGCGCCGGGACCAGCTGCGTCCGCAGGGCCTTCGGCAACCCACGCACCAGCCCTGCGGCCACTTCTGCCCGCAGTCCCGGGACCTGCCAGGTGAAGACCGCCGGGTCCAGCCTGGTCAGCCGGGTGAGGGGGATCGTGACCGTGACCCCGTCGTGGCCACTGCCGGGGTCGAAGGCGTAGTCCACGGCCAGCGCCTCGCCGTCGACCGGCCAGTGGTCGGGGTAGGCCTCGGCGTCGAGTTCGGCCTCGGGTTCGACCAGGTCGGCCAGCGTCAGGTCGAGGAGGTGTTCATCCATGCGTCGGGCATCGCGCCACCAGCGGTCGAAATGGGCGACGCTGACGACCTCGTCAGGAATCCGGGCGGCGTAGAAGGCTGCGATCGACAGGTCGTCGACCAGCAGGTCGCGGCGCCGGTTACGGTCGGCCAGCTCCTCCGCCTCCGCGCGGACAGCCTGGTTGCGGGCCCAGAAGTGGTGCCGGGTCCGCCACTGCCCCTCGACCAGCGCAGAGGTGATGAAGACCTCCCGGGCGACGACCGGATCGATCCTGGCGTAGCTGACGAGTCGTTGCGCGATGATCGGCACCCCGAGCAGAGTGACCCGCTCGTACGCGACGCACTGCCCGCCCTTGGCCGACCAGTGCGGCTCGGAGTAGTTGTGCTTGAGCAGGTGGGCGCCGACGGTCTCGACCCAGGCCGCTTCGATCGGCGCAACCATCCGGGCCCACAGGCGGCTGGTCTCCACCAGTTCCACGGCCATCACCAGGGGCGGATTGGTGCGGGCAGCGCTGGAGCCAGGGTTGATCGCGAAGCGGGCACCCCTGGCGCCCAGGTACTCGGCGGGCCCCCGACGCTTCCCGCGTTCGGGCTTCGCCTGGCTGGCGACGTCGAGCAGGCCCACGTGCGAGAGCAACCCCGAGAGGACGGCGGTGTGCACCCGGTCGAGCCCGGCCGGCACGTCGTTTCGGTGCATTCCGAGCTCGGTGCAGGCCTCCCGCAGCTGGCTGTGCAGGTCCTGCCATTCGCGAACGCGGAGGAAGTTCAGGTACTCGGCGCGGCACATCCGACGGAAGGCGTTGCCGGAGAGCTCGCGGCGCTGGTCGCGAAGGTAGTTCCACAGGCGCAGGATCGCAGCGATGTCCGAGCCGTCCGGGGTCGGCTCGGCGTCGGTGCCCATCGGGGCCCAGAACCGGCGGTGCGCCAGGTCGGCAGCTGCGGTCTCCTCGGCCGGGCGCTCGCGGACGTCCGGGATGGCGATGCCGGCCACGATCGGCAGCACCTCGCGAAGGCAGCCCTGCCGGTCGGCCTCCACCAGCATCCGGCCGAGACGCGGATCCACCGGCAGCCTGGCGAGGCTGCGACCCACCGGGGTGAGCCGGACGGTGCCCCGTTCGTGGCCGCCGGCCCGGATGGCCCCGAGCTCGGTCAGCAGGCGCAGGCCGTCGCGGACCTGGCTGGCGTCCGGCGGCTCGACGAAGGGGAAGCGGGTGATGTCACCCAGCCCGGCGGCAGCCATCTGCAGGATCACGGCAGCGAGGTTGGTACGCAGGATCTCGGGCTGGGTGAACTCCGGCCGGGCGGCGAAGTCCTCCTCGCTGTAGAGGCGGATGCAGATCCCCGGTCCCAGCCGCCCGCAGCGGCCGGCCCGCTGGTTGGCCGAGGCCTGCGAGATCGGCTCGATCGGCAGCCGCTGCACCTTGGTGCGCGCCGAGTAGCGGGAGATGCGGGCCATTCCGGGATCGATGACGTACCTGATCCCAGGCACGGTCAGCGAGGTCTCGGCCACGTTGGTCGCGAGGACGATCCGGCGCCCGGTGTGGGCGGTGAACACCCGGTGCTGCTCGGCCGACGAGAGCCGCGCGTAGAGCGGCACGACTTCGGTGAACCGCAACTGCAGTCCGTTGATCGCCTCGGCGGCGTCACGGATCTCCCGCTCGCCAGACAGGAACACCAGGATGTCCCCGTCCAGCCGGGAGGACAGCTCGGTGACCGCGTCGCAGATCGCGTCCAGCTGGTCGCGGTCGCGCAGCTCGGCAGTGCCGGAAACCGGCCGGTAGCGCAGCTCCACCGGGTAGGTACGACCGGAGACCTCGATCACCGGCGCGTTCCCGAAGTGCTCGGAGAACCGTGCGGTGTCGATGGTCGCGGAGGTGATCACGAGCCGCAGGTCCGGTCGGCGCGGCAGCAACTGCTTGAGGTAGCCGAGCAGGAAGTCGATGTTCAGGCTTCGTTCGTGGGCCTCGTCGATGATGATCGTGTCGTAGCGACGCAGGTCGCGATCGTGGGCGATCTCGGCGAGCAGGATGCCGTCGGTCATCACCTTGATCCGGGTCTCCCGGCTGCGCTGGCTGGAGAACCGAACCTGGAAACCGACCGTTCGGCCGAGCTCCTCGCCGAGCTCCTCTGCCATCCGCGCCGCAACGCTCCGGGCGGCGATCCGCCTCGGCTGGGTGTGGCCGATGTGCTTCCGCCCGGCCAGGAGGCAGATCTTCGGTAGCTGGGTGGTCTTGCCCGAGCCGGTCTCCCCCGCCACGACCATGACCTGGTTGGCGATCAGGGCTTCGCGCAGCTGCTCGACGTGGGCGCTGATCGGCAGCGCCTCGTCGAAGGTCAGCACAGGCAGGTCAGCGGTCATGGCCGGGCCAGACTACCGAGGAACGACAACGACGACTCCCGGGTTGTCCTCCGACCGTCCCGGGAACCGTCCCTCGACCGGCTCAGGAACCGTGGGCATCCTTGGGCCGGATGACCCCGATCGGGCACCTGCCGTGGCTGAGCAGGCCGCGGATCAGCCCGCCGACGGAGTAGGTCGGGAACGACGCGTGCACCTCGACGACGAGCATGTCGAGGTCTTCGGTTCGCGCGGTGAGCAGGTCGAGGGGGCTGCCGTAGGGCACCTCGAGCGTCACGTCGACATCGGGGAAGTCCTCGGTGATCTCGGAGATCATCTCGGTCATCCGGGCTCGGGTCACCTCGACGGCGGCCTGCTGCTGCTCCGGGGTGGGCTGGCCGCTGCTGAACCAGCGGCCCTGCGGGGCGCGACAGACACTGATCACGACCACCTTGCCGCCGTGGTCCTGGCACTCGCTCAACGCCCACTCCAGCGCCACCGCGCCACGCGCGCTGGTGTCGACGGCCACCCCGATCAGGCCGATGCGCTCCTCGTGCTGGACGTCGTTCTCCGAGACCACGATGACCGGGCAGTGCGCCGCGCCGACCACCCCGACGGAGGTGGAACCGACGTACTCGCGTTCCCCCGGGCCGTTCGACTGCCTGCCGACCACGACCAGCGAAGCCTGGTCGCTCATCCTGGTGAGAGCGGCCGCCGGGTTGCCCAGCACGACCTCGGTGCGGACGCGGCCGCGGGCCATGCCGGCGGCAACGGCGTCGTCGACCCCCTTGGCCAGCATCGAGGCTGCACCGAGCTTGATCTCCTCGGGGTCGAAGACGACTCCCCAGGCACTGTTCAGGACGGTGTCGTCCACAGCGTGCACCAGGACGAGTTCGGCGTCGCGTTCCAGAGCTTCAGCGATTCCGTGTTGCAGGGCCCGGAAGGCGTCGTCGGAACCGTCGAAGCCGACTACGACCCGGGCCGGTCCCGAATAGGGCTTCAGCATCGTTCAACTCCCTTGATGGGCAGCCGAGACAGCTCGGCCGGAGCAGGTGGAAGGGGTGATGACCACGGTCAGCGTCCGGTCGCCCGGCGCCCACGGCTCCGGGAGCCGCAGTTCGCCACCCGGCTCCTCGTGCGCCAGCGCTTCCCCCTGGACGAGGACACTCCACCCGGTGGCCGTCGTCACGTCGATGTCGTCGACCTCGAAGGCCACGTCCACCGGGCCGGCCAGTTCGCCCATGACCGAGTCGCGATTGGTGCGGAAGTAGATCCGGCCACCACTGGACAGGTAGCTGACCGGCAGCACCTGGAGCCCCCGCGAGGACACCCAGCTCACCCGCCCGACGCTGTGACCGCGTAGCAGATGACCGCATTCGTCACCCGAGAGGCGGGTGAAGTGGCCACTGTCCATCGCGCGAATGCTAGTCCTAATGTGGGCCACCGCGCCGCAGGAACCGCCGAAGTCACCGCCCGCTTCTTGTCCCCTGCGCTCAGCGCAGCAACGTCGAGGCGGCCACGATCACCGGGATCGAGGCGATGGTGGAGATGAAGATGGCGTCACGGGACAACAGCGTCCGCACGTGGTAGCGCCCGGAGATCAGGTAGATGTTCTGAGCAGTCGGCAGGGCCGCGATCACGGTGACCGCCAGCACGTCGGCCAGTTGCAGTCCGAACACGCCGGCGGCGAGGCCGTAGGCGATCAGCGGGTGCAGGATCACCTTGATCGGCGTGACCAGGGCCAGCTCGCCGGCATGGGGCCCCCTTCCGGGCAACGGGTCGAGCCGCAGCGAGATCCCGAAGGCGAGCAGCATCGAGGGCACAGCCAGCTGGCCCACCATCTCGATCGGCGGCCAGAGCAGTTCGGGCACCTGCAACTGGAGCGCGTTGACTCCCAAACCGGCCAGGGTGCCCAGCGTGATCGGGTTGCGCAGCGGCAGGGAAACGTAGCGCAGCCAGCTGAGCCGGCGGCCCTCCCTGCGGGCAGCCGCCAGGTCGAGCAGGGCGAGGGCGAGCGGCTGCATCACCCCGACCTGGATCAGCAGGATCGGCGCCATCCAGGTCATGTCGCCGAGCACGTACGCCGCGACCGGCAACCCGAGGTTGCCGGCATTGGTGTAGACCGAGCAGAGGGTGCCGATCACCCGGTCCTGCAGGTCGCCCGGCCCGAGCAGCAGCCGGGCTGCGAGCAGGTAGACCAGGCCAGAGATCACGATCGCCAAGGCCGAGACCACAAGGGTGGTGCTGAACAGGTGGCTCAGGTCCGCCCGCGACACCAGTGCGAACAGCAGCACCGGTGATGCGACGGTGAACGCAAGCCTGGACAGCAGCTTGCGGTGCTGTTCGGTGAGGACGCGGAAGTGGGCGACCACCCAGCCGACCCCGATCACCGACCAGATGGTGAGGTATCCGCTGAGGGCAGCCTGCACGTCCGCCAGAGTACGGGTGCCGGGGGCAGCCCGCCTGTCCGGGTTCGGCTGGCAGGACGGACGGGCCGGCCACGGTGCCTACGATGAGCCGGTGCCCGAACGCAACCACCTCATCGACCTCGCCCGGATCGGGTCGATGCTGATCGTGGTGGTGTTCCACTCGCTGCTCTGGCAGGTGCTGCTCGTCGACGGCCGGATCCAGGTGGTGCCGTGGGCTCCCGGTCCGGTGCTGTGGGCGGTCAGTTGGGTCGCGACCATCATCCCGATCTTCTTCGTCGCCGCCGGCTTCGCCAATGCCGTGGTGGTGGACAAGTGGCGGGCGTCCGGCGCGTCCTACGCGAGCTTCCTCACCCTCCGCGGCAGCCGGCTGCTCGGCCCGATGTCGTTCTTCCTGGTCGTCTTCACCTCCGTCGGTACGGTCGCGGCCTGGGCCGGCTGGTTGCCGCAGGCGTCGGCGTTGAGCCGGCAGTTCGCCCAGTTGCTGTGGTTCGCCGTGGTCTACCAGCTGCTGCTGGCCGCTGCGCCCCTCGCCGTGTGGCTGCACGATCGTGCCGGGGCCTGGGTGATGCTGCCGTTGCTGGCCGGGGTGGTCGCGGTCGACGTCGCCGTCCGGCTGACCGGCGACCAGGGACTGCAGTGGATCAACCTCGCCTTTGCCTGGCCGCTGGCCCACCAGTGGGGCGTGGCCTATCACCGGGGCTGGTTCCGGGGTTGGTCGACCGGGCGGCTCGTCGCAGTGATCGCCGGCGCCGTCCTGACCATTGTCGTCCTGGTGGGCTGGCTGGACTATCCACCGGCGGCCGTGGCCTGGGCCGACGTCCTCGTGGCGAACCTGCTGCCCCCCACCTTGGCGATCGTGGCGCTCGGCCTGGCCCAGACGTGCGTGCTCGGCCTGCTGGAGCGTGCCGGCGTGGCGGCGCGGCCCGGTGAGCGAACGGCCGGGCTGGTGCGGCTGGCCAACGCCCTTCTGCTCACCGCCTACCTGTGGCACATCCCCGCGATCGTGGTCTCCGCCGGGCTCCTCGTCGGCCTCACCCTGCTGGTGCCGGCCGCGGCACCCGTGACGATGCACCCGCTGCTGCTGGTCGCGCTGGTGCTGGTGGTGGTCGCGCTGGTCCTGCCCCTCATCGCCAGCATCGAGGTGCGGTTCATCCCCCGGCCCGGTTCGGGTCGCCCGCCTCGCTCGCTGGCGCTGGCCGGCTACGCGCTGTTCGCGGCCGGCACCTGGGCGGTGTGGCAGCTGGGGGCGGTGCTGCACCCCGGCGACGCGCCGGCTGCCCTGGCCGTCGCCGGGTTCAGTGCCGGAGCGGTGGCGCTGCACCGGGCCACCCTTCGGACCTGACCGTAGACTGGCCACTCGCCAAGGAAAGGCCGCATGGACCCGACGAGCTGGAACCTGCCGTATCCAGCGCTCGTTGCTGCCCTTTTCCTGATCGTGATGCTCCGGGCCAACGGCACCTACTGGCTGGGCCGCCTCGGCTCCGCCGGCGCCCGCCGCACCCGCCTTGCCCGCCTCATGGAATCCCCGGGATACGCCCGGGCAGCCGAACACATCGACCGTTTCGGCCCGCCAGTGGTTGCGCTCTCGTTCCTGACCATCGGTTTCCAGACGGTCGCGAACCTTGCCGCCGGCGCCACGGCGATGCGGCTTCGGCACTACCTGCCGGCCGCGACGATCGGCTCGGTCGCCTGGGCCTTCCTCTACGCCACCCTCGGCACGGTCGGGCTCGACCTCTTCGCACGGCTCTACTCGCTCTCCCCCGCCACCGCGATCGGCTTCGTCGTGCTCGTCGCTGCCGGGATCGCGGTCTACGTCGGGTGGCAGCTTCGGCGTCGCGCCGCCGCGGGCTGAGGGTCCGTCCCGCCGGGGCCGCTGCGGCCTACGATGGCCCCATGGCCGAGATCCGCAAGCACGATCCCAGCAAGGGCAACGCCATCGCTCAAGCGCTCCGCGCAGCCATGGGCGAGGAGATCCGGCCGGCCATCCCCGGCCAGGCCGGCCCGAAGAAGAGCACCCCCGGGGCAACCGGCAGCACCACCTGGGTGAACCTCACCTTCACGGGCGCGGCTGCCGACCCGGAAGAGGACCGCGACTAGCGGCAAACGGCAACCGGCGGCCGGGTCAGGGACCCGGCCGCCGGTTGCACTGCCTTCAGCTCAGCTGCAGCCGCTGGTCGAACCGCAGCCCTCGCAGATGTAGCACGAACCGGAGCGTCGCATCTTGGTGCCGCAGGTGAGGCAGAGCGGGGCGTCCACGCTCAGTCCGGACAGCTTCTCCAGCACCTCGGCGGTCGAGCGTGCGGTGACCTCCACCAGCGCCGGCTGGTTGGGGCCGTCCGCGTGCACCCGGACGTCGTCGGCGGCGTCGTTCTTGAGCGACTCCGACTCGATCATGTCGGCCTCGTCCTCTTCCGACAGGTACTTGCCGGTCTCGACGTAGCGCGCCCGTTCCGAGGCGGTGTAGATGCCCAGCTCGGACCGCTCGTCGAAGGACAGGTAGTCCAGGGCGAGGCGCCGGAAGATGTAGTCCATGATCGACTGCGCCATCCGGACGTCGGGGTCGTCGGTCATGCCGGCCGGCTCGAACTTCAGGTTGGTGAACTTCTGGGCGAACTGCTCCAGCGGCACCCCGTACTGCAGGCCGATGGAGACCGCGATCGAGAAGGCGTCCATGACGCCGGCAAGGGTCGAACCCTGCTTTCCGAGCTTCAGGAACACCTCACCGAGGGCGCCGTTGTCGTACTGGCCAGAGGTCATGTACCCCTCGGCCCCGGCGACCGAGAACGAGGTGGTGCGGCTCACCCGTGACTTGGGCAGGCGGTTGCGCCGGGGCCGGTACTCGATGCGAACCTCCGGCTCGGCCTTGGCCGCAGCCTTCTCCTCGGGCTTCTTCCCGTCGCTCAGGGGCTGGCCCACCTTGCAGTTGTCGCGGTACACCGCGAGCGCCTTCAGGCCGAGCTTCCAGCCCTGCAGGTAGACGTCGGCGATCTCCTCAACGGTCGCGGACTCGGGCAGGTTGACCGTCTTGCTGATCGCGCCGGAGAGGAACGGCTGCACCGCAGCCATCATCCGCACGTGCCCCATCGGCTTGATCGAGCGCTGGCCCATCGCCGTGTCGAAGATCTCGTAGTGCTCGGTCCTCAGGCCCGGCGCGTTCACGACGTGACCGTTCTGGGCGATGTACTCGATGATCGCCTCGACGGTCTCTGCCGGGTAGCCGAGGCGGTTGAGGGCCCGCGGGATCGTCTGGTTCACGATCTGCATCGAGCCACCACCGACGAGCTTCTTGAACTTCACCAGCGAGAAGTCCGGCCCGATTCCGGGGGGGTC
>CAYQXH010000019.1:0-26087 GCA_964421325.1 uncultured Propionibacteriaceae bacterium
TTCGACGTCTCCACCTCGAAGTAGCCGCCGGCGCAGCCGTGGAAGAACACCACCGGCCCTCTGGTGGGGGTCCTGGTCGGGGCGGGCCGCTTCTTCAGCCAGCCCTGCAGGGTCTGGGTCTGTGCCGGCGGCATCGGCGCATCCCGGTGGATGCCGACGACCTTCTCCACGATCGTGCGGATGGGCTTGTTGTGCAGGGCGGCGTTGGCGATCGGCGCCACCGGGGTCATCATCATGCCCATCAGCGTTGTCCTGGTGATCAGCTTGTCCCGCAGCGGCATGTGGTCGGCCTTCATCACCGCCCGCGCCTGGCTGTTCAGCTCGGCGATCTGCACACCCTGGGGACACACCAGGGTGCAGGTGCCGCAGCTGGAGCAGTAGTCGAGGGAGTGGTCGACGCTCTCGCCGTCCCGGAACCGCTCGGCCTGCGGACCGACGAACTTCGGCCCGGAGAACAGCGGGGTGACAGCAGCGACCGGGCAGGCGGTCTCGCAGATGGTGCACTTCACGCAGGCGTCCAGGCTGGCCCGCGCCAGCTCGTGACCGGCGAAGCCGAGGCCGGCGTGCCCGATGGAGATCGGCGAACCGGTCGTGGTCCGCGCTTCAGCCGGCTCTGGCCGGTCGCCACTTTGGGTCATGCCATCTCCTTCAGAATCGAATCGGCGGCAAGGACGGCGCTTCCCAGCGCGATGCCGTCGCCGGACTTCTCGGACCAGCGTGACGAGCCGCCGATGATGCCCCCGGCGGCCCACAGGTTCGCGTGGACCGCGGCGCCTGCTGCGTCAAGTACCCGCATGTCCCTGCCGACGCGCACGCCGACCCGGAACAACGGCTGCTCGGCGCCCCAGTAGTCACCGTGGACCAGCGGCTCGGCGTCCAGCCCGGCCAGCGGCAGCCCGAACAGGGTCTCGGAGGCCCGGCCGTAGGAGTCGAGGGCCAGTGCCCCGGACTCGAACCCGCCGGTGGCCAGCAGGAAGGCGTCAGCCGTGAACTCCCGCGGGGCTCCGGCCGCTGCGACCGACACCCCGAGGACGCCGCCGTCACCGGCCCGGAAGCCGACCGTCCGGCTGCCCGGCACCAGCCGGATGCCGGCTGCCTTGGCCTTCGCGATCAGGGCCGAGTTCAGTCGCATGCCGGGCACCGAAGGCGGCGGCAGCGGGATCTCGAAGACCGGGTGGCCCAGCTTCTCGGCCACGTCCGACCAGGCCGACAGGTCGGTCAGGCCCAGCACGGCCGGCAGGCCGACCGTCTCGCCCTCGGCCAGCAGCGGACGCAGCGCCGCGGCGAACCTGTCGCGGAAGGCCGGGTCGTCGAAGGCCCGGGCGTAGGTGAGCCCACTGGAGTCGACCTCGCCCTCCCGGGCCGGGACGTCGACGCTCAGGTACCGGGCGGTCAGCCGGCCGCCGTCCGGCAGGTCGGTGCGGGCCAGGTTCTCCGCCACCAGCTTCGGGTGGAAGTCCTTCAGCCGCGGCAGGCCGACGACGACCAGCTTCAGCTGGTCGCTGACGTTGCCGGCGACCATGCTCGGCGGGACCAGGCAGGTGGGCCGGATCGACCCGATGGCCGTTGGCAGCTGGTAGTTGGCCTCGGCGTCCCCGACCAGGTACTCGGGGCCGAGGAGGCCCTTCAGGTACTCGATCCCGGTGTGCACCCCGGCAGCACCGATCGAGGCGTAGGGATGCTCGGGACGGGCGGAGGCGACCGCCGACATGGTCAGCATCGGGTTGGTGACGCGGTCGGGGCTGTAGCCGAGCACGTCGATGGTGCCCTGGCCCAGCTGCAGGCCGCCGATGCCCTTGCTCAGCAGGGTGACGCTCGCCCCGCCGGCAGTCAGCCGGATGGCGGCGGTCAGGCCGGCGAGGCCGGCCCCGATGACGACGACGCGGCTCACAGCGCCACCTCACTCTCGGGTTGCGGCAGGTGTTCCACGTCGAGCGTTCCGGCGAAGATCCAGTTGTCCAGGGCGGTCTGGCGGACCTGGTCGCCGTAGAGGATCGGCCACAGCCCGATCCAGCGGTTCTTGAGGAACAGGCGAAGCAGCCCGGTCGCCCGCTCGATGTCGATGTGCCCGCTCTCCAGGGCGATGCCGGTGGCCCGCATGCTGCAGAAGCCGCCCTGGCAGGGGCCCATGCCCAGCCGGAGCTGGCGGCGCAGGTCGTCGAAGGTGCCCTTCGGCTGTTCGGCGAGGGCGTCGGTGAACATCTTGCGGCTCATCAGCTCGCACTCGCAGATGACCTGCTCGTCCAGCCGGTCGTGCTCCCGGTCCTCGAGGCGGTGGGTCACGACGTAGGTCTTGCCGCTCTCCGAGCCCGGGATCGTCTCGTCGGCAGTGCGGCAGGCGCGCTTCTCGCCGAGCTTGTCGCACATCGCGTCCACGATGTGTTCGGCCATCAGGCGGTAGGTGGTCAGCTTGCCGCCGCCGATGGTCAGCATGCCGTCGAGGCCGTCGCGCTCGGTGTGGTCGATGACGGCCATGCCGCGGCTCATGTGCCGGGTGTCCGCCGCGGAGACCCGCTTGTCCTTGATCAGCGGCCGGGCGCCGGCCCAGGCGTGCAGGGCGCGGGAGTTGCGGAAGCCGGGGATCAGCACCTCGCCCGCGTCCAGCATCTGCTGGACCTCGGCCGGCTCGATGGCGAGGTTGTCCGGGTCCTCCACCTTGATGTCGGTGGTGCCGATGATGCTCACCGTGTGCACCGGGACAAGGATGTCGCCGTCGGCGGGGTAGATGCAGCGGTTGACCACCCGGTTCACCAGGCGGTGGTTCATCGCGATCATGATCCCGCGGCCCGGCACGACGTCCACCGGCTCCGCGCCGGCCATCGCAGCGATCTGGCCGGCCCAGGGCCCGGCGCAGTTCAGCACGAAGTTGCAGTCGATGACCACTTCCTCGCCGGTCTTCAGGTCGGTGCAGTGGACGGCCGAGACGCGGCTGCCGTCCCGGTCGATGCCGGTCACGGGGTGGTAGGTGAGGATCTGTGCGCCGTAGGCCTTCGCCGAGTTGGCGGCGCCCCAGACGAGCTGCCAGCCGTCGACGGAGCCGTCCTGCACCTCGATCGCGCGGAGGATCCGCGGGTTGAGCCTCGGCTCGTTCCGCAGCGCCTCGCCGACGGAGATCTCGCGGGCCGGCACGCCGGTGGCGGCTGCCCCGGCGAGGAACTTGTCCGCGAAGCCGGGATCGTCGTCCGGGCCGGTGACGAAGTAGCCGCCGGTCGTCTCGATCGCCGATGCCTGGATCCGGGTGAGGATGGCGTTCTCCTTGGCGCACTCGGTCGCCGAGAGCGGGTCGCTGACCACATAGCGCCCGCCGGAGTGCAGCAGCCCGTGGAACCGTCCAGTGGTTCCCTGGCCAAGGTCGGCACGATCCAGCAGCACGGCTGTGTAGCCGCGCATGGCCACGTCACGCACCACCCCGGCCCCGGTCGAGCCGCCACCGATGACCACGACGTCAACAGCCAGCTTTCTCACGTAGGACCCTCCGTTCGATCTGCGACACCAGCGGCCCCTGACTCTCCGTTGATGTCCGGGCAGCGCAACAGCGCGCCGTCGGTGTTCAGGCTAACCAGAGGCAGGTAACCGGAACAGCACGCTGGCCGAAGGTCGCTCAGACGTGCAGCGGCCCCCGCCACGGCTGGGAAAATCGACGGCTGGTTGTCCCCGGGCCCAGCTCCCGGTATCCCGTCCCGCTACCCCACCGTCGCGAAGCTACCCGTGGGAGGGTAGCTTCGCGGCCGAAGGGTAGCGTCGGGCGGTGGCGCGGGACCTCAGAGGCGCGCCCGGTCGAGGACGGCGCGGGCCGTGCTCTCGTCCAGGACCAGGTCGGTGGCAACTCCGGCCCGAAGGGCACCGACGACGGCTGGAGCCCGCGAAGGGTCGGCCACGACGCAGATCCGGCGGGGCACCCGCTGGAGCTCTGCCGGGGTCAGGCCGGTGGCCCGGTCGTTGTGGGCGACGTCGGCGTAGGAACCGTCCTCCCGGAGGAGCACGGTGCAGACATCCCCGACCACCCCGTCGGCAGCGAGTTGCCGCATGTCCGAGGCGTCCATGTAGCCGGCGGTGTACACGTGGGACGGCACCCGGCCCTCGAGGCAGCCGACCCCGAAGACGGCCAGGTCGAGCTTCTGGTGCAGCTTCAGCACGTTCTGCACGGAGCGCTCCCGCCACATCGCCTGCTTGGTGGCCGCGTAGTCGAAGAACGCCGGCACCGGGAACAGCACCACCCGGGCGTCGAAGGCGTCCCCGATCGACTGCAGGATCTCGCCGATGTAGGGGATCCCCGAGCTGCGCTGGTTGGCGCCGCCGTTGATCTGGACCACCGTTGACCCGACCAGCGGCCGCCGGCCGAGGTGCTTCACGACGTGGGAGAGGGTCACCCCCCAGGCGACGCCGATCAGCTGGTGGTCGTCGACGGCCTCGGTGAACAGTCGGCCGGCGAGCCGGGCCACCTGGTCGAAGCGGACGTTCTCGTTCGCGTTCTCGCGCACCGAGACCATGTGCACCCGGACGCCGAAATGACGGCCGAGAGTCGAGGCGATCGGTGACTGGGAGCCGCTGTGGTCGGCGAGGCTGATCCGGACCAGGCCGGTGTCCCGGGCGTCCTTCAGCAGCCGCGACACCGAGGAGCGCGAAAGCCGTAACTGGTGCGCGATGCTCTCCATCGTCTCACCCTGTATGTAGTAGCGAGAGGCCGCTTGGTACATGTCCTCGTAGCGCTCGTTCAACCTTGGACCCTTCCCTTGCACGTTCGTGCACAGGTCTAGCGCATGCGTTCAACCATAAGCAAGATGAGGCCTACGGGACGGGGTCAGCGCGAGAGTGCATCGTGCCCCTATCGTGTGGGTTCAGCGGGTACGAAGGAGTCAGATGAACCTCTCAACGGTCGGCGCGGGTACGCGCACCGTCGAGGCCTTCGCATCGGAGATCAACGAAGAAACCGATCCCGCTGGTCCATGTAAACCTCGCGTCCTGCCACCGGGCCTCGGCGGACGCGAACGAAGCGGAGGCTCCGGTGTCCACAGCTGGACACTGCCAAGTCGGGCGGACGCGAAGCTGCGTGCGCCGGTCGCCCAGCACACCTATCCGGCGCACGACGCCCCTCTACGGGCGAGCGGGGCGCGGCACCCCGAAAAGGTGTCTGTTCTCATCCACATCGTCTGACAAGACAACGAACACATCGCCTGCGTCCTAGGGACGCCCAAACTGACGCCCGACCTGGGCGTCTGAAAGTGAGAATGAAGTGGGAGCTCTGTTCCTCTCTGAGGTTGTCGGCACCGCGATGCTGCTCCTCCTCGGTGCTGGCGTAGTAGCCAATACCGCGTTGACCAAGTCCAAAGGCAACGGCACCGGGTTCCTGTTTGTGAACTTCGGCTGGGGTCTTGCGGTCTTCGCCGGCGTCCTCGTCTCCCAGAAGTCCGGCGCTCACCTGAACCCGGCCGTCACCCTGGGCATCGCAGCCCAGACCATGGCCAAGGGCGGCGCCGTCGACTGGGCCACCGTTGCGATCTACATCATCGCTCAGTTCATCGGCGCCTTCATCGGCGCAGTCCTCTGCTGGCTTGCCTACAAGCAGCACTTCGATGATGAGCCCGATGCGGCCACCAAGCTCGGCGTCTTCTCGACCGGCCCGGCCATTCGCAACTACGGCTGGAACCTCGTCACCGAGGCCATCGGCACCTTCGTGCTGGTCTTCGTGATCCTGGCTGCCGGCGCCATCAAGAGCACCGACCTCGGCTGGCTCAGCGCCCTCGGCGTTGCAATGCTGATCGTCGGCATCGGCGCGTCCCTCGGTGGTCCCACCGGGTACGCGATCAACCCAGCCCGTGACCTCGGCCCGCGCATTGCGCACTTCGTCCTGCCGATCAAGGGCAAGGGCGACTCCGACTGGGGTTACTCCTGGGTTCCGGTTGTTGGCCCGGTCATCGGCGGCGTCCTCGCCGGCCTGCTGAGCGTCGTCCTGCTGCCTGTCTGACAATGAACGGGCGGGTGGGCCGAATGGCCCACCCGCCCCGAAATCCCATCCCACAACGAGAGAAGCGGGCCGGTTGCCGCCGACCCGCTCCGAAATCACCATCCTTTAGACAATGACGTGGAAGGAATTATCCATGACGGACAAGTACATCCTTGCGATTGACCAGGGAACGACCAGTTCCCGCGCAATCATCTTCAACCACGGAGGCCAGATCGTCTCCGTCGGGCAGAAGGAACACGAGCAGATCTTCCCGCGGGCCGGCTGGGTTGAGCACAACCCGATCGAGGTCTGGGACGCCGTGCGCGAGGTCGTCGCCGAGGCCCTGGCCAAGGCCAGCCTCAACAAGGAGAGCATTCAGGCCGTTGGCATCACCAACCAGCGCGAGACCACGGTCGTTTGGAACAAGGAGACCGGCCAGCCGGTCTACAACGCCATCGTCTGGCAGGACACCCGCACCGGCAAGATCATCGAAGAGCTCGGCGGCGGCGACCAGGACAAGTACAAGGCCCGTGTCGGCCTGCCCCTGGCGACCTACTTCTCCGGCCCCAAGGTCAAGTGGATCCTGGACAACGTCGAAGGCGCTCGCGCCGACGCCGAGGCCGGCAAGCTGGTCATGGGCAACATGGACACCTGGGTCATCTGGAACCTGACCGGCGGCGTCAACGGTGGCGTGCACGTGACTGACGTCACCAACGCTTCCCGCACCATGCTGATGGACCTCAACACCCTGTCCTGGGATGCCGAGATCGCGGCCGACATGACCATTCCGATGAGCATGCTGCCCGAGATCAAGTCCTCCTCGCAGGTGTACGGCTACGGCCGTGAAGAGGGCCTCCTCGGTGGCGTCCCGGTCGCAGGCGACCTGGGCGACCAGCAGGCTGCCACCTTCGGCCAGGCTGCCTTCAAGCCGGGCATGGCGAAGAACACCTACGGCACCGGCTGCTTCATGATCATGAACACCGGCGAGGAGATCGTTCCCTCCAAGAACGGCCTGCTCACCACCGTGTGCTACAAGATCGGCGACGACAAGCCGATCTACGCACTCGAGGGTTCGATCGCCATCACCGGCGCGCTGGTGCAGTGGCTGCGCGACAACCTGAAGATGTTCTCCTCCGCTCCGGAGATCGAAGAGCTCGCCGCGTCCGTCGAGGACAACGGCGGCTGCTACTTCGTGCCGGCGTTCTCGGGCCTGTTCGCCCCGTACTGGCGTGCAGACGCCCGCGGCGCGATCGTCGGCCTCACCCGCTTCGTCAACCGTGGCCACATCGCCCGCGCCGTCCTGGAGGCCACCGCCTACCAGACCCGCGAGGTCCTGGACGCCATGGAAGCCGACTCGGGCGTCAAGCTCGCCGAGCTCAAGGTCGACGGCGGCATGACGATGAACGACACCCTGATGCAGTTCCAGGCTGACCAGCTCGGCGTGCCCGTGGTGCGCCCGGTCGTGGCAGAGACCACCGCTCTCGGTGCGGCTTACGCCGCCGGCATTGCGACCGGTTACTGGAACGGCGAAGAGGACGTCATCGCCAACTGGGCAGAGGACAAGCGCTGGGAGCCGGCTGTCGCCGGCGAGGAGCGCGACCGTCTGTACCGCAACTGGAAGAAGGCCGTCACCAAGACCTTCGACTGGGTCGACGCGGACGTCGAGCAGGGCTGAGTCTCGCTGACCAACGGCGCCGCCGGGATCCTCGGATCCCGGCGGCGCCGTCGTCTGTGCCCGCCCGCCGGCGGCTAGCTGTAGCTGTACCGGAGGTTCCCGCTCGAGCTGGACAGCGCGGTGACGGCGACGATCACTGCATCCCGCCCGCCGGGCTGTGCCGGCGTCCGGACGGTGAGCCGGGTGTCGGACTTCACCCGCAGCCGCGTCCCGCGGACACCGTCGAAGAGGATCCGGGTCACCGACCTCAGCCCGCGCCCGGTGATGGTCACCGTCCGGCCACCGGCCGAACGGCCGGCCGCCGGGCTGACCGCGGCGAGGCTTGGGGCGATGTTCAGCAACCGGTTGGCGGTGTGGGCGAGGTTGCCGCTGACCCGGTTGCGCAGGCTCAACCGCCGCAACTCCAGCCCGACCCGAGCCGGTGACCAGCGCGGATGCGCATCGAGGACCAGCGCCGCTGCGCCGGCGACGTGCGGCGCCGACACCGAGGTCCCCGACATCAGCGACGTACCCCGGGCCGTGCCGGCCGCAGACGGCACGTCCACCCCGGGGGCGTACAGGTCGACGCAGGAGCCGTAGTTGGAGAACTCGGCGCGCGCGTCCGCGCGGTCGGAGGCTGCGACCGTGAGCGCCTTGCGCGCGCTCGCCGGCGAGTAGTCGCAGGCATCCTGGCCGTCGTTCCCGGCTGCCCCCACAACAGTCACCCCGTCGGCGATCAGCCGTCGCACCGCCTCGTTCTCGACCCGGCTGTAGGGGCCGGACAGGCTGAGGTTCGCGATCGCCGGGGTGCCGGCCCGGTGCTGGGCGGTCACCCAGTCAAGGGCCTGTGCAGTGGTGGACGCGGTCCCGTTGCCGTAGCAGTCCAGCACCCGCACCGGGACGAGCGTGACCTGCTTGGCGACGCCGAGGGTCTCGCCCCCGACGATGCCGGCGACATGGGTGCCGTGCCCGTGGCAGTCGGCGGTCCCGTGCCCGTCCTCGACCCACGTGCGACCGGTGGTGACCCGGCCACCGAGATCGGCGTGCCCTGCGTTGATCCCGGTGTCGATCACGTAGACGGTCACCCCGGTCCCGGTCTGGTTGGCGGTGAAGCTGCTGTCCAGCGGGAGCTCGGGCTGGTCCAGCCGGTCCAGCCCCCAGGGCGCGTCGGTCTCGGTGCCGGCGGGGCGCACCGGCTGGTCCTTCTCCACGTAGGCGATCGCCGGGTCGAGGGCGAGCTGTGCTGCCTCAGCCGCGGTCAGCCGGGCAAGGACGGCGGCAGCCGCGTCGAGGTTCCTGGTCGCCCGAAGGCCGGTCCTGACCCGGGTGATGGCTGCGCGGGTCCGGGCGTCCGAGCCGCTGCGGAAGCCGACGACGTACTGGGCTGCGCCGGGTTGGGGGGTGCCCGGTTCCACCCGCGGCCGCGAAGCCGCGGCTGGCGGTGGTGGGGACGGGGCACCGGCGGCGCTGGGGGCGCCCGGTGCGACCAGGGTGACGGCGAGGCCGACCCCGATCGTGAGCGCTGCGCGGCGCAGTTTTCTCATGGCCCCCCGACTCGTCGAAAACTGGGGTCGAGCTTAGGCGAATTCCCACCGGTTCGGTGCAGCCGGCTGGATCCGCCTCGCCGGGGCCGGGCGGGTCAGGTCCCGGTGACGGCGATCTCGGCTATCCCGCCCCGGAAGTAGCCGTCGCCAAGCGGCGGCAGCGAGGTGAGGTAGATGAGCACGTAGCGGGTGTCCTGCGGCTGCGACACGTCGAGCCCGGCGCGGCCGCCGGCCTCCGTTGCGGTGGCCACCGGCGACCAGTCGGCCTCCGACTTCATCGGCGCGGCGTCCGTCCCGGATCGCGGCACCCGGACCTCCACCGTCGTGCCCTTCCCGCTCAGCGTCACCTCGACCCGGGTCACCCGGCGGACGGCACCGAGGTCGACCACGAGGCCGACTCCGGGCTTCAGGCCGCCGAGGGTCGGCAGTCTCCGGTACCGCTCGGTTCGCCAGACCGTCTTCTGGTCACCGTCGGCGGCCAGCTTCGCCTGCTTGGGGTTCTCGCCGCCGCTGCCGCCGTCCGCCTTCGGGTCGAAGTCGGTGACCTTGACCACAGCCAGGGGGCCGGCGGTGGTGGCCGGGCCCGACGCCGGACGGCTGAGCAGGGTCGCAACCAGGATCCCGACGGCCACAACGAGAGCCAGGCCACCCAGGATGAAGGGTCGGCTCGAGCGCTTCGGAGCCGCCGGGTCCCCGGGCGACTTCGCCTCGGCGACCGGCGGCGGCACCGGGGTGAACGAGTCGCCGTGGCTGAGCGCTGCGTCGACGAAGGGTTCGGTCTCGTCCAGGCCGTCCGGGGGGTCGGCCGAGGCCGTCGCCATGTAGCGGGTGGCCGCCGGCGTGGGCACGGGCGGGGCAACCGTCGAGACCGGGGCCGGCGGGGCATCCTCGGGGCTGGAGCTGGGGTGCAGCCTCGCCCGCAGGTCGTGCGACGCGCTCATCGGGCCGAGCACCAGGGAGAGCTGGGTGGTCACGTCCTGGGCTGTGGCGAGCCGGGTCGCGTGGGCCTGCGGGACGGGGGAGAGGATGCGGTCGACCACCTGGTCGACAGCCGGGGCCACCCCCGTGCGCACCTGGCTGGGCAGGAGCCAGTGGCCTTCCGCCACCGGTGCTGCCGGTAAGCCGAACCGGTCACCGCCGGGCCAGCGCGCCACCAGGCACGCGTAGAGCAGCTGGCCGAGCGCCCGGACATCGGCAGCCTCGCCGTTGAGGTGGGTGTCGGTGGCCGGGGCAGCCTCGTTGACGCCGAAACCGAGCACCTTGACGTTCCCGGAAGCGGTGATCAGGAGGGTCGCCGGGCTCAGGTGCCGGTGGTACAGGCCCTCGGCGTGCAGGCCGATCAACCCGTCGGCCACCTCGCGGACCACCCAGGCCGTCTCCACACCGGTCAGGGGGCCGCCGCGCAGCACCTTCTCCAGCGTCTGCCCGGCCGCGTACTCGTAGACCAGGTAGGGCTCGGTGCCCGGCTCGGTGTCCACGACGTCCAGCACCCGCAGGAACCTCGAGTCGGTGGCCAGCGCGGCCTCCCGGGCCAGCCGCACCACTTCGGGCGTCCTGGAGTCCCCCTCGGCCAGCAGGTGCACCAGCACGGCGCGGCCCAGGGTCAGGTCGTGGGCCCGCCAGGTCTGCGTCCGGTCGCGGACGGCCAGCTGCTCGTCGAGCCGGTAGCGGCTGCCCAGGATCCGTCCGGCCGTGGAGGTGGCCTCCGGGGTACCGGCCAGTGGCGGGTCGGGGAAGTCGAGCACCTCGGCCGGGGGTGCGCCGGGCACGGGCACCGGGACGAAGACACCGGTGCCGTCCGGATCGGTGTTCAGCTCGTCCGCCGGTGGGTCGTCCTCCTTGTCACCGGTGTCGACGAACCCTTCGACGGCTTCGGTGCCCGCGCGTCGCGGGCGGCGCAGGACCTCGAGCAGGGAGGTGGTCTCGGGGATGCCCAGCCGCTTGGCGGTGAAGAAGAACGTCAGCACGGCAAGGACCCCGGCGAGCGCCAGCCCGACCGCGCGCAACCCGAAGTTGGGGTAGCGCTCGAACCACCAGGTGATCACCCAGGCCAGGGCCCCGGCCGGGACGGAGGCGGCGAGCAGCCGGGCCAGGTGCTGCATGGTCTCGCCGGTCGGGAGCTCCGGCAGGCGCTTGCGCAGGGACCGGTGGGTGATGAAGGCGCCGATGAAGTAGGAGGCCGAGTACGCCAGTGCCAGCCGGGCAGCGATGGTGCCGGGGCTGTCCCAGGGCAGCACGAGCGCCACCGCCAGCACGGCGTTGGCGAGGCTGATCCAGATCTGCAGCAGGAACGGCGTCCGGGTGTTGTCCATCGCGTAGTAGGCACGCAGGTACAGGTACTGGACGGTGAACGGGATCAGGCCGACGGCGAAGGCGATCAGGGCCCAGGCGATGAAGATGTAGTCGTCGGCGCCGCTGCCGTTGCCGAAGATCAGCCGGGTGATCGGGTCGGCGAGCACGGCGAGGCCGACGGCGGCCGGCACGAGGAAGGTGGTTGCCAGCCGCAGCGCCCGGGACGTCTCCGCAGCCACCCCGGCGCGGTCGCCGGCCACGGCGAAGCGGGAGGCCGACGGCAGCATCGCCGTGGCCAGCGAAACGGTGAGCAGCGAGTGCGGCAGGATCCAGATCAGGTAGGCGTTCTGGTAGACCGTCCAGCCGGCGCCGGTGCCCGCGCCACCGGCGCTGGGAGCCGCTGCGGAGGCGAGCCGGGTGACGACGATCTGGGCCAGCGAGGTGAGGGCGACGTAGCCGACCATCCACTTCGCGACGTGGAAGGTGCGACCGAGTCCCGTCCCCTTCAGGTCGAAGCGCGGACGGTAGCTGACGCCGGCCCGCTTCAGGAAGGGCAGCAGGACGACGGTCTGGACGATGATGCCGATGGTGGAGCCGAGGGCCAGCAGCCAGGCCTGGGCCTCGGTGAACGGCTCACCGGTGAGCGCGCTCTGGTTGCCCCAGATCCACAGGTAGACCCCGAAGACGACGATCGAGACCAGGTTGTTGGTGAGCGGGGCCCACATCATGGGGCCGAACTTCTCCCTGGCGTTCAGGACCTGCCCGAGCAGGAAGAACACCCCGTAGAAGAACAGCTGCGGCATGCAGATGTAGCTCATGAGCAGCATCGACTGCCAGTGCTCGGCCATCGCGGGGGTGCGCCACAGCGGCGAGATGTAGATGGTCACCAGCAGCGGGGTGGCGACGGTGACGATGACCGTGAGCGCGCCCAGCAGGATCAGGAAGCCGGTGATGATCCGGTCGATGAAGGCCTTGCCGCCGTCCTTGTCGTGGGTGACCGCCCGCACGATCTGCGGCACGAGGACGTTGTTGAGCGTGCCGCCGGCCAGCAGGAGGTACAGCGAGGTCGGCAGGGTGTTGGCGAAGTTGAAGGCCTCGACCTGGCGGGTGCCGTTGCCGAGGACGAAGGCCAGCAGCGCCGTCCGGACGAGCCCGAGGATGCGGGAGACCATCGTGCCGGAGGCCATGACCGCGGTGGCGCTGATCAGGCGGCGCCCGCTGTTCGTCTGCTCAGTCATGCGGGAGCCCAAGGGTGCCGGTTGCGGCGGCGCGCCGCCGGACCTGACGGATCCGGAAGACCGTCGCTGCCACCAGCACCAGCCCGGACACCGTGACGATGATCCAGGCCACCACGCCCAGGTCGGTGATCTCCACCGTGATCGAGGTGTCCGGGGTGACCCGGTGGCCGTCAGCGGTGGCCACGTGCGCCCGCGCGATCACCAGGCCGTTGGCTGTGGCCTCCGGCCGGATGTTGACCGTCATGCTCTGGCCGGGGTCGACCGTCACCACCTCCGACGGCGGCACAGTCAGCCGCTGCGGGTTGTCGGTCCGCACCACCACCTGCACCCGGATCCGCTCGGTCAGGTTGTTGGTCACAGTGACCGGGAACTGGTTCGTCCGGGATGACATCAGGAACCGGGGGCTCGCGTCCAGCACGACGGCACGGCCGACGGTCGAGCCACCGATCAGCCGGGAGAGGCCGTCGGTGTAGTCGTCGAAACCGGTGGTGTCCCGGATCCAGGCCGACGCCGTGCCCCGGGTGATCGCAGCGTCCGCCTGGCCGATCAGTGCCGAGTCCGGGACCAGGTCGCCGTAGGCGTCGAACTCGTCGGTGAGCCGGTCGACCATGGCGAACTGCCGCTCGCTCAGCCCGGGCGCCTTCTCGGCGGTCAGGACGGTGCGGACGACGCTCGGCTTGCTCGCCAGCAACTCGCCGAGGTCGCGGCGACTCATCCAGCTCGTGGTGGTGGCCTCGTCCTCTGCGACGTCGGAGAGGCTGGTGAGCAGTCGCAGCTGGCCCTTCCCGCCCGCGATCGCGGCAGCGGCCAGGGCCAGTTGGCGCCGCTCGACCCCCGGGGTCTCGGCCGGGCCGGGGACTTCTGCGGAGGTGGCGAGGACCCGTGGCTCCGCCGTCGCTGACTGCAGGGCGCCGGCCGCGGCGGTGTTGGTGGCGATGATCGCCTCGGCGCCGGAGTCGGCCAGGTAGTCGTACGTCGCGGCCGGGAGGATGTGGCCGGCCGGCACGACCACCAGCGGCAGGTCCGCCACCCGCGGAACCTCGTCGGTTGCCAGCGCTGCCCGCTGGACCAGTTCCTGGTCGTCGTCCAGCCGCGCGGCGTTGATGTCGGGGCTTGCGAACATGGTCCGCCCGCCGGCCTGCCGGTCGAGCTTGTCGAACCTGGCCAGCCACGCGGCAGCGACCTGCTGGCCGGTACCGGGCAGGCTCTTGGCGCCGTCCTGCACCTGGTAGCCGTCCGACATGTCGCGGACCTCGTCGAGCAGGGCCGGGTCGATCAGCCAGCTCATCCCGGGCCGGCCGGCCGCCGTGAGCAGGTTCTCCAGCCGGCCGCTGAGCTCCGCGGTCAGGTCGTCGTTGCGGAACAGGTTGTCCACCAGCTTGGTGGGGTTGGCCGCCAGCAGGACGACCGAGGTGATGGGGACCGTCCGCTTGCCCGGGACGGCGATGAAGGTCCGCAACTGGCCGGCCGTGACGTAGGTGCCGACGTTGTCCGTCGAGGCGATCACGTCGGCCCCGAAGGCGTAGGCGGCACCCCTGGTGTCGACGCCCAGCTCGGCCAGGGTCGCCCGCAGCTCGACCTGGTGGGAGGCGCCCGGGGCGAAGGCGACCGCTGAGGTGGTGATCACGGCGTAGTGGTCGCTGTTGATCGGTAGCCGGACCCCCCAACCGGTGGCGTTGATGCCGGCCTGGCGAAGCGTGGCCAGGTCACGGATCGGGTCGCGGGAACCCCACAGCAGCACCTGGACGCCGAAGGCCGGGATGTCACCGGTGTTCGTCACTGTGCCCTGGAGGGTCACCTGGTCGTCCGGCCTGGTGCCGGACATCGAGATCGAGGTCATCGTGAAGGTCACCTGCGGCGTGGCGGCCCGCGCCACCACCGGGTTCAGCGCGCCGAGCCCGACCACGGCAGCTCCCCAGGCCAGCAGGAGTGCCAGGGCACGCCCCTTGCTGCTGCCGGTGCCGATCACCTGCCCATCGTACGGGGGCGGGTGCCGTGGGACCGGCAGCGCCCGGCCGGAGCCGCCGGCCGGTAAAGTACCCGGTTGTGCCCAGCCTGACCGAAGAGCAACGAGTCGCCCTGGCCGACGTGCTGTCCGCCGGCCCCAAGGTGCGCCGCCTCGCGCGCCTGTTCGCGAAAGCCGGCCACGAGCTCTACCTGGTCGGCGGTTCGGTGCGCGACGCCCTGCTGGGCAGGCTCGGCAACGACCTCGACTACACCACCTCGGCCCGCCCGGACGAGATCGAGGAGCTGGTGCGCAAGGTGACCAGGGCGGTCTGGGACGTTGGTCGGGAGTTCGGCACCATCGCTTCCAGGATCCATGAGGAGGACGGCACCGAGTGGCTGGTGGAGATCACCACCTTCCGGGCCGACAGCTACGTCGACCACACCCGCAAGCCGGAGGTCCAGTTCGGCGACCACCTCGGCGGCGACCTGGTGCGGCGCGACTTCACCGTCAACTCCATGGCCATGAACACCGTTGACGGCGAGCTGCTCGACCCGTTCGGCGGGCTCGGTGACCTGATCACCGGGGTGCTCCGGACGCCGGCTGCAGCCGAGCTCTCGTTCTCCGACGACCCGCTGCGGATGCTGCGCGCCGCACGGTTCACCTCGCAGCTGGGGTTCCGGCCGGACGCCGACGTGGTGGCGGCCATGACGTCCATGGCTTCGCGGATCAGCATCGTCTCCGCCGAGCGCATCCGCGACGAGCTGGTGAAGCTGCTGCTCACCGACAATCCCCGTCCCGGCCTCAACCTGCTGGTGGAGACCGGGCTGGCCGACATCGTGCTGCCCGAGCTGCCGGCGCTGCGGATGGAGCGGGACGAGCACAACCGGCACAAGGACGTCTACGAGCACACCCTCACCGTGCTCGAGCAGGCGATCGAACTGGAGCGGCAGCGGGGGCACTCGCCCGACATCGTCAACCGGATGGCAGCGTTGCTGCACGACATCGGCAAGCCGCGGACCCGGCACTTCGAGCCGGACGGCAAGGTCTCCTTCCACCACCACGACGCGGTCGGCGCGAAGCTGGCCCGCAAGCGCCTGCAGGTACTGCACTTCTCCACCGAGGAGATCAAGGCGGTATCGAAGCTGGTCGAATTGCACCTGCGGTTCCACGGCTACGGCGAGGGGCAGTGGACGGATTCCGCTGTGCGCCGCTACGTCCGCGATGCCGGCGACCAGCTGGAGCGGCTGCACATCCTCACCCGCTCGGACTGCACGACCCGCAACCAGCGGAAGGCGACCCGGCTTCGCCAGACCTACGAGGAGCTGGAGTGGCGGATCGATGAGCTGATGGCGGCCGAGGAGCTCAACGCGATGCGTCCCGACCTGGACGGGAAGCAGATCATGGAGCTGCTCGGGGTCGGACCCGGCCCGGTGGTCGGCGAGGCGTACCGCTTCCTGCTCGAGCGCCGCATCGACGACGGCCCGCTGGGCGAGGAGCAGGCCACGGCCGAGCTCCGCCAGTGGTGGGCGCAGCGGCAAGAAGGGGATGGCTGACCATGGTGGCCGAACTGATGAAGCCCGAGCTCGACGAGGCCCGCTGGCACAACCTTGCCGCGCTGCGCCCGGCCGGCGTCGTCTTCGACTGCGACGGCCTGCTGGTGGACACCGAGCCGTGCTGGACGGTGGCCGAGTCGGCGGTCTTCGCAGCCCGTGGCCTCGGCTACGGGCCGGCGGAGAAGGCGCTGTTCATCGGCAAGAGCGTTCCGGCGACGGTTGAGCTGATGGCCGGGATCTTCGGCGAGACCGGCAACGAGGAGCGGATCCGGGCCGAGGTGATGGACTCGGTCGGCGAAGTCATCGCCGGCCAGGCCGAACCGATGCCCGGCGCAGTCGAGCTGGTGCGCCTGCTGTCGGGACGGACCCCGATCGGGGTGGCCAGCAACTCGCCACGGGTCGTCCTTGACATCGCACTGCGGCGGGCGGGCCTGACCGGAGCCTTCGGCGCTGTGATCGCCGCCGATGAGGTGGCTGTCCCGAAGCCGGCCGCCGACCTCTACCTCGCCGCCTGCCGGCTGCTCGGCGCCGACCCGGCAGCCAGCATCGCCTTCGAGGACACCGAGACCGGCGTCGCCGCAGCCCGGGCCGCCGGAATGCTGGTCGTGGGGGTGCCGACCCTCTCACCTGAGGGCTTCCCCGCCGACCTGGTGGTGTCGAGCCTCGCCGACCCCCGCCTGCTCGCCTGGGCCCGCTCGCTCTAGCCGTCGTCGCCGGCTCTGTCCCTCCGGCCGTCCGGCCCCGCTGACCCGCCCTCCCGCCTGGGCCCGCCCGCTCCAACCGTTGGCCCCCGGCGTCCTCCCGGCCCCGGGCCTCGCCTCGGCCACACCCTTTTCCGGGTCGGAGCCTGGGACCGGAATAGTTAGCTCGGCTAATGAGTTAGGCTAAGCATCATGACAACGGATGCCCTGCCCGACCTCGCCAGCGACCTGCGGATCGCTTGCCAGCGGATCAGTCGGCGCGTCCGCTTCGAGTCCAGCTCGGAGCTGGCCCCGCACCTGGTGAGCGCGCTGGCGAACCTTCGCCACGGCCCGCTGACCCCGGGTGAACTGGCCGAGATCGAACGGATCAGCGCCCCGAGCATGACCAAGACCATCAACTGCCTGGTGGAGCGCGGGCTGGTTTCCCGCGACGACCATCCCAGCGACGGGCGCTCCAAGGTGCTCACGCTGACCGCCGACGGCGAGGCGGTGCTCGATCGCACCGCCCGCGCCCGCGATGACTGGATGTTCCGTCAGCTCCAGGGGCTCTCCGGAGAGGAAATCGCCTTGCTGAAGGACGCCACAGCCGTACTGAACCGGGTGGTCGGGCGGTGAGCGCTGTGACCATGGAGCGGGTGCCGATGTTCTCCTCGATGGGCATCCGCAACTACCGGCTCTTCTGGACCGGCGGCTTCGTCTCCAACATCGGCACCTGGATGGCTCGCGTCGCCCAGGACTGGCTGGTGCTCACCGTGCTCACCAACAACTCCGCCGTCGCCCTCGGGATCGTCACCGGCCTGCAGTTCCTGCCGACGGCCCTGCTCGCCCCCTGGGCCGGCTCGATGGCCGACCGCTTCCCCAAGCGCAAGGTCCTGATCGCGACCCAGGCCGGTCTCGCCGTCACCGGCGCCGTCCTCGCCGTCCTCGTCCTTGGGGGGTGGGTCACGCTGTGGCAGGTCTACCTGCTGGCGACCCTGCAGGGCGTCGCTGCCGCCTTCGACGGCCCGGCGCGGCAGGCCTTCGCTCCCGAGATGGTGCCCCAGCACCTGATCGCCAACTCGGTCGGCCTGAACACCACGTCCTTCCACACCGCACGGCTGATCGGCCCGGCCGTCGCCGGCCTGACCATCGCCTGGTGGGGGGTCGGACCGGCCCTGCTGTTGAACGCGCTCAGCTTCCTCGCTGTGCTGGTGGCCCTCGCCGTGATGGATTCCAGCCAGCTCACGCCGGCGCCGGTCTCGGCGAGGCGGGGGTCGATCCGGGAGGGCATCAGGTATGTGCGCAACCGGCCGGACATCCTGATCGTGATGTTCCTCGTCTTCGTGCTCGGCACCTTCGGCCTGAACTTCCAGCTCACTAACTCGCTGATGGCCACGGCAGTGTTCAAGGTCGGGCCGGAACAGTTCGGGTTGATGGGCTCGATCCTTGCGATCGGCTCGCTGAGCGCCGGACTGCTGGCCGCCCGCCGCACCCAGATCCGGCTCCGGCTGATCCTGGCTGCGCTGGCCGGGTTCGCCCTGTGCATGGCGCTGCTGACCGTCGCCGGAAACTACTACGTGTACGTCCTCATCCTGCTGCCCACCGGCCTGTTCGCCCTCACGGTGATGACGGCAGCGAACACCTCCGTCCAGATGGCTGTCGACCCGGTGATGCGAGGCCGGGTGATGGCCCTCTACATGGCGATCTTCCTCGGCGGCACCCCCATCGGTGCGCCGGTGATCGGCTGGATCGGCGACGCGTGGGGACCGCGCTGGACGATCGCCATGGGTGCGGTTGCCTGTGGCCTTGCCGTTCTGGGAGCCGCGCTCTACGTGCTGCGGGACAACGGTTGGGACTGGCCCTGGCACCGCAGCGCGGACCCCAACGACGTCCTGGAGGTGCCGGACGGGGCCCGCTGAGCCCGAGGTCCCGCCTGGCCCGGGGGTCTCCCCGGCTCAGCCGTGGTCGGCGAGGAACTTCTCCCGGACTTCCTTTCGCAGCACCTTGCCGAGCATCGAGCGGGGCAGGTCGTTCAGCGACACGATCTGGCGGGGCACCTTGTAGCCGGCGAGCCGTTCGCGGCTGTAGTCGCGCAGGGCAGTCTCGTCCAGCCGCGCTCCCTGCCGGAGCGTGACCACAGCTGCGACGCTCTCGCCACCGGACGGCGCCGGTATCCCGATCACTGCGGCGTCGGTGATGTCCGGATGCCCGCGCAGCACGCCCTCCACCTCCGAGGGGGAGACGTTGAAGCCGCCGGTGATGATCAGTTCCTTGACCCGGTCGACGATGGTGGTGAACCCGTCGGTGTCGACCGTGACCAGGTCGCCGGTGCGCAGCCAGCCGCCCGGCAGCAGGGCCTTCTCGGTTTCCTCGGAGTTGTTCCAGTAGCCGGAGAAGACCTGCGGTCCCTTGATCAGCAGCTCGCCCCGCTCGCCGCTGCCGACCTCCCGTTCGGGATCCGCGGGATCGACCACCCGCATGTGGGTACTCGGGAACGGAACCCCGATGGTGCCGGGCCGCCGGCTGGGGTGGAACGGGTTGCCGAGGCAGACCGGTGAGGCCTCGGTCATGCCGTAGCCCTCCACGAGCAGGCCGCCGGAGACGCTCTCCCAGAGCTCCACGACCGCGTCCGGCAGGTTCATGGCTCCGGAGATGCAGTACTTGGCCGAGCGCAGGCTGACGCCGCGCTCCTTGGCCCGGTTGGCCGTCGCCTGGTAGATCGGGGGCACGGCGCAGTAGACGGTCGGCGGCGACTTCTTGGCCGCGTCCAGCACGAGGTCGACGTCGAAGGAGGGGAAGATCACCAGCCGCGCCTGCTTGAGGATGCCGTAGGTGAGGAACAGGGTCATGCCGAAGGCGTGGAACATCGGCAGGATCGCGTAGAAGACCTCCTTGCGGTACTGCGCTCCGTGCATCCAGGCCTCGCCCTGGCGGGCGTTGCTGAACAGGTTGAAGTGGCTGAGCATCGCGCCCTTCGGCACCCCGGTGGTTCCGGACGTGTACTGGATGACCGCCAGGTCGTGCACCCCCGGGCGCGGGTGGCCCGGGGCGATCGGTGGCGCGGCGAGGAACTGCTCCCAGCTGATGGTTCCCGGCGCCGGCTGGGTGAGCTTGTCCCTGGTGGCCCGCAGCCTGGGCACCGGCAGTTGCAGCGCGAGCCGTTTCAGGGCAGGGAAGGCCTTCAACAGGTTGACGGAGATGATGCGCTCGAGGGCGATGTCGTCGGGGAGGGCGCGGAGCTTGGCCACGGCGACGTCCCAGCAGATCGCGACCCGGGCGGCGTGGTCCTCGAACATGTGGCGCAGTTCCCGCTCGGTGTAGAGCGGGTTGTGCTCGACCACAACGGCGCCGAGTCGGAGCACCGCGTAGAAGGCGACCACGTGCTGGGGGCAGTTCGGCAGCACTATGGCCACCCGGTCACCGGCCTGCACCCCGAGCCGGCGAAGCCCTTCGGCAGCCCGGGCGATCTGGTCACCGAGCTCGGCGTAGGTGGTCGTCCGGCCGAAGAACTCGGTGGCAACCGAGCTGCCGGCCTCAGCGACCGAGCGCTCGTACAGCGCGACCAGGGACTCCGTCGGCAGGTCGATCTCGTCCGGGACCCCCGGCTGGTAGTGCCTGGTCCAGGGAGTCTCTGTGTTCACGTCCCGACCTTAGGGGAAGCCGACGCCCCGCCAGCGGGTTTTCGGGCCAGAGCCGGAATCGTCCTCCACCAGCCCGCACAAAAGGGGACAGTCCCCTTTCGTGCGGGACTCCAGCACAAAAGGGGACTGTCCCCTTTTGTGTCGCGGTCGCCGCCGGGGCGCGTCCGACACCGGTACTAGCATGAGCGGGCGAGGGGAGGCGGGATGGGTGAACGTTGCGGCTGGAGCGGTACTGACCCGCTGTACGTCGCCTACCACGACGAGGAGTGGGGGGTGCCCGAGCGTGACTCCCGGGCGCTCTACGAGAAGCTCGTCCTGGACGGCTTCCAGGCCGGCCTGTCCTGGTACACGATCCTGCGCAAGCGGGAGAACTTCCGGGCAGCCTTCGCCGGCTTCGACCCGGACGTGATCGCCGGGTGGGGCGAGGCCGACGTCACCAGGCTCCTCGCCGACGCGGGGATCGTGCGGCACCGGGGCAAGATCGAAGCAGCCATCACCAACGCCCGGGCGTGGCAGCGGATCGAGGCGGGTGACGGCTTCACCGACTTCATCTGGAGCGCCTTCCCCGGCGCCCCGCAGCAACACGCGTTCAGCGAGCTCGGCCAGATCCCGGCAACCACTCCGGAGGGGGACGCCCTCGCCAAGCGGCTGAAGCAGGCCGGTTTCCGGTTCTGCGGGCCGACGATCGTCTACGCCTTCGCCCAGGCCGTCGGCCTGGTCAACGACCACCTGACCAGCTGCCCCGAGTACGACCGCCGCGCAGCCCTGGCATGAAGCAGCTGCCCGCCTGGTTGAGTCCGGTCTGGCTCGTGCTCGCGTCGATCGTCACAGTGCAGGTCGGGGCCGCCTTCGCCAAGTCGCTGTTCGACCTCGCCGACCCCACCGCGGTGGCCTGGCTGCGGATGGCGGTGGCGGCCCTCATCTTCTGGGTGGTCGCCCGGCCGCGGCTGCGCGGGCGGACGTGGCCGGAGTGGCGGGTGGTGATCGGCTACGGCATCGCGCTGGCGACGATGAACTGGGCGATCTACCAGTCGTTCGCCCGGATCCCGATCGGGCTCGCCGTCACCATCGAGTTCCTCGGCCCGCTCGGCATTGCGCTGTTCGGGTCGCGACGCGTCCGGGACCTGCTCTGGGTCGGGCTCGCGGCCGTCGGCGTGGCGCTGCTCGGGGTCTTCCCGACCACCGTCGACTGGATCGGGGTCGGGTTCGCCCTGCTGGCGGGCGCAGCCTGGGCCGGCTACATCCTGCTCTCCGGACCGACGGGCGCCGCCTGGGAGGGTGTGACCGGGGTGACCGTCGGCAGCCTCGTCGGCGCGCTGGTGTTCCTGGTCCCCGGGCTGCTGGCCGGCGGGACCGCCCTCTGGCAGCCACGGGTCGCGCTGCTGGCCGTAGCTGTCGGCGTGCTGAGCTCGGTCATCCCGTACGGGCTGGAGATGATCGCCCGCCGCCGGATCCCGGCATCGGTGTTCGGCATCCTGATGAGCCTCGAACCGGCAGCAGCAGCCCTGGCCGGCCTGCTCCTCCTCGGCGAACAGCTCGGCTGGGTGGAGCTGGTGGCGATGGGCTGCGTGATCGTTGCCAGTGCCGGCTCCACCCGCGCACTCGCGACGGCACCGGCCCCGAACTAGCCTCCGATCGACCCGGCTAGGCGGGTTCGGCCCGGAGTTCACGGCCGCCGCTGCCGACCTCGATCCGGGTGACCGCAACGGTGTCGTCGAGGATGGCCGGCAGGGCAGCACAGTCGAGGGTGAACGGCGGCTGCTGTCCGGTCCGCCGGGCGGTCCGGGTGACTATGTGGGTGATCTCCTCGGCAAGCTCGGACTCGACCATGGTGGCGATCGACGTCCACGCGCCGGAGTCGCGTGCTGCCGCCCTCGCGATCTCGGTGAGCCGGACGGTTGCCAGCACGCCGGGGAAGCCGATCACCTGCTCCCGGCCCGATCGCAGGTCTTCGAGTTCAACAGTGATCATCGCGTCCACCACCTGGTGCCGTCGGTGCTGCTCCTACTGAATACGGTAGTCAGCACGGCACAGCTCCGCAGCGGTTCCGGCCAGCTCGGCGGGAATCCTCGACCCGGGTCAGGTGGGCAGGATGCCCATCGGGGACGGGCTGCGCACGCCGGCCTTGGCGAGTGCAGTGAGGCTGCGCTCCAGCAGCGTCCGCTGCAGCCCCCAGTGCTGGTTGGGGGCGGTCTTCGCCATCATCCGGATGCTCATCGTGTTGGCCGTCACAGCGTTCACGCCGGCCACGGCCGGCTTCTCCAGCAACACGTCGGCGTAGGCCGGGTCGGCGTCGATGGCCGCCGCCACCTCCTCCAGGATGGCGATCACCTTGCCGGCGTCCTCGTCGTAGGCCACCGGGACGTCGATGATCGCCGTCGACCAGCCCTGGCTCTGGTTGCCGAGCTTCAGGATCTCCCCGTTGCGGACGTACCAGACGGTGCCGGTGGCGTCCCTGACCTTGGTGACGCGCAACCCGACGTCCTCGACCGTCCCGCGGACCTCGCCGGTGTCGATCAGGTCGCCGACCCCGTACTGGTCCTCCATGATCATGAAGATCCCGGAGAGGAAGTCCTTCACCAGGCTCTGGGCTCCGAAGGCGAGGGCGATGCCACCGACGCCTGCCGAGGCGAGCAGCGGCCCGAGCGGAATCTCGAAGACGGCCATCAGCGTGAGCACGAGGATGACCCCGACCACGATCGAGGTGAGGTTCCGCAGCAGCGCGGACACCGTGGAGATCCGCTGCTCGTAGCGCTCGTTGTCGGCCCCGGTCGCCATCGCCAGGATCCGCTGGGCCCTCGACTCGGGATGCTTGCGCTGCTGCTCGGCGCGATGGATGGCTGCCTGGGTGCCGAACTTGATGGCGCGCACGATCAGCCAGCGGCCGACCAGGGCGACGATGACCACCACGGCGATGGCGATGGGGGTGTCGGGCCAGGTCCAGGGGACGGCGAGTGGGGTCATGGGTCCATTCTGGCCGATGCCGGGCGCACGCCGCGGCAGCGCGGCGGCGAGATTGGTCCCCCGGGCCGCTGCCCTACCGCCCGACCCCGGAATAGCCTGAGGCAGGCAGGTGTTTGAGAGGTAGTTGAAAGTACAACAATCTGGAGCAGACAATGCAGCTTGGCATCTTCACCGTCGGCGACATCACTCCCGACCCGACGACCGGTCGCGTTCCCACCGAGCACGAACGGATCCTGGCGGCGGTCGAGATCGCCAGGAAGGCGGAGGAGATCGGCCTGGACGTCTTCGCGCTCGGCGAGCACCACAACCCGCCATTCCACCCGAGCTCCCCGACCACCCTGCTGGGCTTCATCGCCGCCCAGACCTCGAAGCTGATCCTGTCCACGGCCACGACGCTGATCACCACCAACGACCCGGTGAAGATCGCCGAGGACTACTCGGTGCTCCAGCACGTCTCTGAGGGCCGGGTCGACCTGATGATGGGTCGCGGCAACACCGGCCCGGTCTACCCCTGGTTCGGTCGGGACATCCGGGACGGGATCCCGCTCGCCGTCGAGAACTACGCCCTGCTCCGCCGGCTCTGGCGCGAGGAGGTCGTGGACTGGGAGGGCAAGTTCCGCACCCCGCTGCAGGGCTTCACCCTCGCCCCGCGCCCCCTGGACGACGTGCCGCCGTTCGTCTGGCACGGCTCCATCCGCAGCCCGGAGATCGCAGAGCAGGCCGCCTACTACGGCGACGGCTTCTTCCACAACAACATCTTCTGGAACCTCGGCCACACCAAGCGCATGGTGAACCTCTACCGCCGCCGCTTCGAGCACCACGGCCACGGCCCGGCGGACACGGCGATCGTCGGCCTCGGCGGGCAGTTCTTCATGCGCCGCAACAGCCAGGACGCGATCAACGAGTTCCGCCCCTACTTCGACGTCGCCCCGGTCTACGGGTACGGGCCGAGCCTGGAGGAGTTCATGGCTGAGACCCCGCTCACCGTCGGCTCACCGCAGCAGGTCCTGGAACGCACCCTCTCCTTCACCGGCGAGGTCGGCCACTACCAGCGGCAGCTCTTCCTGCTCGACCACGCCGGGCTGCCGCTGAAGACCGTGTTGGAGCAGCTCGACCTGCTCGGCGAGATCCTGCCAGACCTGCGCGCCGGGTACGCCGAGGGCCGCCCGGCGCACATCCCGGACGCCCCGACGCACGCCTCCCTGCTGGCAGCGAAGCTGCGCTCCGGGCTCGAGGAAGCCCCTGGGCCCGACGGGCTCCGGCAGGCGCAGCCCTCGCGGTTGGTCCTTGACACTGTGACCGGCCGCTCACCGGAACCGAGCCAGCGATGATGAAGCTGGTGGTTCTGACGGCCGGCACGGGCAACCCGTCCTCGAGCCGGCTGCTCGGCGAACGGCTGGCCGACGCCAGCGTGGCCGCCCTGCTCGAGCTGGGGATCCCGGCCGAGGTTGACCACACCGAACTGCGCACCCTTGCCGTGGAACTCGCCAATCACCTCGCCACCCGGCTGCCGGGCCAGGCTCTGCGGGCAGCGTTCGACGCGGTCTGCGCGGCCGACGGCGTGATCGCCGTCACCCCGGTCTTCAACGGTTCCTACTCCGGGTTGTTCAAGCTGTTCTTCGACGCCCTTGACGAGGGCGCGATGACGGGCCGCCCGGTACTCCTCGGCGCGACGGGGGGCACCGCCCGGCACTCCCTGGTGATCGAGCACGCCATGCTCCCGTTGTTCTACTACCTGAAGGCTCCGGTGGCGACGCACCCGGTGTTCGCGGCCACCAAGGACTGGGGCACAGCCGGCGGCAAGCTCGACCGGCGGGTCCGCCGGGCTGCCGAGGCGTTCGCCCAACTCGTCCGTGGCGCCGCTCCGGGAAAGGGCGGGGACGACTTCGAGGTCGTCGACTTCACCGAGCTGCTCGCCGAGAAGTAGGAGCCGGCCGCTCGCCGGGACAACCCGTCCCTTTTGTCAACCAAATGGTTGACCAAGGCTCGGGTGGTGGGTAGAGTCGTCGTCAACCAATCGGTTGACAAGGATGAAGATGCCCACTGACCAGCTCTCGCTCACCTTCGCCGCCCTCGCCGACCCGACCCGTCGCGACCTGGTCGCGCGGCTCGCCGAGGGGGACGCCAGCGTCGTCGACCTGGCCGCGCCGTACCCGATGAGCCTGCAGGCCGTGGCCAAGCACCTTTCCGTGCTGGAGCGCGCCGGGCTAGTCACCAGGGGCCGGGACGCGCACCGCCGCCCCGTCCATCTCGAGGCCGAGGTGCTGGCCCCGGTGACCGACTGGCTGGAGCAGTACCGCCGCCGCGCCGAGGCCCGCTACCAGCGCCTCGACGCCGTGCTCGCCGAACTGGCAGCAGACGAGGCCTACCCGGAGACGCCAGTCTTCGCCAGGCCACCCAGAACCCAACCACCGTCAGGGAGCCAACGATGACCGTCACCTTCCACTCGGCCCGGATCGAGGCCGACCCGGTAGTCCCGCTGATCCGCATCACCAGGGACTTCGCGGCCACACCCGCCCAGCTGCTGCGGGCGCACGTCGACCCCGAGCTCTACTCCAGATGGGTCGGACCCAACGACATCTCCACCCGCATCGACCACTGGGACGCGCGCAGCGGCGGCAGCTGGGCC
>CAYQXH010000020.1:0-25815 GCA_964421325.1 uncultured Propionibacteriaceae bacterium
GGAAGATGTCGGGGTACTGGGTGGCGGAGTGGTTGCCCCAGATGGTCATGTGCTTGATCTCGGTGACCGCGACGCCGAGCTTGGCCGCGAGCTGGGAGATGGCGCGGTTGTGGTCGAGGCGGGTGAGCGCGTTGAACCGCTCCTTGGGGATGTCGGGAGCGTTGGTCATCGCGATCAGCGCATTGGTGTTGGCCGGGTTGCCGGTGATCAGCACCTTGATGTCGTCCGCGGCCACATCGTTGAGAGCCTTGCCCTGTGCGGTGAAGATCGCGCCGTTGGCGCTGAGCAGGTCGCCGCGCTCCATGCCAGCGGTCCGCGGGCGGGCGCCGACCAGCATGGCCAGGTTCACTCCGTCGAAGACCTTCTTGGCGTCGTCGCCGATCTCGACCTTGCTCAGCAGCGGGAAGGCGCAGTCGTCCAGCTCCATGACGACGCCTTCCAGGGCCTTCAGGGCCGGGGTGATCTCCAGCAGGCGCAGCTCAACGGGTTGATCCGGGCCGAGCAGGGCGCCACTGGCGATGCGGAACAGCAGGCTGTAGCAGATCTGGCCGGCAGCGCCGGTGACAGCTACCTTGACGGGGGTCTGGCTCACGATGGCTCCTCAATGAGTTCGATGCGGGTGCGAGTCGCCTCCGACGCTAGCAGCTACCGGGCGTTGTCAGCGGCACTTTCCAGCCATCGCAGCGCTCCCGCGGGAATTGGTGCAGGACTGCTATCCGGATGCCGGATTTGTTCCGGCCCGGAGCCGGTCCGGGGCGGCCCCGGGGCGACTCCTGCGCCGGCCGCCGGTTCGGGTTGTACGAGGTTGAGCGGCTTCCTCGGTTTCACCTCCCGGCGAATGGCTCCGCTGCTAGATTCCCAGAAGTTTGTCCGCAGGCGAGCAGCCCGCGGAACCCCCCAAGGAGAGTGTTGATGAGGTCCAAGCCGACCCGCCGGATTGCTGCTGCGCTCGGGTTGGCGGTGATCTTCACAGGACTCTCCACTCCACCCAGCGAGGCCGCCCCGGTCGACGACCTGGTGGCGAGCTTGCCGGGGATGCCGGTGGCGCCGTACCTGATCGCGGCCACAGGTGACTCGCTGGTGAATTTCGAGTCCAACGACGACACCGACGTGGTCACGGTGACCACCGATCGTGGTGGCAGCTGGGACGAGGCATCCGAGAACCTGAGGAACATCGAGAGAACCGCCAACGGCACCGTGTTCTACCAGGCGCCGGCGGCCGCCAACCACACGAACCTCCACACCTACGACCTGGCCACCGAGTCCATCACCAGCACGGTGACCTTCCCCACCTACCGTCTCGAAGCCGTCGGCGAGGACTACGTGGCCTACGGCACGAACGGCTCCGAGGAGGAGGAACCGACCCAGTTCGCGGCTGCGCCAGTGGGTGATCCCACCGGCGCCGTCGACCTGACGATCCCATCCCGGAGCCGGAACCGGTTGGGGCTTCTGGTGGGCGCCGGCAGCCGGGGAGTCGCCGTGAGCCGCTCCCTCACCAGCAGGGCCGGTACCGGATACCTGGATGTGGTCTCGCTCACCGGCGGCGATGCCGGCTACGCCTCGGAGCCGTTGCCGGGACTGGTCGCGGCGACGATCGCCGGCCAGCACGTGTACTACGTACTGGCCACGAGCACGAACCTCCGACTCTGCCAGCGCTCGCTCGAAAGCGCTCAAGCCTGGTCGGCGCCCTCATGCCTCACCTTGAAGACCGGTGACTACCGGACTGCCTTTGGCGACGGGACCCTGGTGGCAGGCCCGTCATGGGCCGGGTTCAACCTCTGGTACGGCGACGACGTGTTCGTCGGCGGCTTCATCGCCGACTGGACCACGGCAACGCCGAAGGTGATTGCGCTGAAGGCTTCGGGATCGGTTACTCGGGTCAAGCTGCCCACGCTCGTGAACGACCTCGACCGGCCGCTGGTGATCGCCTACACCAAGTACACGGCGACCGACCAAGCCGGCTACCTCGCCAAGGTGCAGGCGAACGGTGCGCTCACCCGGTTCGCCGAATGGCCGACCGTCCCTGTGCAGCCCGACCAACTCTCCCTCTCCGCCACCAGGATGGCGGGAGTCGACGCCCGCGGCACCGGCACCGCCTGGCTGCGCGACCTCACCGCCCCGGAGACCGAGAAGGTCCTGTCGACCACGGGCCTCGACGCGTTCGTGTCGGCCGGGCGGACGGCCGTGAACAGCACGTCCGGCCTGGTGCTCAGCGACCAGGGCAAGCAGGTGGCGAAGCTGAGCGCCCTGAAGTACCTGTGGCAACTCAGCGGGCCCTACCTCCTCGGCTCGGCGCCGAAGGCGACCAAGATGACTGTCCTTGCCGGAACGAAGCCCGTCACCTTCGCAGCTGACGACTACCCACTGGCAATCTTCGGCAGCCATGTCGCAGCGATCGACGTCCGGGTCTGGGAGGTACGGATCTACGACGTGGTGTCCGGAAAGCCCGAGCTTCTCCGATCAGTCGAACTCAACCAGGACTACGACTCCGCCGACCTGACGATGTGGGGTGATCACCTCGCCATCACCGGCTACTTCAGCGACTACAGCACCGAGGTCAAGATCCGGGACTGGCTGAACGAGACGTGGTTGCCGTGGTCCGGGTCCGCGGGCGCCCAGGCGGTCGGTCTGTCGGACAACGTCGCGCTGATCATCCGCGACTACGAGAAGTTCGAGCTGCTGAACCCGGCGACCATGGAGTCACAGGATCTCGGTGATTCGGTCGAGTGGCCCCTCCCGGCACTGGATGGAGCTGGACGCATCCTGTACGCGACGGACACCCGGCTCGTCGTCCACCAGATCCCGTTCGCCGGAACGTCGAGGCCCAGGTCGCTGTGGACCTCGGCCACGTCGAGCTTCAACTCCTTCGCGGGCGAGACGGCACCCTGGCAGGTATCGGTGGATGCCACCAAGCCGATCGGTGGTGGCGAGCTCGAGCTGCGGGGCGTGGACGCGATCAGCGGTGTCTCGGTGAAGGTGCCGGTCGAAGCCTCCGCGGATGGCTCCCTACGGATCGCATGGGACGGGAAGATTGCCGGCGCCCCGGCACCAGCGGGTACCTACGAATGGCAACTGTTGGGGTTCGACGACCTGGTGGACATCAACGGGGTCGCGACCGTCAACGGACGCGTGACGGTCACCAACGCCAAGGTCGCCTACCCGCAGGCGACTCCGCTGCTCAACAATCTCAAGCCGGCCACGGATTCCGTCCTGACCGTCGATCCGGGGGTGCTCCCGAGCGACGCAGAGGTCAAGATCCAGTGGTACCGCGACACCACGCCGATCGCTGGGGCTGTCGACGCCACCTACCAGGTCGCCGCCGGTGACGTGGGCAAGACCATCAAGGCGAAGGTCTCGTTCGCGAACGCCAAGGGGTACCTGGACGCATCGAAGTACTCGAGGACCACAGCCACTGTGGTCAAGGCCACGATCACGCCGGCTCCGGTTCCGGTCCTCGACGACACCACCCCGACCGTCGACGAGGCCGTCACCGCTGCCATCGGTACCTGGGGGCCCGACCCGGTCGCGCTCAGCTACCAGTGGTACAAGGTCAGCTCCGGTGGCACCTCGTCCGCGATCACGAACGCCAAGAAGCCGGTCTTCACCCCGACCGGTAGCGAAGTGGGCTACAAGCTGAAGCTGAAGGTGACCGGCACCAGGTTGGGCTACACCACGAAGTCGGTGTACTCAGCGCTCACCACCGGGAAGGTGGCGAAGGCCGTGTTCACGAGCGTCGCCGATCCCACCATCACCGGCTCGGTGAAGGTGGGCATGCCGCTGACCGCTGTGCCGGGTGCCACCGAGCCCACCGCCAAGGCCACCTATCGGTGGTACCGGGGCACCAGCGCCATCTCTGGTGCCACAGCGAGCGTGTACAAGACGACGAGCTCCGACCTGGGCAGGCAAATCAAGGTCCGGATCACCTACAGCCGCTCCGGCTACGTCGCCGTCCCCCCGCGCTACTCGGCACCGACCGCTGCGATCGAGGCCGGCCTGGTGGCCGTCACCCCGAAGCTGGACGACACCACCCCGATTGTCGGCCAGACGCTGAAGATCACCGAAGCCACCGGCATCGGAGCCTGGAAGCCGGCAGAGATCACTCCGGCCTACCAGTGGTACCGGGGCACGACCGCCATCACCGGGGCAACGGATGCGACCTACGAGGTGCAGTCCGCCGATGTCGGCAAGTCGATCAAGGTCAAGGTGACCGGGGCCAAGGACGGCTACGTCTCGGTCGCCAAGACCTCGGCCGCATCGTCCCTTGTGGTCAGGGGCGGGTTCACCAGCAAGCCGCAGCCGACCATCGGCGGGCTGACCGACAACACCGCGCACGTGACCGAGACCCTGACGGCTGTCGCCGACGGGTGGGCGCCGACGCCGACCTCCTTCACCTACGTCTGGTACCGCGGCGGAACCGCGATCACGGGTCAGACCGGCCAGTCCTACGTCCTGGCCGCCGCCGACCAGGGGAAGGCGATCACGGTGAAGGTGACCGCCATCCGGGCCGGGTTCACCTCGGCGTCCATGACCTCGGCTCCGACGCTGCCCATCCAGGCCTGAGGCTCAGCCGCAGTTCAGCGTGCCCGCGCTCACGTAGCGGGCACGCTGTTCGCCGTCCGGGATGACGTAGGTCAAGCCTTCGGGAAGGGTGACCACGGTGGCTCCGTCCCTGGTCTCAACGGCGGCGTCGGCGCGGTCGGTGAGGGCCTCCCGGTCCGGTCGCCACTCGGTGCCGCGCGGTAGCTGCAGGCCCTTGGTGCCCTTCTCGGTATCGACCTGCCAGTGCTGGGCCACCTGGAGCCGACCGGTGAACGTGACGGTCAGCGCACCCCAGGACATCGCGGGCGAGCCGCCGTCGCAGGTCTCACCTGCCCGCGCCACACCCTTGCCGAGCTGCCGGTCCAGCAGGGTGCGGACCTCGCCGCGGGCGGCCGACCCCAACGGCAACGACCCGATGCGCCGCTCCGAGAGCTGAAGTGCAGGACTGCTGTGCTCGGCCCCGGTCGTGGCTGACGTGCCGGGCTTCGGGCTCCCGGAAGCTGAGGAGGTCACGCCCGAGGTCGCCGACGGTGCGGCCGTCGTCGGTGGCAGGAAGACGGGCGTCACGGTGGCAGCCGAAGGCGGCGGAGTTCCGGTGGCAGCGCACCCGGGGAAGACCAGCAACGAGAGTGTCACCAATGAGGTTGCTGCCAGTCGCATGTCGTCCTTCTCCCGGGGGTTCTCGCGACATGTTAGGGCGGATTGCCGCCGTCCACTGGCAGCATGGGTGGTAACTTCCGAACAGCCGTCTTCGCGCGGCATCGGGGCAATCGGGGATTCGGAGCTGTCATGGTGCGAACCAGCCACGCCTGGCCGCGGCATCGGTCGACCCCGACCCGGCGAACCGTTGCCTGGCTGGCTGCCCTCGGACTTGGCGTGGCCGGCCTCGCCCTCGCGGTGCCGCCGGCCAGCGCTGCCGCCGACGACATCCGGGTCGCACTGCCGGGCGCGATGGCCGAGCGGACGGTGGTCGCAGCCTCGGGGACCGCCATGCTGCTGGCTCTCGGTGCCGGCGAGGTGCCCGACAAGGTGACCACCGACAACGGCGATACCTTCGCCGACCTCGCCGCAACCTTCCCGGCGAACGCCAGGATCGCCCACTCCGGCAACGGCAAGGTGGTCTGGGAGGTCATCGATGCTGCGACCACCGGGCTCACCGTCTACGACTTCGAGACCGGCACCACCTCGACCCACGAGGTGACCGGCGGCTGGGTGGAGAGCACCGATTCCACCACCGCCATCTACAGCACCGACGCTGTGCCCGAGGAGGCGGGCTACTACGCCCAGGACCTCGCCACCGGCGAGGTGCGCAGGCTCGCCCAGCCCACGGCTGCCGGAGCCGAGTCGGCCGGGACCACCTTCAGCACCGACGACGGAGCCATTGCGCTGGCCAGCACCACCGCCACCGATCCCGACGACCTCGCAGCCGACGGCTCCCTGGAGCTGCTCCCGCTCAACGGGGAACCGTCCCCACTTGCCTCGCCGGAAACGGTGCCGGGACTGGTCGCCGCTGAGCTCCGTGATGACCAGGTGGTGTACGTCACGGCGGCCGAGGACGCCTTCTCGATCTGCTTCCGGACGCTGGCCGACTGGACGAGCCCGGCCTGCCGGCCGTTCGAGGTGCCCGGTCTCGACGACCCGCGGACGGCGACCGCCGACCTCTCGCTCGGCGCCGACTGGGCACTGGTCACCCCGCGGTGGGGAGCCGGCTCGGAGACGAACCTCGTGGTGGGCGGCGCCGAAGCCCCGGACGCACCCGTCGTCGTCACCGAACCTGACGCCGACCGGGTGCGGATCTTCGCCGTCGGCGACTCCGAGCGCCCCCTGGCCGCCGTCTGGAAGGGCCCGTCCGGGTACATCGGGCAGGTGGGAGCCGACGGCGAGGTCTCGAAGCTGTTCGACTACCCGACCGGGCCAGCGCAGGTGATGGGGTTGCGGCTGGCCGCCGACCGCCTCGCCGGCCTGGACAAGCGTCCCGGGGACGGGGACACCTATCAGGCGTGGCAGCGGAAGGTCTCAGACACCCGGATCGCCCCGGAGAGCCTGCTCACCCCGCTCGCGACCGGCCTCGGCGCCTCCGCCGGCCGGACCCTGCTCGACGACGGCGCCAAGCTGTGGCTGAGCGACCGCGGCGATGACGTCCGAACCCTCACCCGCCCCAAGTACGGCGCGACTGCAGCCTCGTTGACCGGGCCCTACTTCCACGGCCGAACCGTCGCCTACGACCAGGTCACCCGGGTCGACGGCAAGGTGATGAACAACAGCCAGGTCCGCGGACTGTTCGGATCCCTGGCCCTCCGGCTCGCCAGCGCGAGCCTCAACCGCTACGAGGTGATCGACGTGGTCACCGGGGCGATCAGCCGGATCGTGGTCCCGGCCAGGCTCGAGCCGCAGAAGTTCGTCGGCCGGGGGATCTGGGGTGACCTGGTCCTCGGCTGGGCTCCGGTCGGCCCCGGGCAGGTTCCGACGACGATTGTGGTCAACTACCGCACCGGCGAGACCTGGGACCGGGTCGGCTACCCCTTCGCCATCGGCGACGGCTTCGTCGCAGTCCAGCTGCCGTCCGGAGACCCGGCGAACGCCTACGACGACCAGCTCGCTGTATGGAACCTGGCAACGGGTGAGGACGCCGTCATCCCGGACCTGGACTGGTGGGAGGTGGCCACAGACGGGACGCGGCGCCTCGCCTACAACACCTACTCCGAACTCGTGGTCCGGGAGCTCCACGGGGTCGGCCGCTCAGCCCCACGGGTTCTGGGCACGCTCGCACCCGGGACCCTCAACCTGATCACCCGGGCTCGCGAATGGCCGCTGCAACTCGATGCCACCAAGCCCCTGGGCGCCGGAACCCTGACCATCCGGGACGCCGGCGGCACCGCCGTCCGCACGTATCCGGTCGACGAGGCACCCGACGGCTCGGTGCGCGACATCTCCTGGGACGGCCGGGACGAGGCCGGCGACGACGTCGCCACCGGCACCTACAGCTGGAACCTGGAACAGTCCGCTGCCGACGGCACCGGCCAACTGGTGGCCGTCGACGGCCAGTCGCCGGTGACCGGCCAGATCGAGGTAGTCCGAACCATCCTCGGCACCGTCTCCGGGACGACGCCCAAGCTCAGCGACACCACCCCGAAGGTCGGCCAGACCCTGCGGGTGACCACCGGCAACTGGACGCCGGCGGCCGGCCTCGAGTTCGCCTACAAGTGGTACCGGTACGGGAACCCGACCCCGGTGGGCACCGGCGATACCTACCAGGTGGTGGCGGCCGACCTCGGCAAGAAGCTGAAGGTGTCCGTCACCGGTTCAGTCGAGGGCTGGACCTCGACGAAGAAGACCTCGGCGTACAGCTCCACCGTCGCCAAGGGCACCCTGAGTCCCAAACCGGTGCCAACGATCGACAACACCGTGCCGAAGGTCGGCGACGTGCTCACCGTCACCGCGGGTGCCTGGGGGCCGCCGGGGGTCAGGCTCACCTATCGCTGGTACCGGGTCACCTCCCGCGGCACCGCCTACTTCCTCGACCAGACCGGCGAGACCTACCAGGTGAGCCGAGCCGTCGCGGGCTACCGGCTGAAGGTGAAGGTGACCGGGCGCCTCACCGGCTACACCACCGGCTGGCAGTACTCGGCGCTGACGACGAAGGTGCTGAAGGCCTGACCGTCTAGTTGCAGGTGAACCCGGGCCCGCCGGCGACCAGCTCCGGCGTGGCGGCGTCCACGGGCCCCGAATAGGTGATGGCCAGGTCCGGCAGCCGGGCGGTCCGCACCCCGTCCCGGGTGGAGACCTCGGCCGACTCCGCCAGCTCTGCGAAGGTTGGCCGCCACGGGAGCCGGCCGGCCAGCCGGAAGCCGTCCGGCACCCTGTCCAGGTCGACACTCCAGCCGATCACCAGCTCGGCCGAGCCGCGGCGTCCCGTGTGGAGGGTGAGGCCCGACCAGCTGTGGTCGACCACCGACATCGGGCTGCGCTCTCCGGTGAGCCTGCACAACCGGGGCCGACCGGCCTTCGACTTGCCGAGCCGGGCCTCGACCAGCGGCTCAACCCGGACGAACGGCGTCGTGCCGAGGGGCCGGTTGCCGATCGCGTCGCCGGCGAGGGTGAGAACCGGCAGCTCACCCGAGGGCTGCGGCGCGCCCGGAGTCGTGGCCGCCGGGGTCGGGCCCGGACCGGTCGGCGATCCAGCTGAAGGGCTCGCCGTCGTGGCCGGGACCCCCGTCGCGGCAGGGGCCGGGACGGGCCGGGCCGACGGCTGGCCGGGCAGCGTGCAGCCACACAGGGCCAGCAGCGCTGCACAACCCAGCGCGGCGATCCGAGTCCGCATTCGTCCTCCCTTGGCCTGCCAACGGTAGCGCCGAGGTGGTGCCCCTCCGATCGGTCCCCCCGAATGGGTCTGGTGGTGGCCCGAGGCCGGGTGGTAACTTCCGCACTATTCCGCGCGTGTTGGAGCGAGCGGAATGGGGGGATTCCAGATGACTCACCGCGGATGGCGCGCGCCTGCGCCCAAGATCTCGAACCATGCCCGGAGCCGGGCGGCCGCCTTGGTTTCGCTGGCCCTGGTCGCCGGACTGCTGGGGGGCGCTGCCCCGACCGCTACAGCCGTCGAGGACGAGGACCACGTCGACCTGCCCACGACCGGCTACGTTCCGGAGGTCGTGGCCACCTCCGGCGCCGGGATCATCCTCGGGACCGACGAGGAGACGTCCTACCGGGTCTCGGCTGACGGCGGCACCAGCTGGTCGGCGCTGGAGGCGCCGGCGTTCACCGCCGACCGGGTGCGCTACGTCGCCGGCGGCAAGGTCGTGTACGTCGAGGACGGCCAGGGCGACGGCGCCGGTGACTACAGCAACGTGTACGGCTACGACTTCGCGGCCGCCGCCACAGCCGCACCCATCCGGGTCGACTTCCCGGAACTGTTGGCGGTGAACCCCGACTACGCCGTCGTCTCCACCGGTTCCGGCATCGCCTCGGTGCAGCTCGCGGGGGGAACGCAGTCTGACCTCACCATCGACCCGCAGCTCGCCACCGCCCAGCTCTCCGCAGCCAACTTCTCGCTCGACTCCGGTCCGTACGCCTTGGTCTCCGCGCCGCACCGGGACGCCGGCGCGCTGGGCGACGGTTTCCTCGACGCCGTCCCACTTGCCGGCGGCGCGGACGCGCTCGTGGTCGTCCCCGGGCTGGTGACGGCCGGGCTGCGGGGCAGCCAGGCCGTTTACGTCACCGGCGACGCGACCGCAGCGCGCCTCTGCCTTGCAGCTGTGGACGACCTTGCCGGAGCCGGCTGCCAGACCCTCCAGTCCGGGGACTTCTCCCACGCAACGGCCTCTCTCGACATCGGCCCCGACTGGGTCGTCGTGCACCTGTCGTCTTCCGAGGGCCAGGAAGCCGCCGACTTCGTCCACTTCGGCAGTGACGCCTCCGGAGCAGCCGGCCAGGTCGTCCCTTCGGCTTCGATGCTCTCCCTCTCGGTGTTCGGGCGCGGGGACACCGAGTTCCCGCTGGCCGGTGTTGTCACCGCGGAGGACGCCTACGTCGGGAGCTACGAGGCAGCCGGCGAGGTGAGCCGCAGCTTCGGCGTGCAGACCCCGGTGACGACAAGGCAACTGTTCCTCACCCAGGATCGGGTGAGCGGCGTCGATGATCGGCCGGTGGTCGGGGCAACCGCTGGACAGGCCTGGACCCGCCACCTCAGCGGTGTGGAGATCGGCGCCGAGACGCTCCTGCAGCGGGGCAAGTCGATGACGGTCTCGGGAAGCCGAACGCTGATCAGCGGCGCCGCGGGCACGCAGGTCTGGGACGCCGGTGAGTTGTCGGGCACCCTGCCGGCGATCGACAACGCCCGGTCGATGAGCGGGCCGTACTTCCTCAGCGGCCCCGACGACCAGCTCAAGGCGTTCCGGGTGGACGGCACCCAGCTCGACAGCGGACCCGTGCTGGCGCTGTTCGGCTCACTCGCGCTCAAGGCCGGCGCCGGGGCCGGCCAGTACCAGGTCGTCGACCTGGCCGTTCCCAGCAAGGCCGCGGTCGCGTTCGACCTCGACGCCGGCTGCGCGGACACCGGCCTTCGGCCGGTCGGCCTTTGGGGCAAGTGGGTCCTGGCCGCGGGCGCGGACGAAGCGTCGACGGCGGTGCTGGACTACCAGGATCCGGACAACTGCTACCAGCACGCCGGGAAGCCACTGGCGATCGGGGACGGCTTCGCCCTGGTCTCGCCCAATGACCCGGACACCGACAAGCCGGAGCTGGTGGCCTGGAACTTCCTGCACGACCAGGACGGCCCGGTGGCGAAGGACCCGACCTCTGTGGCCACCGACGGCTCGCACAACGTTGCCTGGACCACCGGCACCGAACTCCACACGGCCAGCCTCGACGACCTGGTCACCCCGGCCGCGCCGCGGGTGCTCGGCATCCTGGCAGCTGCGACCGTCGTCCAGGGACAGCCGTGGAGCCTGCAACTCGACGCCACCAAGGCGCTGCGGGGCGGCGGCGTGCTGGTCATCAGGGACTCGAGCGGGGCTGATGTCTGGCGCGCCGACCTGCCGGAAGCTGCCGACGGCTCGCTGAGGAACGTCGTCTGGACGAACACGGCCGGCGTTGTCGTGGGCACCTACACCTGGGAGCTGCTCGCGCAGTCGAGCGACACCGGGGCCAACCTGATCCAGGCCGACGGGACAGCCGGCGTCACCGGATCGGTCCAGGTGAAGGCGGGCACGCTGGCCAAGGTGACCGGATCGACACCAACCCTCTCCACCACCCACCCGGCCGTCGGCCGGACGGTCAAGGCGATCCCGGGTACCTGGAAGCCCAGTCCGGTCACCCTGGAATACCAGTGGTTCCGCGACTCGACGGGCATCTACGGGGCGACGGCTGCCTCGTACAAGGTGGACCCCGAGGACCTCGGGCACCGGCTCTCGGTGCGGGTCACCGGTTCGGCCGCCGGGCGGGCAGCAGTGTCGAAGACCTCGTCCAGGACCTCGACCGTGGTCAGGGGATCCCTGACCGCCTACGCGCCAACGCTGGACGTGAAGACCCCGAAGGTGAACCAGACGGTGACCGCGACCACGCCGGCCTGGAAGCCGGGCATCGTGGAGCTGACCTACCAGTGGTACAAGGTCTCCTCCTCCGGCCGGTCCTACAAGATCGTCGATGCCACCAACGCCAGCTACCAGGCCCAGGGCACCGACGCCGGCTACCGGCTGAAGGTGAAGGCCATCGGCCGGCAGGTCGGGTACAACACGAAGACGGCCTACTCGGCCAAGACCGGCTACGTGCTGAAGGTCCCGTTCGACGTGGCGGATGCGCCCACCATCACGGGCACGCCGCAGGTGAAGTCTGGGCTGACAGCCGTCCCCGGTGAGCACAGTCCGACGGCGACCTTCAAGTACCAGTGGTACCGGGGCACCTCGGCGATCAGCAATGCCACGCTCCCCACCTACACGCTGAAGTCGGCCGACCTGGGGAAGGCGATCAAGGTTCGGGTGACCGCCCGCCGCGTCGGCTACGTGACGAAGACCCAGTACTCCGTCCCGGTCGGGCCGGTGCTCCCGGCCTGACCGGCGACGGACGACGGACGACGTCGGGACAGGTGGCGCGAGCTATCTATGCTCGAACCATGCGCTTGATCCTCGTTCGCCACGGCCGCACGTCCTCCAATGTCGGGTTCCTGCTCGACACGGCAGCTCCCGGAGCCGACCTGGACGAGACCGGGCTGAGCCAGGCCCAGGAGCTGGTCGACCGCCTCGCCGACCAGCCCATCGATGCTGTGTACACCTCCACCCTGGTCCGCACCCAGCAGACCGCCCTGCCGCTGGCCAGGGCCCGTGGCCTGGAGCTGGAGATCCTGGCCGGGCTGCGGGAGGTCTCGGCCGGCGAGGACGAGCTTTCCCCCGACTCAGCCCGCTACATCACCACGCTGCTGAAGTGGCACGAGGGTGACCTGGCCGCCCGGATCCCCGGCGGCGAGAGCGCCACCGAGTTCTTCGAGCGGTTCGACGAAGCGATCGATCGGATCGCTGCTGGCGGCCATGCAGCCGCGATGGCGGTCAGCCACGGCGCTGCCCTGCGGGTCTGGGCCTCGGCCCGGGTGCCGGGCTTCACCGAGGCCCTCGACAACGGGCACCTGAACAACACCGGCCTGGTCGTCATCGACGGCGCCCCGGGCGAGTGGAGCCTGGTCGAACTTGACGGGGTGCTGCACTACGCCGGCGTCGAACTCGAACCCGACCCGATCGACGTCGGGGCCGGCACCTCGGCCGGCTCGGAGATCATCAGCTGAAGATGACCGTCCGGTCGCCGTCGAGCAGCACCCGGTGCTCTGCGAACAGCTTGACTGCCTCGGTCAGCGTCCGGCTCTCCTGCTCCTGACCCATCGCCATCAGTTGCTGCACCTCCATGGTGTGGTCGACGCGGCGGACGTTCTGCTCGATGATCGGGCCCTCGTCGAGGTCGGAGGTGACGAAGTGGGCGGTCGCCCCGATCAGCTTCACCCCACGGGAGTGCGCCTGCCGGTAGGGGTTGGCCCCCTTGAAACCGGGCAGGAACGAATGGTGGATGTTGATCGCCTTGCCGGCGAGCGCCTCGCACAGCTCCGGGGAGAGGATCTGCATGTAGCGGGCCAGCACCACCAGCTCGATGTCGTGCTCCGCGACCACGTCCAGGATGTGCTTCTCCACCTCGGCCCTCGTGTCGGGAGTCACCGGGTGGTGCTCGAACGCGACGCCGTAGAAGCGGGCCAGGTCGCCCAGGTCGGGGTGGTTGGCGATGATCAGCGGCAGCGAGATCGGCAGGTAGCCGGAGCGCTGCCGGAAGAGCAGGTCGTTGACGCAGTGGCCGGCCTTGCTGGCGAGGATGAGGGTGCGGCGGCGGCGGCCGACGTAGTCGAGGTTCCAGCTCGCCCCCAGGCCGTCCGCGATCGCTGCGAACGCCCGCTCGAAGCGCGACCGGTCGAAACCCGACTGCACCTGCACCCGCATGAAGAACCGGCCCGACTCGGTGGAGGTGAACTGCTGCAGCTCGGTGATGTTCCCGTGGGCCTCGACGATCGCACCCGTCACCTGGTGCACGATCCCGGGACGGTCGTCGCAGGAAAGGGTCAGCAGCCAGTGGGTGGAGTCGATCACGGCTGAAAGGGTAGCGTCCCGCCCCGCCACGGTATGTTTTGGGCACTATCGCAAACACAGGAGGCTCTGCGGGATGGCGAAGATCAAGGTCGTCGGCACGGTGGTCGAACTCGACGGGGACGAGATGACCCGGATCATCTGGCAGTTCATCAAGGAGCGCCTGATCCACCCCTACCTCGACGTGGACCTCGAGTACTACGACCTCAGCATCGAGAGCCGGGACGCCACCAACGACCAGATCACCATCGACTCGGCCAACGCCATCAAGAAGCACGGCGTCGGCGTGAAGTGCGCCACCATCACCCCGGACGAGGCCCGTGTGGAGGAGTTCGGCCTGAAGAAGATGTGGGTCTCGCCGAACGGCACCATCCGCAACATCCTCGGCGGGGTGGTCTTCCGGGAGCCGATCATCATCTCCAACATCCCGCGGCTCGTGCCCGGCTGGACCAAGCCGATCGTGATCGGCCGCCACGCCCACGGCGACCAGTACAAGGCCACCAACTTCAAGGTGCCCGGCGCCGGCCAGCTGACCATCACCTTCACCCCTGCCGACGGCTCCGAGCCGATCCAGCACGTCGTCGCCAACTACGGCGAGGACGGTGGCGTGGCGATGGGGATGTACAACTTCAACAAGAGCATCGAGGACTTCGCCCGCGCGTCCTTCAGCTACGGGCTGATGCGGAACTACCCCGTGTACCTGTCCACGAAGAACACGATCCTCAAGGCCTACGACGGCGCGTTCAAGGACATCTTCGCCAGCGTGTTCGAGGCCGAGTTCGCGGCCGAGTTCGCGGCCAAGGGGCTCACCTACGAGCACCGGCTGATCGACGACATGGTCGCGTCCGCCATGAAGTGGGAGGGCGGCTACGTCTGGGCCTGCAAGAACTACGACGGCGACGTGCAGTCCGACACCGTCGCGCAGGGCTTCGGCTCGCTCGGCCTGATGACGTCGGTGCTGATGACCCCGGACGGCAGGACCGTCGAGGCCGAGGCCGCCCACGGCACCGTCACCCGGCACTACCGGATGCACCAGCAGGGCCTGCCGACCTCGACCAACCCGATCGCGTCCATCTTCGCCTGGACCGGTGGCCTCAAGCACCGCGGCAAGCTGGACGGCACCCCGGAGGTCACCGCTTTCGCCGAGACCCTCGAGCAGGTCTGCATCGAGACCGTCGAGAGCGGCAGGATGACCAAGGACCTGGCCCTGCTGGTCGGCCCCGACCAGGAGTGGCTGACCACGGAGGCCTTCCTCGCGGCCCTCGACGAGAACCTCGCAGCCAAGCTCGCCTGACCCGTACCCGCACCCCGACCCCACCCGACGCCGAGGGCCAGCGCTGGGCGCTGGGCGCTGGCCCTCGGCGTTTGTCTGCGACAATGACGGCGTGACTTCCGGCCCGGCAGCAAGGACGCGCCCAGACCTCGAACCACTACCCGAGAACCCGCCGGTCTCCTACGTGATGCCGGTGCTGAACGAGGCAGCGCACCTGGCCGAAGCGGTCCGGGCCGTGCTCAGCCAGGACTACCCGGGGGAGCAGGAGCTGCTGCTGGCCCTGGGCGCCTCCAGCGACGGCACCGATGCAGTGGCCGCGGAGCTGGCCGCGACCGACCCTCGCGTGCGACTGGTTGCCAACCCGCGCAACGACATCCCGATCGGGCTGAACCTGGCCATCCGGGCCAGCCGGTTCCCGATCGTGATCAGGGTGGACGCGCACGCCGAACTGCCCGCCGGGTACACCGCTGCCGCCGTCGAGATCCTGCGGCGCACGGGCGCGGCGAACGTCGGTGGCGTCATGGAGGCCAAGGGCCGCGGCCGGTTCCAGCGCTCCGTGGCCCGCGGCTACAACTCGCCCTTCGGGCTCGGTGGGGGGTCGTGGCACCACGGCGAGGACGAGATCGACTCCGACTCGGCCTACCTCGGCGTGTTCCGCCGCGAAGTGCTCGATGAGGTCGGCTACTACGACGAGACCCTGCGCCGGGCGGAGGACTGGGAGCTGAACCACCGCATCCGGGCGGCCGGCCACCGGGTGCTGTTCACGCCGAAGCTGCGGGTCACCTACTGGCCACGCGACAGCTGGGACGCGTTGCGCCGCCAGATGTACGCCACCGGGGTGTGGCGCGGGCACCTGGTGCGGCGCCATGCTTCCACGCCCTGGCGCTACCTCCCCCCGCCGGCTGTCGCGTTGCTGGTTGCGATCAGCGTCCTGGTCGGGCTGCTCCAGGCGGTCGGGGTTGCCCGCGGCCCGGGCTGGGCCTTCGCGCACGTCCCCGCCCTGGGGTACCTGGCCGGCGTCACGGCGGTCGGGGTGACCCGACTCGGTGGGAGCGGGGTGGTCGACCGGCTGCTGAACGTCGTCGTCCTCGCCACCATGCATCTGGGCTGGGGGGCGGGTTTCATCAAGGGCTGGTTGACCGGCGCAACCACGACCGTTGACCGCTCGCGGGTCGTCTGACCCTCAGCCGGCGGCTTCCGGGGTTCGGGGGCCGCGGATGGCCCGCCCGGTCCCGGTGCCGCGCTCGATGGCGGATCTCACGGCCTGGAGGAACGCTTCGGCGGGGTCGGACGCGGCGTCGCCAAGGTAGTAAGCGCGCATCCGCTGCCGTTCGCCGGACAGTGGGTCGTCGCCCAGCATCTGCGCAAGCACCGCGTCGAGGTCGCTGTCCGGGTGCAGGACGTAGGCAGCCCGGGCGATCGGAAAGGTGTCGGCAAGGGGACGGTCAACCACGCCGGTGTCCGTGATCGCCAACGGCTTGCCCGAGTGCAGGAAGTCCGAGGCGACGCTCGAGACGTCGGTGACCAGGGCGTCCGCCGCATTGAGGCAGTCGAGGATGTCGAGCTGGTTGGTGCGCCGCGACGTGAGGTGCTGCGCTCCGGCCCCCTCGAGCAACCCGTCGATCTGCTGGATGAACACGCGCGACTCGGCATCCCGGTGGGAGTAGGGGTGCGGACGGAACGCTACGACCACACCTCGGCGCAGCAGGCCGGAGACGATGGCGACGCCGTACTTCAGCGAGCCGAAACTCATGTCGGCCAGGCCGCCGCGCCAGGTCGGGGCATAGAGGACGGTCGGTGGCTGTGGCACGGGGTTCCTGGCGGGCTCGACCCGTTCCAGTTGAGGGCGGCCAACGATCCGGAACTTCTCGACCGGCACCAGCACCCCGTGCGCCGCGAAACGATCGATTCCGGCCTGGCCGGCCACGAAGATCTCGTCGAACATCGCCGTGGTGGTCTGGTAGCTGGGCGGCTTCTCGCTGTCGCCATGGCCGAGGTGCACGTGCGTGGGTCCACGGAAGCGGACGCCCTGGGCGTTCTTCGCCTCGTTGTTCACGTAGAACACCGCTCCGATCTCCCGAGCCAGCAGGCTGTCCAGGATCTCCGGTCGGCCGACGTACAGGACCGGGGCCGTGGTGAGCCCGAGGGCGACCGGGACGAAGTTGCGCTCGCGCACGATCAAGATGTAGTTCTCGCCGGTGCGCTCAAGGTAGGGCAGCCACATCGAGATCTGGTAGCCGGCTTCCCGCCTGCCGCTGAACAGGATCGCGAACCGGGGGGAGTACGAGGTGAGCGCTGCCACGATGCCGCCGAGCCGGTCCTGCCGACGGGCGGCCCACATCGCGCGGAGTGACAATGCGACCGCTGACGTCACCCCGACCAGCGCCCCGATCTCGAAGATGTAGGCCGGCAGGCCGAGCCCCGTGAGGCCGAGCAGCACGGTCAGCGCGCAGGCGGCGTCGAACAGTGGCGATACGGCGTCGCTGCGCCGCGGCATGGCGAAGCCGGGCAGCTGCCAGGCACCCACCTTCTGGCGGGCCAGCCAGGACACCGCCGGATCGGCCAGCGCGGCGGCGACCAGGGCGGCGACGGCGAGGATGCGGGTCCAGCCGGGTTCGGTCGCCGGCCAGGTGCTGACCACAAGGGCGCCGAGCAGGACGCCGCGCTGCGCGTGATCGGTGTTCGCGGTGCCGCGGCGGATGAGCCACCATTGCACCGCGGTCACCAGGACCGCGAGTACCAGTCCGGCCGGACGCGACGGCTCGCCCAGCAACAACAGCACAATGAGGAGCACCGCGGCCGCATCCAGGGCGGACGGCGCGAGCTCCCGCAGTGCCTTGACCAGCTGACCGGCCACGACGCCGACGCTCGGACGGTCGAGCAGCCTGCGAGGTGGCCGCTGCACCGCTCCGGTCCTGGCGTCGCGATCTGGACGGTTCTTCACATTGCTCCCTTGGACGCACCCGCGTGGTCGAGTGATCATATCGACGCCGGCGTCGCGCCAGAGGCCCGGCTGCGCCTCCGGTCAGGCTCAACTCCAGCGCCGTCGCACGCTCCGGCCCCCGGCACCGGGAGCAGTCTCAACGCTCGCGCGGCGGGCCGGAACCGAGCCGGTCGAGGATGCGCTGCGCGACGATCCGGGCGGCCCGGCCGGTCTCGGCTGAACCCAGCTCCCTGTGGTGGATCAGCACCTGCTCGCGGTACCGGTCGGCGTCCCAGCCCAGGATCGAGCCCTGCAGGTCAGCGTTCGTCCCTGCCAACGGGAAGCCCCACGCTGACGGGTCGACATAGAAGCCGGGGTGCCGGCGCACCGCCTCAAGATCGGGCAGGTAGAGGAAACAGGGCTTGCCGGTCAGGGAGAAGTCCCAGATCGTCGACGAGTAGTCGGTGACCAGGACGTCGGCGAGACTGAGCAGCTCCTGCATGTCCGGATGGCCACCCACGTCCCGCCAGCCGGCGCCGTCCGGCTGCGAGACCTGTGCGGAAGAGCTCAGCTTGTGCGCCCGGTACAGCACCCACCAGTCACCACCGAACCGCTGCGAGAGGGCAGCGGTCAAGCCGGCGTGGTCCAGTGGTTCTACCTGCGCCGCGCCCTCCCGCAGCGTGGGCGCAACGAGCACCGTCCTTGCGCCTGCCGGAAGGCCGAGGGACGCCGCGGTCCGTGCGTCCAGTTCGTCGCGGTCGTCGGTCAGCAGGATGTCGTTGCGGGGGAGCCCGATCTCGGCGACCTCCCCCCGGTAGCCGAAGGCCCGCCTGACCTCTTCGGTGGTGAACCGCCGGCAGCTGGAGACGAAGAGGCTGGTCACCCGAGAGCTGTGGGCGAGCTTGCGACGCAACCGTCGGTCCGCACCGGGATCGTCGCCGGGGATCCGCTTGTAGGCGCCGCCGGCGTGCCAGGTGTTGATCACGTACTGGTTGCGCCGGAACGGGAACCACATCAGGTAGGCACCGTTGGAGACCACGACGCTCGCCGTCAGCAGGTGGCGGACCGCGGCCGGCGTCCCGTGCTTGAGTACCCGCACGCCCCGCAGGACGAGTTCGGGGTACTGCGCCGGATCCTCGACGACCCAGGTCAGGTCGAGCCCGTCGGCCGCCTGCTGGAGAGCCAGCAGCACGTACTTCGGGTTGCAGGAGAACTCGTGCCGTCCGCCGCCGCCGAAGGCGATGAAGACCACGCCGTCGCGACGTAGGGGGAGCAGCCGCCACGGCAGCGAGATCAGGGTGAGCAGCGGGCCGAGGAGCCCGGTGGCCTGGGCTCGGAGCGAGCGGCTGAGCCGCCGCGACCATCGTCCGGCGCCGGCGGTCATGCGTGGTCCCGGCGAAGCAGCAGCCCGGCGCCGGTCCCGATGGGACTCCCCCTGCGATCGGTCGTGGCGCTCGGCAGGCAGGAGGCTGCGCGGGCGTGCGCAGTGCTCGGTTCGGCCGCAGCGAAGCCAGGGGACGTCACGGCAGTCGAGGCTACCAGCGCGTCCAGCCGGGTGGCCTTGCGGACGCGCTCCGGTCCGGCCAGCGGGTGGTGGAGGCACAACCCGGGAGCCGCGGGCCGTAGAGTGTGTGCCCCAGTCGGAGAGGAACCATATGAGTCCGATCGTCGGCGACATCCTGCTGATCTTCCTCTTCATCGTCATCGGCGGGGTGTTCGCTGCAGCAGAGATGGCCCTGGTCTCGCTGCGCGAGTCCCAGGTCAAGCAGCTCAGCGTCCGCGGCAAGCGCGGCCAGACCGTTGCAGAACTCACCTCCAATCCCAACCGCTTCCTCTCCGCGGTCCAGATCGGCGTGACGCTCGCGGGGTTCCTCTCGGCAGCCTTCGGCGGTGCCACCCTCGCCGACAGCCTCGCCGTCGTCCTGATCGGCTGGGGGCTGCCGGCCGTGGCGGCCCAGCCGGTCGCACTGGTCCTGATCACGCTGGTGATCTCCTACTTCTCGATCGTCATCGGCGAGCTGACTGCCAAGCGCCTGGCGATGCAGCGGGCCGAGGCGTTCGCGATCGCCCTCGGGCCGCTGGTCAACGCCATCGCCAAGATCGCCACTCCGGTGATCTGGTTCCTCGGCAAGTCCACCGACCTCGTGGTCCGCGTGCTCGGCGGCGACCCGAATGCTGCACGCGAAGAGGTGACCGACGAGGAGCTCCGCGCGATGGTTGGCAGCTCCTCCACCCTCGGCGACGAGGAGCGCCAGATCGTGGACGAGGTGTTCGCGGCCGGCGAGGTGAGCCTGCGGGAGACGATGATCCCACGCACCGAGGTCGACTTCCTGGACGGCTCGATGCCCGCCTACAAGGCGATCCGGGCGGTGCAGGGGGCGGCTCACAGCCGCTACCCGGTGATCGGTGAGGACCTTGACGACGTGATCGGCTTCGTCCACATCCGCGACCTCGCCGACCTCGACACGGTGGAGCGCAACGCGCCGGTCAGCCAGCTGGTGCGGCCGGTGATGTCGCTGCCGCAGACGGTGAAGATCCTGCGGGCGCTGACCGAGATGCGCCAGACCAAGCAGCACCTGGTGATCGTCCGGGACGAGTACGGCGGCACCGCCGGCATCGTCACCATCGAGGACCTGGTGGAGGAGCTGATCGGGGAGATCACCGACGAGTTCGACCCGGAGCAGTCGCCGGCGACGCCGAATCACGACGCCACCATCGACCTGGACGGCCTGGAGACCCTCGAGGGCTTCGCGCAGGCGCTCGGGTTCGTGCTCCCCGAAGGGCCCTACGACACGGTCGCCGGCTTCGTGATGGCCCAGCTCGGCACGCTCCCGCAGGTCGGCGACACGTGCACGGTGACACTGGCCGCCGAGAACGACCAGACCCCGCCGGAACTCTTCGAGCTCCGGGTGACGGAGCTCGACGGCCGCCGCGCGGCACGCCTGAAGCTGACCAGGCTCGGCCCCCTGAGCCCGGGCGAGTACTAGGCAGAGCCCGGCGAGGCATCTGCGGCGGGCTTTGGAAGTAGTCTGCTGCCAGCCTGGGCAGACAAGGAGGTGGCGGGGTGCGTTCGTCCGATCCCGACGGCTCGCTGCTGCTCACCTCCGATGAGGTCGGCGGGCTGCTCGCCGCGGCCGTCCAGCACGCCGGCGGCACCCTGGTCTCCTGGGCGCTCGACCACGTCGACGCCAACCCGGCGCAATCCACGACCGCCACCTACTCAGCCCTGGTCGACTGGCCCTACGGGCGCCGCGAGGAACTGCTCGGGGTGAGCGCTCGGGCGTCCGGCCCGGCCGACACCGACACCGCTGCCGAGATCTTCGCCGACGGTGACCGCGAGGTCGCCGTCTGGATCTACCCGCAGGACCCGGACCTGCCGGGGCTCTCCCGGGCGGCCTACGCCGAGTCGATGGCCGAGCTGTGCAACCGCCACGACGTGTTCTCCGCAGAGGTGCGCCCCGACGACCTGACGTTGCAGATGATCGGTTACCGGCCCCGCCGCCGGGCTGTGGTCCGGGTCGGTTACGGCGAGCCACCCCAGGTGGTGTACGTGAAGGTCCTGCGCTCCCGGCTGTTCGACGATGTGGTCGATCGGCACCGGCTGCTGCTGCAGGCCGGGCTTCCGGTGGCCCCGATCGCCGCCGTCACCGACGACCACCTGCTGATCCTGCGGGAACTGCCCGGCCAGCCGCTGGCGAAGGCGATCTTCGACACGGCGGAGCCCTGCTCCCCGGAAGCCCTGATCGAGCTCCTCGACGCGATGCCGGCCTCGGTCGTCCGGCTGGACCGGCGCCCACCGTGGTCGGACGCGGTCGGGCACTACGCCCGGATGGTGGCCGCAGCGCTGCCGGCCCTCGAGCCGAAGCTGGAGCGGTTGGTGGAGACCATCGGCCAGGGGTTGGCCTCGATCCCGCCGGGCAACGAGCCGACCCACGGCGACTTCCACGAAGGCCAGGTGCACGTCTCCGGCGGCCGGGTCTGCGGGTTGCTGGACACCGACACCCTCGGTCCTGGCCGGCGGGCCGACGACCTGGCCTGCCTGATCGCCCACCTGTCGACGATCCAGCGGATGAATGCGGCCCAGGAGGCCCGGGTGCACCAACTGATCCGGCGCTGGGTCCCGGTCTTCGACACCAGGGTGGACGCCACCGAGCTGCGACTGCGCGCCGCAGCCGTGATCATCTCCCTGGCCACCGGGCCGTTCCGCGGGCAGGAGCCGGACTGGGAACGGGAGACAGCCACCATGATCGGCTCGGCGGAGGCTCTCGTCCGCCAGGTCACCTGACCGAACGGGCTGGATCGTCGCCCCGCACAAAAGGGGACAGTCCCCTTTTCGTCCGCGCGGAAGAACCGCACGAAAGGGGACTGTCCCCTTTTCTGCGACGACCTGCCGGACGCGGTCACCCGCGGAGGGTGAGTCCCATGCGGACGTGCACTCGGTCGCCGAGCTTCACGCCGGTGGCTTCGCGCACTGCCAATTTCACGGGCAGCAGGTACGCACCGTCCTTCGGGAAGAGCGAGGTGGTGAACCTGAGTTCGCCGATCCAGGCCTCCACCGGGATCGCGCCCCAGCCGTAGGTGACGGCACCCGACATGGCGCCGATCTCCTCGCTCTCCTCCGGCGGCACGACCGCGTAGTAGAAGGGTGCCGGGCCACGCCACTCGATCACACTCGCGGTGAACTCGAACTCAAGGTCGCCCATCGACTCAGTAGAAGCGGGCGTGCAGCTGGGCGTCAAGGCGGTTGAACTCCATCCGCAGATCCGGCGAGGTGGCACCGGCGCCGAGCCCGACGTCCTCCAGGAGAGATCCGGGGACCTCTTCGGGGCGAGGGTGCACGACCGCCCGGATCAGGCGGCGGAGGGCATCGACGAACCAGCCCTCGGAGCGCTTGCGGGCCTGCGGATGTACCTTCGGGGTGATCCGCGCCAGGTAGGCAGGGCTGAACTCGAAGGTACGGGTCCGGTGCTGGATTCCTTGTGTCATGACACGACCCTAGAATCGATACCGGACGTTCCACTTCCGGATTGTTTCACCCATTTGCGCGGAGTTCCCGAGGGGGCAGCGTGGCCGCAGAGACCAGTCCGACCGCAAGGGCCCTGCAGGTGCTGGAGCTGCTCCAGAACCAGCCCGGCACCACGGCAGATGAGCTGGCAGCGGCGCTCGGCGTCACCGAGCGGGCTGCCCGGCGCTATGTCGGCATCCTGCGTGAGGCCGAGATCCCGATCATCTCCGTGCGCGGGCGCTACGGCGGCTACCGGGTGGGACGCGGAGTGCGGCTGCCCCCGCTGGTCTTCACGGCGACGGAGGCCCTCGGCATGGTGATGGCCGTGCTCGAAGGCCACCACGAGGCCGCCGACGCCACCGACCCGATCGCCAACGCCCTGCGCAAGATCATGCGAGCCCTGCCCGAGGCGGTCGCGGCCCAGGCCGAGCTGGTCCGGCGGACGGCCCGGCCCGTGCCGGACCGGCATGCTGCCCCGGCCGACCCGGCCATCACCGCACAACTGGTGCACGCCTGCTCGCTCCGCCGGCAGGTGCTGATCGGTTACCGGCACGAGGACGGGCCGCAGTGGTCGAGCCTCGTCGAGCCGTGGGCCGTGGTCGTCCGGCTCGGCCGCTGGTACCTGCTGTCCCGCCGCACCAGCAACGGCGCCATCCGCACCTACCGCCTGGACCGCATCCACAGCGTCGAGCTGCAGGAGGCCGGCTTCGAGCCGCCCGCGGACCTCGACCCGGTCGCGGTCCTCGAGCAGAACTTCGCCATCGGCTGGGAGTACGCCACCGAGGTGGAGATCGAAGCCCCGGCGGAGGAGATGTCGCACTGGCTTTCCCGGACGATCGGGCGCCTCGAGCCGATCGACGCCACCCGTTGCCGGCTGATCGGCAGCACCAGCGACCCGGCCTGGTACGCGGAGGTGCTCGCAGCCATTCCGGTGGCCTTCCGGGTGGTCGGCTGTCCGGAGTTGCGGGAAGCGGTGCGGGCGCTCGGCGAGCGTCTCCTCGCAGCGAGCGCCAGCGGAGCGGGACCGCGGTCCACGATGTGAGCGTCCCCTTGCGCAATCGTCCCGATTTGGTCAGACCAACAAGGATCGCCTAGCCGGAGCGATAGGGTGAGCCCATGACCGACACGCCCCTGATGCTTGCCGGTGATTTCGCTACGCCGACCCGCCACGAGTGGGAGGCAGAGGTCCTCAAGGTCCTCAACCGGCGACGTCCCGAAGGCAAGGAACTGACCATCGAGCAGGCCCTGACACGGTTGCGCACCAGCACCGTCGACGGCCTGACCATCGAGCCCCTCTACACCGACCCGGTCGCCCCCCTCGGGCTGCCGGGCGCAATGCCGTTCACCCGGGGTGCAGCCGTCCGCGACGCAGGTGTCGCCTGGGATGTGCGTGCCCTGCATGAGGACGGCGACGTCGCGTTCACGAACGCGCAGGTACTCTCCGACCTCGAGCGCGGTGCCACGTCGCTGTGGCTGCGCGTCGGCGAAGGCGCCATCGCGCCGGAGGACCTGGCCGCAGCCCTCGCCGGGGTCGATCCGGCTCTCGCGGCGATCGCGGTCTCGAGCACCACTGACCAGGTCGCGGCGGCCAAGGCGCTGGCAGCCTTCTGGAAGGGTGCCGGAGCCACTGCAGCCAGGGGCAACCTCGGCCTGGACGCGATCGCGCTTGCCGCCCGTACCGGGGCGGAGGTCGACCTGACCCCGCACGCGGTCTGGGTACAGGCGGCCCTGGCCGAGCTGCCCGGCGTCCGCGCCCTCACCGTCGACGTCCTGCCCTACGACGACGCCGGTGCCGGCGACGTCGACCAGCTCGCCTTCGCCATCGCCACCGGGGTCGCCTACCTGCGCGACCTCGAGGCCGCCGGGGTCAGCCCGGCCGACGCCTTCGGCCAGATCGAGTTCCGGGTCAGCGCCAACGCCGACGAGTTCCTCACCATCGCCCGGTTGCGGGCCCTGCGCCGCCTCTGGGCGCGGGTCGGCGAGGTCTCCGGTGTTCCGGCTGGCGCCCGCGGCGCCATCCAGCACGCGGTCACGTCCTGGCGGATGATCACCCGCGACGACCCCTACGTGAACCTTCTGCGTGGAACGATCGCCACCTTCGCCGCAGCTGTCGGCGGCGCGGAGTCGATCACCTGCCTGCCGTTCGACACCGCCGTCGGCCTCCCGGACGACTTCAGCCGCCGCATGGCCCGAAACACCCAGCTGGTCGCGGCCGAGGAGTCCAACATCGGCAAGGTCAGCGACCCGGCCGGTGGCTCCTGGTACGTGGAGAGCCTCACCGATCAGCTGGCAGCGCACGCCTGGACCGAGTTCCAGGCTCTCGAGGCCGCCGGCGGCATGGTTGCAGCGCTGGAGTCCGGCATCGTCGAGGAGCGCATTTCAGCGACCGCAGCGGAGCGCACCAAGCGGCTGGCCACCCGCAAGCAGGCCATCACCGGGGTGAGCATGTTCCCGATGAAGGACGAGCAGCCGGTCACGGCCAAGCCCCGCCCCGCAGCACCGGCAGCGGCCGGGCTGAAGCCGGTGCGTGACTCCGAGGTCTTCGAGGTCATCCGCGACCGGGCAGCGTCCGGGAACAAGCCCAAGGTCTTCCTCGCCTGCCTCGGCGCGCGTCGCGACTTCGGCGGCCGGGAGATGTTCACCTCCAACGTCCTGCTGGTCGGGGGGATCGACTTCCCAACCTCGGAGGGCGGCACGCCGGAGGAGATCGCAGCGAAGGCTGGGGCCTCCGGGGCAAAGATGGCGATCCTGTGCTCGTCGGCGAAGATCTACGCCACGCAGGCCATCGCCGTCGCCACCGCGCTGAAGGGCGCCGGTATCGAAACCGTCTACATCGCCGGTCGCAAGTCCGAGATCGGCGACCAGGACACGTCCGTCATCGACGGCGAAGTGTTCGACGGAATGGATGTGGTCGCCTTCCTCGAAGGTGCCCTTGACCGGATTGGAGTGGCCAAGTGACCAC
>CAYQXH010000021.1:0-20340 GCA_964421325.1 uncultured Propionibacteriaceae bacterium
AACTACATCTACCCCGAGGGCTTCGATCCGGAGACCCAGGAGTGGAAGCCGGGCTACGAGGCCCAGCAGCGTGCGTGGGAGCAGCAGTACGCCGAGGCCCAGGCCCGGTGGGAGGCCCACAAGAAGCAGGTCGAGGAGGCCGAGGCTGCCGACGTGCAGGCTGCGGTAACCGATGCCACCACCGCCGCCTACTCTTCGGGGAGCGCAGCCGACAACGCTGCTCCCGAGGGTTCGCTGGCTTCCGACGAGGCGCTGCAGGCGCTGCGGGAGAAGCTCACCGGCGGTCGCTGACGCCAGGTGCGTTCGACGTGCCCCCCACCTTCGGGTGGGGGGCACGTTGCGTCCCCACCCGTTCTGCCATGCTTGGGTCACCGTGCGACCGCAGGAGCATCCGTGACCAGCCAGCAGCCGACCCGGTTCGAGAACTATCCGCCTGATCCGCTGGAGTCGGGTGGCTTCGGTGAACCGAGCCCCGACGCTCCTCCGAACGCATCCGGTCGCGGGGTCATGCGACGCACCCTGATCGGGGTCGGGGTTGGCCTCCCCGTGTTGTGGTTGGGCTCGGTCACGCTCGGCCGAATGCTGCACGCACAGGATCCGCCTTCGCGACCCGACGATGCATCCTCGGAGGTGACACCGTCGGCCGAGCCCGACCGGGTGAGCATCGGGAGGCACTCGGCCACGGTCCCCGAGGGCTGGAACGTGGCTGGCGACGTGACCGGCGCGCTGGTCCTGACCTGCGGCAACAACCGTGTCCTGGCCCGGGTCTTCGCTGCCCGGACGACCGACCGGGCCGAGGACCTCATCGGAGCTCTGACCGAGCGGAGCCGGGGGGACTTCGTCGGCTCGCTGGATGGTGCGGTGAACGACGGCGCCTATCTCTACGTGCGGCATGCTGCCGTCTCCGCCCACGGCACGCTCGACGGGATGAAGGCACGACTCGGTGCAGATCTGTGGATCGACGAAGGGAACCTGGCCCTGCTGACCGTGAAGACGCTGACTGCCGTCTCGGGGTCGGAGATCGCTGCTGCGGCCGACCGCCTCGTCCGTGAGCTCTCGCTCGACCTGTGAATCCCGGTCGCGCAGGGTCCCTGGCATTGCGGCCGACGTGGACGTCGTCCCACGCGCCCGCCGGCCGACCGGTTTCTGCCATCCTTGTCGTCGGCGGCCAGGCAAAGGAGTTCCAGTGACCGGGGACACCCCTTCGGGGTTCGTCAACTACCCCGATGAACCGGACCCCGCTGCAAGCAGGTACCGCGAGCCGGAGCTCAGCCACGCGCCGGCATCGCCGGCCGGCCCGGCGCCGGGTCATGGCCGGACGTCCAGACGTGGACTCCTTGCCGCGCTGGCGGTGGCGCCGTTGGGGGTGCTGATCGCCGGGGCCAGCACCTGGCGGCTCTGGGGATCCGCACCCGATCGCAGTTCCGGCCGAGTCGCCACGGCGGGTGCTTCGCCGAGCCAGGCGACCCAACGAATGCGGGTCAATGTCGCCGGCAACCGGGCGTGGGTGCCGGCAGGGTGGACGGTCGATGAGAACGGCGCCAACCTGGCCATCCTGAGCGCAGGGGCGAACTGGGTCCTTGCCTATGCCTTCGTTGCTGACCGCGACGACAGGCCGGAGGACCTTCTCGCACCTCTCACGAAGGAGCATCTGGGGGCGTTCGTCGGCTCGCTCGGGACCCCGGACCCCGACGTCAACGAGGAGTGGGCCTCTCGCGCCCTCCTCAAGGCCGAGGGAACTGCGCAGGGACTGCCGGCCAAACTGCGGTCGCAGCTGTGGATCAACGAGTTCCTGGATGCACTCCTCGTGATCCAGACCCTGACCACGAGCTTCGGCACCACCGTCGACCAGCAGGCCGACCTGCTCGTCCTGGAGTTCACCGCCGACTTCCGGTGACCCGGGAGTGCAGGTTGGTCATCTGGCATGCTGGAAGCCACTTGGCACCCCCGAGGAGAGCGCCCGTGTCCAGCCAGCCGACCAGCCGGTTCGAGAGCTACCCGCCGGAGCAGGTCGGCGTCCCCGGTGGGGAGCTGCCCGGCGACGTCGGCAACGGGTATGTCCGGCACCGGGAATTCAAGGGCAGGTCCGCACGGCTATTGGCAGAACTCCGGATCGGCGACACCGGCGGGGGGTTGTTGACGGCTCGCATCCTCACTGCAAAACCGACCTCCGTAGTAGCCGGGCGGGCGCAGCAAAATGGTTGATCAATTGAGCGGGTCATTCTGATGCACATCGGGCTGACCGGGGGCATCGGTTCCGGGAAATCATCGGTAGCAGAATTGCTACGGGAGCACGGCGCCGTCGTCATCGACTCGGACGTGCTCGCCCGCGAGGTCGTGGCACCCGGCACGCCGGGTCTGGCAGCGGTCGTTGAGCGCTTCGGGGACGGCGTCCTGCTTCCCGACGGGACGCTGGACCGGGGAGCCCTCGGCTCCGTGGTCTTCGGTGACCCGGCGGCCAGGCGCGACCTGGAGGCGATCATCCACCCGGCGGTGCGCGCCAGGGCTGCCGCGCTGGCTGCTGCAGCCCCAGCCGACTCTGTGGTGGTCCAGATGATCCCGTTGCTGGTCGAGACCGGGCAGCAGGCGGCCTTCGACCTGGTGGTGGTGGTGGACGTGGACCCGGACGTCCAGCTGGAGCGCATCCGGAGTCGCGACGGTCTCAGCGAAGCCGCGGCACTGGCCCGGGTCCGGGCCCAGGCCGACCGCCGGACGCGGCTGGCCGCCGCCGATGTGGTGCTGCACAACAATGGCTCCCCGGCAGAACTCGGCAAGGAAGTGGATCGTTTCTGGGCTGCCCTGAAGACCTGGAAAACAAAAGAGGCGTAAACCGGGGCCCCGCCACCTCTGGACTGACCTCACCCGCTGACCCCTATGCTGTGCCCAACGGCAAGGCAGGAGGGTCACTAAATGCATTGTTCACGCTGCCAATCCCCGGTTCCCGAGGTGGCACATTTCTGTCATCGGTGCGGTCAGGACTTGGTCAGGGGGGATGCCCGCGGCCGGCGCCGGTTCGCCCTCCAGCCGGACGAACCGGTGGCCTCATTCGCGCTGATCAGCTCGATCATGCCGCGCGAGGCCGGGCGCCACCCGCAGACCTATCGCACCGCTTTCACCATCACCCTCGTCGCCGCCCTCGTGGCCGCGATCTTCGGCGCGTTGCCGATCGCAGTGCTGATCGCAGCCTTCGCGATCCCGATCGTGTACATCACCTATCTATACGACGTGAACCTCTGGGAGGACGCCCCGCTCACGGTCGTGGGCTTCGCCTTCGCCCTGACCGGTGTCGCCGCAGTGCTGTTCACGCTGCTGTGGACCAACCTCCTGCCGCTGTCGACCACCCTGCGCGGGCCGGACGGGGACCTGCTCGGCGGGCCCCAGTGGGGGACGTTCCTGATCGTCGCTGTCCTGGTACCGGTGGTCGGCGAGGCGATCCGCCAGGTTGGACCGGTACTCCTGGCCGGCAGGCCGGCATTCGACGACCTCATGGACGGTGTCACCTTCGGTGTGGTCAGCGGCGTGGCGTACGCCTCCTTCGACACCCTGGTGCGGCACTGGCCGCTGCTGACCGGCGGCCTGGTCGACCCCCAGCCGGCCCAGTTCGCATCGCTGGTCTTCCTCGAGGGCTTCATCAAGCCGCTCGTGATGGGCACCGCCACCGGGCTCGCAGTCGCTGAGTTCTCCGGACTCGGCAAGGGCCACGACGGGTTCACGCCCCGCTACTTCGTCGGCGTCGGGCTCGCCATCGGAGCCAACGTGCTCTACGCCACAGGCATCCACCTGCTCGGCTACGTCGGCAGCCCGAGCGTCGCCCTGCCGCTGCAGGTGCTGTGGGGCCTGCTCGTCCTCGGCGCGCTGATCCTGCGACTGCGGACCGTCCTGCAGACCGCCCTGCTGGAGGGCGCCCTCGAAGCCGCCTCCCGGGCAGAACTGGCCGGGGGAGTCGACCTGGACTTCTGCTTCCGCTGCGAGATGCCGCTGCTGCCGGGTTCCGCCTTCTGCAGCGCCTGCGGTGTCTCCATGCGGGCCCTGGCGAAGGAGCCGGCCCTGGCCACGGCCACAGCGGCCGCGCCGGCAGCCGGTCCACCACCCGAACCCGATCCCGACCTCCGGCAACCCGTTGAAGCGGAGACCGACGACCTGGAAGCGGAGGAGGAGAGATGAGCCAGACCCCACCCGGCGGGCCCCAGGTTCCCGGCGGCCAGCCGCCGCAGGCCGCTCCGCAGCCGCCACCGGGCTACCCGCAACAGCCGCAGCCCGGTTACTCGCAGCAGCCCCAGCAGCCGCAGCAGCCGCAGCAGCCGCAGCAGCCGGGCTACCCGCAGCAGCCCCAGCAGGGCTACCCCCAGCCGGGAGCCTTCCCGCCTCCCGGGTACGCCCAGCAGCCCGGCGCCTACCCGCAGCAGCCCGGCTACCCCGGCCAGCCGGCCTACCCCGGCCAGCCGGCCTACCAGGGCCAGCAGGCCTACCCGGGCCAGCCCGGACGGCCGCAGGGACCCTACCCGGGCGCGCCGGTGCCGCCCGCGGGACGGCAGTCGTCTTCGAAGATCCTGATGATCGTGATCGGCGCGGTGCTGCTGCTCGTCCTTGCCGGCGGCGTGCTGCTGATGATGTCGAACAAGCCGACTCCCACCATCGATCCGGTGACGCCGCAGCCGACGATCCAGCCGACCGCCCCGGTCAGCCCGACGACTGAACCGACGGCCACGACGGAGCCGACGACGGAACCGACCACGGAACCCACCACCGAGCCGACCACGGAGCCGACCGAACAACCGGCGCCCGACAACGAGCTGGTGGATCTCGGCAACGGTGTGATGTTCCTCCCGGCAGCCGGCTGGGAGATCCAGGAGCAGGCGCCCGGAGCGATCTCCGTCAGCAACGGCAAGGCCGTGCTGGTGACCCGGGTGGTGCAGCAGAAGAAGAACACCAACCCGAGCCAGCTCTGCGACGCCTTCAACCGGCAGGTGCTGGCGGAGTCGGCCGGAGCCAAGATCGGCGAGCCGAAGGACCTGCCGATCGACCTGAAGAACCTCGGGCTCGCCAGCTGCCCGGCGACGTTCGTCTCCACCTCGAACGGCAAGAGCGCACAGATGTACGTCGTGACGTTCGCGGCCGTGCGCAAGACCGACGGCGTGGCCAGCCTCAGCACGATGGTCTTCGCCAAGTCGACCCCGGAGGAGACCTTCAACGACATCGACCGGATGCTGACGGTGGTGCTGACCACCCAGTCGGTCGGCGGCTGAACCATCGGACCACGCCCGGCGCAGCCCTGCTGCGCCGGGCGTCGCCCTGTCCGGGGGAGTTGTCGGAGGTGCGGCCTATGCTCGACTTCGTGCGACCAGTAACCGACTTGCAGCGCCGCGTTGCCCCCTTCCGGATGGTGGCGGACTTCAGCCCGGCCGGCGACCAGCCGGCCGCGATCGACGAGCTCGAACGCCGGATCGCTGCCGGTGAACAGGATGTGGTCCTGCTCGGCGCAACCGGTACCGGCAAGACCGCGACCATCGCCTGGCTGGCCGAGCGGCTGCAGCGCCCGATGCTGGTGATGCAGCCCAACAAGACCCTGGCGGCCCAGTTCGCCAACGAGCTGCGGCAGTTCTTCCCGGACAACGCTGTGGAGTACTTCGTCTCCTACTACGACTACTACCAGCCCGAGGCCTACGTCCCGCAGACCGACACCTACATCGAGAAGGACTCCTCGCTCAACGAGGAGGTGGAGCGGCTGCGGCACTCGGCCACCAACTCGCTGCTGACCAGGCGTGACGTGATCGTGGTCGCCACCGTCTCCGCGATCTACGGGCTGGGCACGCCGCAGGAGTACGTCGACCGGATGGTCCGGCTGCGCCGGGGGGAGTCGATGGACCGCGACGGCCTGCTGCGCCGGCTGGTGGACATCCAGTACGTCCGCAACGACCTGGCCGCCACCCGCGGCACCTTCCGGGTGCGGGGCGACACCATCGAGGTGTTCCCGATGTACGAGGAGCACGCCGTCCGGGTGGAGTTCTTCGGCGACGAGATCGAGGCCCTCTCCACCCTGCACCCGCTCACGGGAGAGGTGCTCAGCAACGACACCGAGGTGTACGTCTTCCCGGCGTCCCACTACGTCGCCGGTCCGGAGCGGATGGAGCGCGCGATCGGGCAGATCGAGACCGAACTGGGCGTCCGGCTGGCCGAGCTGGAGGCCAACGGCCAACTGCTGGAGGCCCAGCGGCTGCGGATGCGCACCGGTTACGACATCGAGATGATGCGCCAGATCGGCACCTGCTCCGGCATCGAGAACTACTCCCGGCACATCGACGGCCGCAACCAGGGCAGCGCCCCGAACTGCCTGCTCGACTACTTCCCCGAGGACTTCCTGCTCGTCATCGACGAGTCCCACGTGTCCGTGCCGCAGATCGGGGGCATGTACGAGGGCGACATGTCCCGCAAGCGCACGCTGGTGGAGCACGGCTTCCGGCTGCCCTCGGCGATGGACAACCGGCCGCTGCGCTGGGAGGAGTTCGTCGACCGGATCGGCCAGACCGTCTACCTGTCCGCCACCCCCGGACCCTACGAGCTGGCCAAGTCCGACGGCTTCGTGGAGCAGCTGATCCGGCCCACCGGCCTGATCGACCCGGAGATCGTGCTCAAGCCGACGAAGGGCCAGATCGACGACCTGATGGGGGAGATCCGGGCGCGCACCGAACGCAACGAGCGGGTGCTGGTGACCACGCTCACGAAGAAGATGTCCGAGGACCTCACCGACTACCTGATGGAGAACGGCGTCCGGACGCGGTACCTGCACTCCGAGGTGGACACGCTGCGGCGGATCGAGCTGCTGCGCGAGCTGCGCCTCGGCGTGTTCGACGTCCTGGTCGGCATCAACCTGCTGCGGGAGGGGCTGGACCTGCCGGAGGTCAGCCTGGTGTCGATCCTCGACGCCGACAAGGAGGGCTTCCTGCGCAGCGCGCGGTCGCTGATCCAGACGATCGGCCGGGCGGCCCGGAACGTCGACGGCCAGGTGCACATGTACGCGGACAAGATCACGCCGTCGATGGCAGCCGCGATCGACGAGACCAACCGGCGCCGGGTGAAGCAGGTGGCCTACAACACCGAGCGTGGCCTCGACCCGCAGCCGCTGCGCAAGAAGATCGCCGACCTCACCGACCTGCTCGCGCGGGAGGACGCCGACACCGAGGGCCTGGTCCGCCGTGCCGGTCGCGGCCGTCCGACCAGCCCGGTGCCGCTCTCCGCTGAGCGGTCGCGGGACCTCGGCTCCATGCCGTCCAGCGAGCTGGCCGGCCTGGTCAGCGAGCTGACCGAGCAGATGCACTCGGCAGCAGCCGACCTCCAGTTCGAGCTGGCCGCCCGGCTGCGCGACGAGATCTCCGACCTGAAGAAGACCCTCCGGCAGATGCTGGAGGCCACCCGCTGACCGATTCGCCCGCCGGCTTTGGCGCTCACGCGAACCCCTGAGACAATCAGGGAGAAGCTTCGTAGGCCGGTCCGGCCGGCGAGCCCCACACCGACACCGCACTGGAGACTGCCTGCATGCACGTGACCATCGAGGTGTGGCTGATCACCATCGCAGTCATGACGGTCGTCCTTGGGGTCGACCTGCTGGTGATTGGTCGCCGTCCACACGAGCCGTCGATGCGCGAGGCCGGCATCGCGATCGGGGTGTTCTCCGGGCTCGCCGTGCTGTTCGGGCTCGGGATCTGGTACCTCGCCGGGGCACGCTACGCCGGTGAGTTCTTCGCCGGCTGGCTCACCGAGTACAGCCTCAGCGTGGACAACCTGTTCATCTTCGTCATCATCATGGCGAACCTCCGGGTCCCGAGGCAGTTGCAGCAGTTCGCCCTGATGGTCGGCATCGTGCTGGCCCTGATCTTCCGTGGCATCTTCATCGCCCTCGGTGCTGCGGCGATCGAACGGTTCAGCTGGGTCTTCTTCGTCTTCGGGGCGTTCCTCATCTACACGTCGGTGCGGCTCTACCTCGACTACCGCCAGAAGGACGACGACGACGACGCGACCGAGAACGCCGTGATGCGCTGGGTCCGGCGCACCTTCCCGTCCACCCGCGACTTCCACGGCACCAAGCTCGTGGTCCGCGAGAACGGCCGCCGGCTGATCACCCCGATGCTGTTCGTCATCGTCGCCCTCGGCACCACCGACCTGCTCTTCGCCCTCGACTCGATCCCGGCGATCTACGGGCTCACCCAGGAGCCGTACCTGGTCTTCACTGCCAACGTGTTCGCCCTGATGGGGCTGCGGCAGCTGTACTTCCTGATCGGCGGGCTGCTGCAGCGGCTGATCTACCTCTCGGTGGGCCTGTCGGTGATCCTGGCCTTCATCGGCGTGAAGCTCGTGCTGCACGCCCTGCACGAGTACCACTTCGACAGCCGGCTGGGGTTCGACGGCGAGATCCCGATCTGGCTCTCGCTCGTCGTCATCCTCGGCACGCTCGCCGTGACCACCGTCGCCAGCCTGCTGAAGTCGCGCCGGGAAGCGATCTAGGCAAGGAGCGCCGGCTGCAGGCCGTCCGCGCCGGAGACGCTCGCTGGCGGCAGGCGGCCACTCAGCCAGGCCCACAGCCTGGCGTCACTGCCGCTCACCGTCCGGGGCTCGCCGCCCTTACCGAGCTCTGCGACCAGGGAGTCCGACTCCAGCCGCAGGGACGGCAGGTCGGCGTCGTCGAGAAGGTCGAGCACCCACCGCAGCAGCCAGGCTGCCGCGGCCGGATCTACGGCGTCCGGGCTGAAGTTGCAGTCCAGGTCGAGGTGGTGCAGGCAGACCTCGTGCAGCCGGGCCAGGGGCAGCACCGCCAGCGGCCACGTCCGCCGGCGCAACCTGACCGGCACCGACCAGTCCCCGATCCGTTCGATGGCCTGCTGCAGCGCCCCGGCGCTGGTGTCCAGGTCGATCTGCAGCTCGAGGCCGGTGCGGTCGGCACCGCTCTCGAGCTCGGCGTGCCGCTCGGCGGCGCTCGGCGGCGCCGGCTGCGGCAGGCCGGCGAGGGCGGCCTCGGCGATCAGCCTCAGGTAGTCGGCGTTGCGCGCCAGGTGGGTGGCCAGGTGGGCCCGCGTCCAGCCCGGCAGCGGGCTCGGCCGATGCCAGTCCTCGTCGCTGATCCCGATGGTGTAGCCGAGAAGTCGCTGGGTGGCCTCCGGCTTCCACCGGTGCAGACCCTCCACCGGCACTGCTCCGGAGTACTGGCTCATGGCACAAACCTAGGCCCCAGCGACTTCGCGGGCCAGCGGGCCGGGGCCGGTGGGTGGACTGTCGGCGGCACCATCTACCATGAACCGCGTGACTGACCGGCTGATAATTCGCGGGGCGCGCGAGCACAACCTGCGCAACATCAACCTCGACCTACCCAGGGACGCCCTGATCGTCTTCACCGGCCTGTCCGGCTCCGGCAAGTCCAGCCTGGCCTTCGACACCATCTTCGCCGAGGGGCAGCGGCGCTACGTCGAGAGCCTCTCCGCGTACGCCCGCCAGTTCCTCGGCCAGATGGACAAGCCGGACGTCGACTTCATCGAAGGGCTCTCCCCGGCGGTCTCGATCGACCAGAAGTCGACCAGCCGGAACCCGCGTTCGACGGTGGGCACGATCACCGAGATCTACGACTACCTGCGGTTGCTGTACGCCCGCGCCGGCCGGCCGCACTGCCCGGAGTGCGGCGAGCCGATCAGCCGCCAGTCGCCGCAGCAGATCGTCGACCGGCTGCTGGCCCTGCCCGAGGGCACCCGCTTCCAGGTGCTCGCACCGGTAGTCCGCGGACGCAAGGGCGAATACGTCGACCTGTTCCGCCAGCTGTCCGGCCAGGGCCTCTCCCGGGTACGGGTCGACGGTGAGATCCACCAGCTGCTCACGCCGCCGACGCTGGAGAAGCAGAAGAAGCACTCGATCGACGTGATCGTCGACCGGCTGGCCACCAAGCCGGGCATCAAGCAGCGGCTGACCGACTCGGTCGAGACCGCCCTCGGCCTGGCCGGGGGAGTGGTGTCGATCGACTTCGTCGACCTCGACGCCGGCGACCCGAAGCGGGAGCGCCGCTACTCCGAGCGTCTGGCCTGCCCCAACGACCACGACATCTCGGTGGAGGAGCTCGAACCCCGCCAGTTCTCGTTCAACGGGCCCTGGGGGGCCTGCCCGGCCTGCTCCGGGATCGGCACCCGGATGGAGGTGGACGTCGAGCTGGTGGTCCCCGACCCGGGCCGGAGCCTCACCGAAGGCGCGATCTCCGTCTGGCAGACGCCCTACCTGGCCAGCTACTTCCAGAACCTGTACGTCGCGCTCGGCGAGCAGGAGGGCTTCTCGGTGGACACGGCCTGGGCCGACCTGCCCAGCCGGGTGCAGGGCCTGCTGCTGATGGGCCTGCCGCACGCGATCACCGTGCACAGCCGCACCCGGCACGGCCGTGAGCACACCTACCGGGCCAAGTACGAAGGCGCGGTGCCCTACATCCGTCGCCGCCACGCCGAGGCGGAGACCGACAACGCCAGGGAGCGCTACGCCGGGTACATGCGCGAGGTGCCCTGCCTGACCTGCAACGGCGCCCGGCTGAAGCCAAGTTCGCTTGCTGTCACCGTCAGCGGCCGGAACATCGCCGAGGTCTCGGCCATGTCGATCGACGAGGTGTCCGGCTTCATGCGCAACCTCGAGCTGAACGAACGTGAGGCGCAGATCGCCGAGCGGGTGGTCAAGGAGATCAACGAGCGGCTCCGGTTCCTGCTCGACGTCGGCCTCGACTACCTCTCCCTTTCCCGCCCGGCCGGCAGCCTCTCCGGTGGGGAGGCTCAGCGCATCCGGCTGGCCACCCAGATCGGTTCCGGGCTGGTCGGCGTCCTCTACGTGCTCGACGAGCCGTCCATCGGGCTCCACCAGCGCGACAACCGGCGCCTCATCGAGACCCTGCTGCGGCTGCGGGCGCTCGGCAACACCCTGATCGTGGTCGAGCACGACGAGGACACCATCCGGACGGCCGACTGGGCTGTCGACATCGGCCCCGGCGCCGGCGAGCACGGTGGCGAGGTGCTCGTCTCCGGCCCGGTGAGCGAACTGCTCGCACACCCGACCTCGCTGACCGGCGCCTACCTGTCCGGTCGGCGGACGATCCCGATGCCGGCCACCCGCCGCGCCGGCTCCGGCAAGGCGCTCACCGTCCACGACGCCGCCGAGCACAACCTGCGCGACGTCACGGTCGCCTTCCCGCTGGGCAAGCTCATCGCGGTCACCGGGGTGTCCGGCTCGGGTAAGTCGTCGCTGGTCAACAGCATCCTGTACACGGCCCTTGCCAAGAAGCTCTACAACTCCCACACCGTTCCCGGCAGGCACCGCACCATCACCGGGGTGGAGCACATCGACAAGAGCATCCACGTCGACCAGTCGCCGATCGGCCGCACCCCGAGGTCGAACCCGGCCACCTACACCGGCGTCTTCGACCACATCCGCAAGCTGTTCGCCGAGACCCCGGAAGCCAAGGTGCGGGGCTACCAGCCCGGCCGGTTCTCCTTCAACGTGAAGGGCGGCCGCTGCGAGAACTGCGCCGGCGACGGAACCATCAAGATCGAGATGAACTTCCTGCCGGACGTCTACGTGCCGTGCGAGGTGTGCCACGGGGCCCGGTACAACCGCGAGACCCTCGAGGTGCACTACAAGGGCCGCACCATCGCCGAGGTGCTGAACATGCCGATCGAGGAGGCTGTCGAGTTCTTCGCAGCCATCCCGGCGATCGCCCGGCACCTGCGGACGCTGGTGGAGGTCGGGCTCGGCTACGTCCGGCTCGGCCAGCCGGCCACCACCCTCTCCGGTGGCGAGGCGCAGCGGGTGAAGCTCGCATCGGAGCTGCAGAAGCGGTCCACCGGGCGCACCATCTACGTGCTCGACGAGCCGACCACCGGCCTGCACTTCGAGGACATCCGCAAGCTGCTGACCGTGCTGCAGACCCTGGTCGAGAAGGGCAACACGGTCGTCGTGATCGAGCACAACCTCGACGTGATCAAGGCCTCGGACTGGGTGATCGACCTGGGGCCGGAGGGCGGCTCGCGCGGTGGCCTGGTGATCGCGGAAGGCACCCCCGAGGAGGTGGCGGACAACCCGGCCTCCTACACCGGCGCCTACCTCAAGCCGATCCTGGCCGGCCACCGCGTGCCGGTGGTGGCCGAGGAACCCGACCTGCTGGCCGTCGTCAGCTGATCGTCAGCGTGTCGCCGTCCGCCGTGACGGTGGCCTTGGTGAGCGCCTTCTCTGCCGGTCCGGTGAGCACCGAGCCGTCGGCGAGGGAGAAGCTGCTGCCGTGTCGGCCGCAGACGATCGCGGCATCGGTCACCTGCTGCACCGGCAGGTTCTGGTGGGTGCACAGGTACCCGAACGCCTCGTAGGTGCCGGCCTTCGGCTGGGTGACCACGAACTGGCCGACGATCCTGCCGCCCCCGACCGGGATCTCGGCAGCCTTCACGGTGGTCGCCCCGGAAGCCGACGAGGCGGTGCCGGCCGCTGCCGGGGCGCAGCCGGCGAGGCAGATCGTAACCGCGGCCAGGCCTGCGGAGTTCAGGACGGTACGACGGGAGGGGAACGGTTGGGCACTCATCGGGTTCTCCTTTGGTTGCAGATTCAACATCGTAGGGGTGCCGCGGCCCTCCTGGCTGTGACGAAGCTGTGGAAACCGTGGCCGGGCCGCGGGGGTCGGTCAGTGCCAGTGCCTATGCTGGCTCGGGTGAGAGGAGCGAGGTGCCATGGCTGATCCGGCGAGCTATCGGCCGGCCACCGGCACCATCCCCACCGGCCCGGGCGTCTACCGGTTCAGCGATCGCGACGGCCGCGTGATCTACGTCGGCAAGGCGATCAACCTGCGGCAGCGGCTCAACTCCTACTTCGCCGACGTCTCCGCCCTGCACTTCCGCACCCAGACGATGGTGCGCACCGCTGCGAAGGTGGAGTGGACGCTGGTGCGCAACGAGCTGGAGGCGCTCCAGCTGGAGTACACCTGGATCAAGCAGTACGACCCCCGGTTCAACGTCAAGTACCGCGACGACAAGTCCTACCCCTGGGTGGCGATCACCTGGTCGGAGGAGTTCCCGAGGGTCTTCGTCGGACGCGGCAGCAAGCGCAAGGGCAACCGCTACTTCGGCCCCTACGCGCAGGCCTGGGCGATCCGGGACACGATCGACTCGCTGCTTCGGGTCTTCCCGATGCGCTCCTGCACCAAGGGGGTGTTCAACAGCGCCCGCGCCTCCGGCCGGCCCTGCCTGATGGGCTACATCGGCAAGTGCGCCGCACCCTGCGTCGGCCGGATCGACCCGGGCCCGCACCGCGACCTGGTGCAGGACGTCTGCGACTTCCTCGCCGGCCGGACGGGTGCACTGGTCCGCCGGCTCGAGGACCAGATGTACGCGGCTTCGACCAACCTCGAGTTCGAGCGGGCCGCCGTGCTGCGCGACCAGCTGTCGGCGCTGCGCCAGGCCACCGAGCGGAACGCCATCGTGCTGGGCGACGGCACCGACGCCGACGTGGTCGCGCTGGCCGAGGACCCCCTCGAGGTGGCGGTCCAGGTGTTCCACGTCCGCGACGGCCGCATCCGGGGCGAACGCGGCTGGGTGGCCGAACGCAGCGAGGACGGCGACACCGGCCAGCTCCTGGAGCGGTTCCTGCTGCAGCTCTACGGCGACGCCGAGGATGACGAGACCATCCCGCCGGAGGTACTGCTCCCGGCGCTCCCGGCCACGGCCGACCTGCTGAACCAGTTGCTCACCGAGCAGCGCGGCGGCCGGGTCCGGCTGAAGGTGCCGCAACGGGGTGACAAGGCCGCCCTGCTGCAGACAGCGGCCCGCAACGCGGCCGACTCCCTCGCGCTGCACAAGGTGCGCCGGGCCAGTGACCTGTCCACCCGCAACCTGGCGCTGGAGGAGCTGCAGGAGGCACTCGACCTGCCCCAGGTGCCGCTGCGGATCGAGTGCTACGACATCTCCCACATCCAGGGCACCGAAGTGGTCGCGTCGATGGTGGTGTTCGAGGACGGGCTGGCCCGCAAGAGCGAGTACCGCCGGTTCATCATCCGTACCGTCGAGGGCAGCAACGATGTCGGGGCGATGCGCGAGGTGATCACCCGGCGGTTCACCAGGCTGTTGGACGAGCGGCAGCGCGCGGAGGCGCGGGACGCGGCCGAGGGCCCGCTCCTGGTCGACCCGACCACCGGAGCGCCCCGCAAGTTCGCCTACGCCCCGTCGCTGGTGGTGGTCGACGGTGGCGCCCCCCAGGTGGCGGCAGCCGAGCGGGCGATGGCCGACCTCGGCATCGTCGACGTCGCCCTCTGCGGCCTGGCCAAGCGGCTGGAGGAGGTCTGGCTGCCGGGGGAGGAGTACCCGGTGATCCTGCCGCGGACCAGCGAGGGCCTCTACCTGTTGCAGCGGGTCCGCGACGAGGCCCACCGGTTCGCGATCACGCACCACCGCGGCCGGCGCAGCGCCACCATGGTCGAGTCGCTGCTGGACGAGGTGCCCGGGCTCGGGGAGATCCGCCGCAAGGCCCTGCTGAAGTACTTCGGCTCGCTCCGCAAGCTGCGGGCTGCGACGGTGGCGCAGATCGCAGAGGTCCCCGGCATCGGGCCACGGACGGCCGCAGCGGTCAAGGAAGCCCTCGCCGGCCAGGAGGCCCCGGTGTCGATCAATCTCACGACAGGTGAGGTTCTTCAGGACTGAGCCGGTGGCTGGCTGGATAATGGCCCCATGAACGACACGCCAGTACCGGTCCGGCTGCTCGTCATCACCGGGATGTCCGGGGCCGGCCGGCGCACCGTCGGCCACACCCTCGAGGACCTCGGCTGGTTCGTCGTCGACAACCTGCCGCCGAGCCTGCTGGTCGAACTCATCCAGACCAGCCGGCAGCGGCAGTTCAGCCGGGTGGCCGTCGTGCTGGACGTGCGGACCCGCTCCGAGTTCAAGCAGATCCCGGAAGCCTTCGCCGATCTCGGCAAGGCCGGGGTGATGCCCCAGATCCTTTTCGTCGATGCGAGTGACGAAGCGATCGTGCGACGCCAGGAGTCGGTGCGGCGGCCGCTGCCGCTGCAGGGTTCCGGGCGCCTGCTGGACGGGATCCGGAAGGAACGGGAGATGCTGGCCGGCATCCGCGCCAGCGCCGACCTGGTGATCGACACCACTTCCATCAACGTCCACGAGCTGGCCAAGCGGGTGACCATGGCCTTCGGCGGCGAGAACGACCCGGAGCTGCAGCTCACCCTGATGTCGTTCGGGTTCAAGAACGGCATCCCGATCGACGCCGACATGGTCTTCGACATCCGCTTCCTGCCGAACCCGCACTGGGTGCCGGCCCTGCGCCCGCAGACCGGGCTCTCCCAGCCGGTGTCGGCCTTCGTCCTGGGGCAGCCGGATGCGGAGCCCTTCCTCGAGCACGCCCTTGCCCTCGTCGAGCTGGTCACCCCCGGGTACCTCCGGGAGGGCAAGCGGAACGCCACCGTCGCCATCGGCTGCACGGGTGGCAAGCACCGCTCCACGGCGATCGTCGAGGAGCTGGCGCGCCGGCTGCGGGGCAAGGGGGTCACCGCCGAGGTGGTGCACCGGGACCTGGGCAAGGAGTGACCCACTTCCTCCAGCCGCCGGCAGTGGTCGCCTTCGGCGGCGGGCATGGTCTCGCGGCCAGCCTCACCGCCCTGCGGCAACTGACCCACCGGCTGACCGCAGTGGTCACCGTCGCCGACGACGGCGGATCCTCCGGGCGGCTGCGCGCCGAGTTCCCGATCCTGCCCCCCGGCGACCTGCGGATGGCCCTGGCGGCGCTCTGCGGTGACGACCAGGTGGGCCGGGCCTGGGCCGAGGTGCTGCAGTCCAGGTTCCCCGGTGACGGTCCGCTGGGCGGCCACAGCATCGGCAACCTGCTGATCGCCGGCCTCTGGCAGCAGATCGCCGACCCGGTGGCCGGCCTGGACATGGTGGCGGCGATGCTGCACGTCGAGGGCCGGGTGCTGCCGATGGCGGCGGTGCCGCTGGTGATCGAGGCCGACGTGATCGGCGCCGACCCGGCGTCCCCGGACGAGATCACCCGGGTCGTCGGCCAGGAGGCGGTCGCCCTCGCCGTCGGCGACATCCAGGATGTCCGGCTGGTGCCGGCCGACCCGCCGGCCGTGCCGGAGGCGCTGCAGGCCATCCGGGCCGCCGACTACCTGGTCTTCGGCCCCGGCTCCTGGTACTCCTCGGTGATCCCGCACCTCCTGGTCCCGGAGCTCGTCCGGGCCATCCACGAAGCGCGGGCACAACGCATCCTCACCCTGAACCTCACCCCGACCGATGACGAGACGCCCGCCTACACGGCCTCCCGCCACCTGGAGGTGCTGGCCGACCACGACCCCGACCTGCGGCTCGACGTCGTCGTGGCGGACCCGTCGTTCGCGGCCGGGGACCCGCACCTGGCCTGCTACGTGGCGTCGCTGGGCGCGAAGCTCGTGGTCGCACCCGTCCGCATGCGGGACGCAACCCCGAGGCACGACCCCCACCTGCTGGCCTCGGTGTATGCCGGGATCATGGGTCTGTAGTCTTACCCAACACGCCCACCACCCAGCTCGAGAGGCAGATCCGCGAAAGATGGCAATGACCCAGCAGGTGAAGTCCGAGCTGGCCACCCTCGAGGTGACCAAGCCTGAGCTCCGCAAGGCCGAGGTCGCCGCCCTGCTGCGCTTCGCCAACGGACTGCACATCGCCGGGGGCAGGATCGTCGTCGAGGCCGAACTGGACACCGGTGCGGCCGCCCGCCGGCTGCGTACCGCCATCGCCGACATGTTCGGCTTCAACTGCGAGTTCGTCGTCATCACCGGCAGCGGGCTGCGCCGGGGCACCCGCTACGTCGTCCGCCTGATCCGCGACGGCGAGTCCCTCGCCCGCCAGACCGGGCTGATCGACCCGCGCGGCCGGCCCGTCCGCGGCCTGCCGATCCAGGTCGTCAGCGGCGGCACCGACGTGTCGGTGGCTGCCTGGCGCGGCGCCTTCCTCGCCCACGGCTCGCTGACCGAGCCCGGCCGTTCGATGGCGCTGGAAGTCACCTGCCCGGGATCGGAGGCCGCCCTGGCCCTGGTCGGGGCGGCCCGGCGGCTCGGCATCGGGGCGAAGGCACGCGAGGTCCGCGGCATCGACCGGGTGGTCATCCGGGACGGGGACGCGATCTCGGCGATGCTGACCCGGCTCGGCGCCCACGAGTCGGTGCTCGCCTGGGAGGACCGCCGGATGCGCCGCGAGGTGCGGGCCTCCGCCAACCGGCTGGCGAACTTCGACGACGCCAACCTGCGCCGCTCCGCGCGCGCGGCCGTCGCTGCCGGCGCCCGGGTGAAGCGCGCCCTGGAGATCCTCGGCGACGACATCCCCGACCACCTGCTGGAAGCCGGCCGGCTCCGGCTCGAGCACAAGCAGGCCAGCCTCGAGGAACTCGGGCAGCTGCACGTGCCGCCGCTCACCAAGGACGCCGTGGCCGGCCGGATCCGCCGCCTGCTCGCCACCGCGGACAAGCGGGCCGGTGAGCTCGGGGTCCCGAACACCGAGGCCGGACTCAGCCAGGAGATGCTCGAGGACCGCGACTGAACCTCCTGATGGCGGCTGCCGCACGGCCGTCCGGATCGGAAACCCGGGTAACTTCGTCGTAACCGAACCGCTAGGGTGGAGTTGAACGCGGCCGAGCTCAATCCCGCCGCGTACACCCGTTCGTAAAGGAGACCCTCACAACATGACCGTCAAGGTTGGCATTAACGGCTTCGGCCGGATCGGCCGTAACTACTTCCGCGCCCTGGTCGCTTCGGGCGCCGATCTCGACGTGGTCGCAGTCAATGACCTCACCGACAACAAGAGCCTCGCGCAGCTGCTGAAGTACGACTCGATCCTCGGCCGCTTCCCCGGTGAGGTGACCTCCGACGAGTCCGCGCTGTACGTCGACGGCAAGGAGATCAAGGCGTTCGCCGAGCGCGATCCCGCCAACCTGCCGTGGGGCGAGCTGGGCGTCGACATCGTGATCGAGTCCACCGGCTTCTTCACCGACGCGACCAAGGCGAAGGCGCACATCGACGCCGGCGCCAAGAAGGTGCTCATCTCCGCCCCGGCGAAGAACGAGGACATCACCATCGTCATGGGCGTCAACGACGACCTGTACGACCCGGCAGCGCACAACATCATCTCCAACGCCTCCTGCACCACCAACTGCCTGGCCCCCCTGGCCAAGGCGCTGAATGACGGCATCGGCATCGTCAAGGGCCTGATGACCACCATCCACGCCTACACCCAGGACCAGAACCTGCAGGACGCGCCGCACTCCGACCCGCGTCGCGCCCGCGCAGCAGCCCTGAACATCGTCCCGACCACCACCGGTGCGGCCAAGGCCGTCGCCCTCGTGCTGCCGGAACTCAAGGGCAAGCTGGACGGCTACGCCCTCCGCGTCCCGGTACCCACGGGCTCCGTGACCGACCTCACCTTCGAGGCCTCCCGCGAGACCAGCGTCGAAGAGATCAACGCGATCGTCAAGGCTGCAGCCGAGGGCCCGCTGAAGGGCATCCTCGAGTACAGCACCGACCCCATCGTCAGCAAGGACATCGAGGGCTACCCGCTGTCCAGCATCTTCGATGCCCCGCTGACCAAGGTCATCGGCAACCAGGTCAAGGTCGTCGCCTGGTACGACAACGAGTGGGGCTACTCCAACCGGCTGGTCGACCTGACCGCGCTGGTCGGCTCCAAGCTCTGATCTGACCAATACAGGCATCTGGGCCGGCTCGCGTCTCACGGCGCGGGTCGGCCCGTTGCATGAACGCCCAGTCAACAAGAAAGGCAAGACGTGAAGTCCGTATCCGACCTCGGTGACCTCCGGGGTAAGCGGGTTCTGATCCGCTGCGATTTCAATGTGCCGCTGGATGGCACCACCATCACCGACGATGGCCGCATCCGCGCAGCACTGCCGACCCTCACCCAGCTCAAGGACGCCGGCGCCAAGGTGGTCGTCATGGCCCACCTGGGACGGCCCAAGGGCACCGTGAAGCCCGAGTTCTCGCTCGCGCCCGTCGCCGTCCGCCTCGGCGAACTGCTCGGCACCGACATCAAGCTCGCCGGTGACGTCGTCGGCCCCAGCGCCGAGGCCACCGTCGCCGGCCTGCAGGACGGCGAGGTCGCCCTGCTTGAGAACGTCCGCTACGAGCCGGCCGAGGAGTCCAAGGTGGACGCCGAGCGCGAGGAGCTGGCCGCCAAGTACGCAGCCCTCGGCGACGTGTTCGTCTCCGACGGCTTCGGCGTCGTGCACCGCAAGCAGGCCTCCGTCTACGACGTGGCCAAGCTGCTGCCGAACGCTGCCGGGTCGCTGGTGGCGAAGGAGGTCGACGTCCTGAAGAAGCTCACCGAGAACGCCGTCCACCCGTACGTCGTCGTCCTGGGCGGGGCGAAGGTCGCCGACAAGCTGGCCGTCATCGACAACCTGCTGAAGGTCGCCGACACCCTGATCATCGGCGGCGGCATGGCCTACACCTTCCTCAAGGGCAAGGGCTACGAGATCGGCGCCTCCCTGCTGGACGCGGAGAAGATCGACGCCTGCGCCGGCTACCTGGAGCAGGCGACAGCAGCCGGCAAGCAGATCCTGCTGCCGGTGGACGTCCGGGTCGTCGAGGACTTCGACATCCCGGCGCGGACCTCGACCGAGGTGACGATCGTCGACGCCGACGCCATCCCCGCAAACCAGGAGGGTGCCGACATCGGGCCCAGGTCGGAGTCGCTCTTCGCAGAGGCCATCCTCGGTGCTGCGACGATCTTCTGGAACGGCCCGATGGGCGTGGCGGAGATCCCGGCCCTCGCGGAGGGTACCGACGCCGTGGCCAAGGCGCTGGCGGCGTCCGAGGGCTTCTCCGTCGTCGGCGGCGGGGACTCCGCAGCCGCCGTCCGCAACCTAGGCTTCGCCGACGAGCAGTTCGGTCACATCTCGACCGGCGGCGGAGCGTCCCTGGAATACCTGGAGGGCAAAGTGCTCCCCGGTCTGGCTGTCCTTGAAGGAGAGAACTGATGTCACGCAAGCCGCTGATGGCCGGCAACTGGAAGATGAACCTCAACCACGTCGAGGCCACCGGGCTGGTGCAGAAGCTGGCCTGGACGCTTGCCGACGCCAAGTACGACCCGGAGAAGTCCGAGGCTGCCGTGATCGTCCCGTTCACCGACATCCGCACCGTGCAGACCCTGGTCGAGGGGGACCGGCTGCCGCTGAAGTTCGGCGCGCAGGATGTCTCCATCCACGCCTCCGGCGCCTACACCGGCGAGATCTCTGCCGACATGCTGGCGAAGCTGAACTGCTCCTACGTCGTGGTCGGCCACTCCGAGCGCCGCGAGTACCACG
>CAYQXH010000021.1:20440-25657 GCA_964421325.1 uncultured Propionibacteriaceae bacterium
AAGCTGAACTGCTCCTACGTCGTGGTCGGCCACTCCGAGCGCCGCGAGTACCACGGTGAGTCCGACGCCCTGATCGGCGAGAAGGCGAAGGTGGTCTTCGAGGCCGGCATGACGCCGATCGTGTGTTGCGGCGAGGTGCTGGAGATCCGCAAGGCCGGCACCCATGTGCAGTACGTGCTCGACCAGGTCAAGGAGTGCCTCGAGGGTCTGACCCCCGAGCAGGTCGCGGCCATGGTGATCGCCTACGAGCCGGTCTGGGCGATCGGTACCGGTGAGGTGGCCACCCCGGAGGACGCCCAGGAGGTCTGTGGCGCGATCCGTGGCTACGTCTCCGAGGCCTTCGGGGCACCCGCGGCCGAAGCCGTGCGGATCCAGTACGGCGGCTCGGTGAAGGCCAGCAACATCGTCGAGATCATGGCCAAGCCCGACGTCGACGGTGCCCTCGTCGGGGGCGCGAGCCTGAACGCCGACGAGTTCGCCAAGATCGTCATGTTCTATTCCGTGAACGCCTGACGCCGTTCACGTCTGGACTCCGCCTGATCTGCGGGACCCATGAACGCCGGCCGGGAGCAACAACCCGGCCGGCGTTTAGTTTGTGCGGGACTGCTGAGTTAGGATGCTCGGCGTGACTTTGTTGCCCCTCGCTATGACCTGGCCGATCGTTACCCTTTCCGTGGTGTTGATCCTCACCAGCGTCGTTCTGGCCCTTTTCATCCTTCTGCACAAGAGTCGCGGCGGCGGCATGTCCGACCTGTTCGGCGGCGGGATGTCCACCGGGATGGGTGGTTCCTCGGTGGCCGAGCGCAACCTCGACAAGCTGACGGTCACCGTCGGTCTGGTGTGGCTGGCCAGCATCATTGGATTGCTGGTGCTTTACCGATTCTTCCCGGAGATCGGGACCCTGGGCTGACGCCCACCTTTTTGCAGCAAGGAGTGGATTCGCGTGGTTGGTGGCAGTGCGATTCGTGGTAGCCGGGTAGGCGCCGGACCGATGGGTGAGGCCGAACGGGGCGACGCCGCCCCGAGGCTGTACGTCTCCTATTTCTGTGCCAACCAGCACGAGACCCGGCCGGCCTTCGCAGCCGACGCGGTCGTGCCGGAGACCTGGGACTGCCCCCGCTGTGGGCTCCCGGCGAACCTGGATTCCGAGAACCCGCCGCCGCCACCGAAGATCCAGCCGTACAAGACCCACCTGGCCTACGTGAAGGAGCGTCGCTCCGACGCCGAGGCCGTCGCCATCCTGAAAGAGGCCCTCGACTCGCTGCGGGCCCGCCGGGCAGCCGGCGAAGTCATCTACTGAGCCCGACTCGATCCCTGTCCTGACGCAGGGTCAGGGAGTGCAGTCGAAGTAGGGCAGCTCGGCGGCCGACGCCCGGTCCACCAGCCAGAGTGTGCGCGCCTGGCCGGCCACCCGGCCGGCCGGCAGGTCGGTGTCCCCGGCGAGTGCCCTCGCCAGCACGGGAGCCTTCTCCTCGCCGCTGACCAGGAACCAGACCTCCTCTGAGTTGTTCAGGGCCTGGATGGTCAGGCTGATCCGTTCCGCCGGCGGCTTCGGCGCGTCACTCACGCCGATCACCGGCTGGCTGGTCGGCTCGCTGGAGGGATGGTCGGGGAAGATCGAGGCGACATGGCCGTCCGGACCCATCCCAAGCAGGCACAGATCGAACCTCGTCTCGCCGAGCTCCTTGGCATAGGTCGCTGCCGACGCAGCGGCATCGACGACCCCGTCGGCGCTCGGCATCGGGTGGGTGCGGGCCGGATCGAGGGCGAAGTGGCCCGCCAGCAGCGCCAGGGTCGGCCCGGCGTTCCGCTCGGGATCGTCGGTCGGCACGAACCGCTCGTCGCCCCACCACAACTCCAGGCGGGACGGGTCGAGGGCGGAGTCCGAGACCAGCTCGGCGAGGCGGGCGTACAGCGTCAGCGCGATCCGGCCGCCGGTGAGACAGAGCTGGGCCACCCGGCCATCGGCCTGCAGCTCGATCAGCTTCTCGAGCAGCCGTGCCGCAGCTCGCCGGGAGAGGTCATCGGCGTCGAGGTGCTGGATGACCTGCGGCCCGCAGGCACTCATGCCGGACGTCCCTTCGATCGCACGGCTGCACGGTCGAGGCGACGCACCAGGGATGACATGGCCTCAGCGTAGATGGGATCGTCGCTCAGCCGTCGCAGTTCCTCGGCCAGGAGCGTGGTCAGGTCGCGGCGGGGGAGCGCGACCAGGCGTTTCGGCAGCCCGGGTGCCGAGAAGCTGGCGAGGTTGCCGTCGGTGCGCACGACCCGGATCTCGTCGTCGGCGGCGCTCAACGACACCCCGGTGATGCCGACTCCCGGCTTCTGCCGGTCAACCGTCACCGGCACGTCGAGGCGCTCGGACAGCCAGGCTGCCAGGAGCGTCCCGGCTGCGTTCTCCGGCGCCGCCGACACCGTCGCCCCGGTCACGTCCATCGGGTAGGCGTCCAGGGCGGCAGCGAGCAGCCCCCGCCACCGGGTGAGCCTGGTCCAGGTGAGGTCGGTGTCGCCGGGGCAGTAGTTGCGGGCGCGCACCTCCAGCGCTGCGATCGGGTCGGGATCGCCCATGGCGTCGGTGATCCGGCGCGTGCCGAGGCGACCGACCGGATCCTGGCCGGGGGACTTCGGCGACCGTCCCGGCCACCAGACGATCACCGGCAGGTCCGGCAGCAGCAGCGGGAGCACGACACTGTCGCGGTGCTGCTGCAGGGCGCCGTGGAACTTCAGGGAGACGATCTCGCCAGGGGCGTCCTCGCCGGCCCGGACGGAGGCGTCCAGCCGGTCGGTGCGGGCCCTGCCGTTCGTGACGAGGAGGATCCGGGACGGGTGCTCCCGGCCGGCCTGGAGACAGGCCGCCAGGGCCCGGTCGTACTCGGCGAGCTCCGCCACAACTACCAGGGTGAAGACCAGGCCGGAGGTACCGCCGAGGTTGTGGCGGGCCTTGCTCAGGGCCTGCTGCACTGCAGCGGTTCCGGTGTCGGTGAGGTTGATGATCATCGGTGCTCTCCTCGCTACGGCCTGCGCCAGGCGAAGCCGTCCCTCGCCAGCAGGTCCACGGCCGACTGCGGGCCCCAGGTGCCGGAAAGGTAGTGGTCCGGGGCGGAGTCGAGTCCGGCCCAGTGGTCGAGGACGGGATCGAGGATCTTCCAGGACAGCTCCACCTCCTCCGCTTGCGGGAACAACGGCTCCGAGCCGAGCAGCACGTCCAGCAGGAGCCGCTCGTAGGCCTCCGGGCTGGACTCGGCGAAGGAGGAGTCGTAGCCGAACTCCATGTTGACGTCGCGCAGTTCCATCGGGGTGGCCGGCACCTTCGCGCCGAACCTGAGCGTGATGCCCTCGTCCGGCTGGATCCGGAGCACTAGGGCGTTGGTGCCCAGCGCGCGGACGTCGGTGCCGGAGAACGGCAGGTGGGGTGCCGGACGCAGGTTCAGGGCCACCTCGGTGACCCGGCGGGGGAGGCGCTTGCCGGTACGCAGGTAGAACGGCACCCCGGCCCACCGGCGGTTGTCGATGTCCACCCGGATGGCGGCGAAGGTGTCCGTGCGCGAGTCCGCCGGGATGCCGTCCTCCTCCAGGTAGCCGGCCACCTCACGGCCACCGGCCCAGCCGGCACCGTACTGGCCGCGCGCGGTGTGCAGGTCCAGGTCACCGCACACCCGGGCAGCCGACAGCACCTTCCGCTTCTCGCCACTGAGGTTGTCCGCCCCGAACGAGGTCGGCTCCTCCATGGCGGTCAGCGCCAGCAGTTGCAGCAGGTGGTTCTGGATGACGTCCCTTGCGGCCCCGATGCCGTCGTAGTACCCGGCGCGGCCCTCGATGCCGATGTCCTCGGCCATCGTGATCTGGACGTGGTCGATGTAGTTGCGGTTCCAGATCGGCTCGAACATCGTGTTCGCGAACCGGAAGGCCAGCAGGTTCTGGACGGTCTCCTTGCCGAGATAGTGGTCGATCCGGAAGATGCTGGACGGCTCGAAGGCGCGGGCGAGCTTGCGTTCCAGTTGCCGCGCGCTGGCCAGGTCGTGACCGAACGGCTTCTCGATGACCACCCGTCGCCAGGATCCCTTCGGCTGGTCGGCGAGGCCGTGGCGCCGGAGCTGGGCCACAGCGACGTCGAAGGCCGCCGGCGGCACCGAGAGGTAGAACGCGTGGTTGCCGCCGGTGCCCTGGCTCTCGTCCAGGTCGGAGAGGGTGCGCTTCAGCCGCTCGAAGGACTCGTTGTCGCCCAGTTCCCCCGGAACGAACCGGATGCCCTCGATCAGCTGCTTCCAGACGTCCTCACGGAACTCCGTGCGGGCGTGCTGGCGGACGGACTCGGCGACGATCTCGGCGAAGTGTTCGGCCGCCCAGTCGCGGCGGGCGAAGCCGACCAGGCCGAAGCCGGGCGGCAGCAGGCCACGGTTGGCCAGGTCGTAGACCGCCGGGAGCAGCTTCTTGCGGGCCAGGTCGCCCGTGACGCCGAACAGCACGAGGGCCGAGGGTCCAGCCATCCTGGGCAGGCGCGGGTCACGCTGGTCTCGGAGCGGATTCACCTTGAAGACTGTACAAGCACGTAATCGCCGCGGGCACCGGCGGGGCACTACACTGCTCAGACCTTGGCGAGAAGGGATGGGATGAGACCAGCCGAAGAGGGCGCACCGCTTGACGTGTTGGCGCCCGGAGACTGGCGAGCCGTCGGCCTGGCCTACCTCGCCCTGGCGAAGCCGCGGATCATCGAGCTGCTGCTGGTCACGACCATTCCGGCGATGTTCCTTGCCGCAGGCGGTTTCCCGGACTGGCAGCTGGTGTTGTGGACCCTGCTTGGCGGCACCGCGGCCGCCGGTAGCGCCAACGTCTTCAACTCGGTACTGGACGCCGACATCGACGCGAGGATGCGGCGCACCCGGCGCCGACCGATGGCCCGCGACCTCGTGAGCCCGGCCAGGGCGATCGCCTTCGGTGCCGTGCTCGGCGTCGCCGCCACCCTGATTCTCGGGATCGGGGCCAATTGGCTCTCCGCCACCCTCGCGCTGGTTGCGAACTTGTACTACGTCTTCGTCTACACGATGGCCCTCAAGCGGCGCACGGCGCAGAACATCGTCTGGGGCGGGATCGCCGGTTGCTTCCCGCCGCTGATCGGCTGGACGGCTGTCACCGGGCAGGTGGCCTGGCCGCCGCTGGTCCTGTTCGCCATCGTCTTCGCCTGGACGCCGCCGCACACCTGGGCGCTGGCGCTGC
>CAYQXH010000022.1:0-25593 GCA_964421325.1 uncultured Propionibacteriaceae bacterium
CCGCCGTCCGGCAGGAACTCGTTCTGGTAGACGGCGGAGGTGAACTCAGCCATGCTCTGGGGACTCCTTCTCTTGGTCGCTGGGGGCCGTAACCAGACTAGCGACCACATTTCCAGCTGCGTTACCCGCCGCGTCGCCGACCCTGGCCAGCGCCACCGTGATGTTGTCGTGGCCACCCTGCTCGTTGGCCCAGACGACCAGCCGGCGGGCGATCTCGACGGGCTCGGTCGTGCCGGTGGCCGCAGCCGCTACCTGGGCGGCGAGCTCCTCCGGCGGGGAGGCGTAGTTCCAGAGCCCGTCGGAGCAGACCACCAGCCAGCCGGGGCCGGGCACCTGGCGGACGCCGGTGCGCGGCACCGTGTCGACGGCGTCGCGGCCCAGCCACTTGGTGATCGCGTGGGCCCGGGGCAGGGCTTCCGCCTCGGCCCGCGGCATGCCTTCGGCGATGAACGCCTGGGCCAGCGAGTCGTCCTCGCTGAGCAGGACGCGCTCGGACTCGCAGAGCAGGTAGACCCGGGAGTCGCCGAGGTTGGCGAAGTGCACCCGGTCGCCGATCACGACGGCAGCAGCGAAGGTGGCCGAGGCCGCGTTCGTCGAGTCCGGGGCCGTTGTGGCCACCACTGCCCGGTTCGCCTCCTCAGTGGCGGTGACCAGGGTCCGGGCGATCGCGGCATCGCGGCTGTCGGCTCCGGCCACGCCGTGGGAGCCCAGCGAGACCAGCACATCGCGGGCCTTCTCCGCTGCGGCGAGGGCTGCGACATCGGAGTCGATGCTGGTCGAGACCCCGTCGCAGACCACCAGCACCGCACGGTCGCCCTCGGCCCACAGCGCCATGGCGTCCTCGTTGCGGTGGTGCTGCCGGCCCTTGTCGCAGACGCCGCCGACCCAGGGGGCCGGTGCAGAGCTGAAGTGGTCGCGCGGGCTCGGCGCCTTCGCGCCGCAGGTCTGGCAGTAGCCGTCGGCGCCGACGGTGCCGCCGCAGGAGGGGCAGTCTGCCAACTGGCTGACCCGAACCCCGAGCCGCCGGGTCTGGGTAGACGGTGCATCGGCGGCCGGCGCGGGGGCCGGGGCCGGGGCGGTCGGTACCAGCGGGTGCCCGCAGGCTTCGCAGAACCAGGCCGCCGGGTCGGTGGCCCGGCCGCAGTTCGGGCACGAGGGGGCTTCTCTAGGTGCCTCCGGTGCCGGCTGTGCAGCTGCCGGGGGCTGTCCCGGCTGGGCCTCGGTGCCGGTCGGGTCCGCTGGCTCCGGCCACAGCGGCCACTCGCCGGTCACAGCAGGCTCCAGGGGCGGAGGGCGTTGGCGAGGTCGACATAGCCGGCCCGCACCCCCGGGTCCTCGGTGAGCCGGGCCAGCTCCAGGTAGCCGGCCACGAGGAGGTCCCGGATCATCGACTCGGTCATCGTCTGGCCGGACAACGGCACGGTCCCGCCGTTGGCCCTGGCAAGGGCCCGCTGGTACAGCACGACCCGGTACTCGGCCTCGGTGCGGGGATCGAGCCGGGCCTGGCCGACCGCCTTGAACGCCTCGGTCATGCCGGCCGGGTCGACGGCGAGGTTGACCAGGTGCCTCGCCCGCAACCGCTGGGACTCCGGGTAGCCGCGCGAAGTGCTCGGCACCAGTTCGAGTGCTGCCAGCGAGCCGGACAGGTCGTTGCGGGCTGCCCGCACCCTTGCCAGCCCGAAGGCAGCCGGGGTCACGTAGGAGGCGTCGGTGGCTGCGCAGGTTCGGTAGAGGTTCTCGGCGATGTCCAGCTCGCCGCCGAGCTCGCAGGCGAGGGCGAGGGCCAGCTTGGGCGCCAGTTCACCGGGCACCTGTCCGTAGACGGCGTTGAACGAGCTCTGCGCCGTGGCGTAGTCCTTCTCCTGGAGCGCGTTCAGCCCGGCCAGCCAGACGGCCCGCCACTCCCACGGGTCGTTCAGCAGCAACTTCCGGACGCAGTCGTCGACCAGCTTCGGATTGTTCGCCTCCAGGGCCGCGTCCCCGCGCGCCAGCAGGACCTGCGGCGACTCGCCCGGCGGGGCGGACAGGGCTGCGAGCCGCTGGACGGGATCCTCGGTGCTGACCCTGGCCAGCCAGCCGGCCTGGGGATCGGACGGGTCCGGGCGCAGCCGGGGCAGCTGCCGCATCCCGTAGCGCTCGGTCGCCACCGTCGGGGCCTCGAACAGGACCGAGGAAGCTGCTGTGGTCGCCACGCCCGGGTTGGCCGTGGCCACCACCTCCCGCAGCACGCCGAGCATCTGCAGCCGGAGCTCCTCGGCGGAGGTGAACCGGTCGTTGGGGTCGGTGGCGCAGCACTTCAGCAGCAGCCGGTACAGCGAGTCGTGCTCGGCCAGCGCCGGAATGTCCTCGGCCGGCGGGATGCGGAACTCGTACTCGGACTGGTAGCCGACCACCTCGGCGCAGAGCACCAGCAGCGTCCGGCCGACGGTGAAGATGTCCGAGGCGATGGACGGACCCAGCGTCGCAACCTCCGGTGCCTGGTAGCCGACGGTGCCGTAGATCGCGGAATCCTCGTCACCGATGTGCCGGACGCCGCCGAGGTCGATCAGCTTCAGGGAGTCGCCGACCTGGATGACGTTGTCCGGCTTGAAGTCGCAGTAGAGCAGGCCCAGCTCGTGCAGGTAGCCGAGCGCCGGCAGGATCTCGATCAGGAACGCCAGGGCCTGGTCGACCGGCAGCGGGTCGGCCTCGCCGTTGTTGGTGGTCATGCGTTGCTTCAGCAACTGCTTCAGGGAGCGGCCGCCGACGTACTCCATCACGATGTAGCCGGCGTCGTCGTGGGTGACGAAGTTGTAGATCTCGACGATCAGGGGGTGCTCCACCCTGGCGAGGAACCGCTGCTCGCCGATCGTCGCGGCCAGCGCGTCGGCGTCGCCGGTGTTCAGCAGGCCCTTCAGCACCACCCACCGGCCGGAGACGTTGCGGTCCTTGGCGAGGTAGATCCAGCCCATGCCGCCGTGGGCCAGCGCCCCGACGACCTCGTACTGCCCGGCGACCACGTCACCGGGCTTCAGCTTCACCGTGAACGAGTAGAGCGCCCCGCAAGCCGGGCAGAACCCCTCGGAGCGGGAGGCGACGTTCTCGGCACCCTGGCCGACCTTCGCACCGCAGCGCGGGCACACCCGGGCGTCCAGCGGCACCTCCGGGTTGGCCAGGACGGCCTTGCCGGCGTCGATCGCCGGGGCCGGCGGCACCCGGGTGAGCCCGGCGCCGATCCTGGCCGTGGTTAGTCGTTCGGTGCTGCTTTGCCGCTTCGGCCGGCCCCCGAAGGAAGACGCCCGCGCCGAGCCCAGCGCGGTCGAGCCGAGGTGCACCGATGTCCGGGTGCGGGTGGTGGCCGGCCCGGACGGGATCACCGCGACCACGTCGGGAGACCCGCAGACGTCGCAGTAGCCGTCGATGATCCGGCCGCTGCAGCCCGGCTGCCGGCACGGTCCGGTGGCCCGGGTGGACGGCCGGATCCCGGGCTGGGCGCGGCCGACCTGGGCCGGAGCGATTCCAGGCATGCCACACACGTCGCAGTAGCCGTCGACGATGGTGCCGGTGCAGCCCGGCTGGCGGCACTTCATGCCTGCCTCCGGGCGAGGAAGTCCAGTTGGGCTGTGTAGGCCTGCAGCAGCTCGTGCACCACCGGGACGACGACCGGCCGGTCGGCCAGCCGGCGTCCGATCAGGGCAGCGAGCTCGGTGAGGGCCGGCTGGGCACCGTGCCCCAGCCCGGCCGCCTTGGCCTGCAGGGCCCCGGCGAGTGCTGCGGCGGCGTCGCGTTCGGCCAGGGCGCGGGAGAGTTCGGCCTGGGCCTGGTTCAGCTGGGCGTCCACCCTGGCGAGGCCTTCGACGAACCCGACCAGGGCGGTGCGGGTGTTCGGCACCGGGCCGAGCCCGGCGACGCTCGGCAGGGCTCCCTCCGGGGTCGGCCACACAGCTGCTGCGGCCTGGCCGGCCAGCGTCCTCACGGCCTGCTCACGGGCCGACACCTCGGCCAGCTGTTCCCGCGCCCGGACCAGCAGGTCCCGCGCTTCCCTGCGCTGGGCCGCGCCGACGATCAGGTCCCGCTCCAGTCGGGCGGCCTCGATCTCGAGGGACCCGAGCAGGCCGCCGATGTCGCCGCCGCGGCCGCGTTTGTCCGCGAGCTGGTCGGTGCGGGCAGCGAGGGCGGCCAGCTTGCCGTTGGCTGCCGGGGCCAGCGCCGGAGGTTCCAGCTTGGCCTGGTCCCGGATACGTTCCAGCTGGGCGCGGAGGTCCCGGAGCCGGATCTGCTGCTGCTCGGCATTGGGGTCGGTGTTCAGCCGTGTCCGCAGCTGGGCGACGAGGGCGTCGCAGAGCCGGCCCGCCTCCGGCAGGGAGACAGCCATCGACTGCAGCTGGGCGAGCTGGGCGCCGGCGGTGTCCAGGCGGCCCCAGATCAGGGCGGAGAGGCGCTCGAGCTCCTGCTGGCCGACGCGGCCGGAGTCCCAGGTGGCCAGCAGCAGGTTCTGCCGGGTCTTGGCCGCCTGCCACAGAGCCAGCGCGAGCGCCATGTCCGAGGTGAGTTCGGCCTGCCGTCCGGAACTGATGATCTGCTCGTCGAGGGAGTCGAGCTCCGCCCGGCGTTCGGCCAGCCAGCGGTCGAGCCGACCGAGGTAGGCCAGCAGGTCCTGGGGGCGGGCAGCCACCCCGAGCTGGCCGGGGGCCGCCGGCGCACTGGTGGTCATCGGTACTCCTGCAATCGCTGTTCCATCCCGGCCACGGCGAGCGCTGCGCCGACCAGGGCCGCGAGCACTGCGGCAGCCAGCTGCCACATCAGGGTGTCCCGCATCTCGTCCGGGCGCCCGGCAGCTGCCACGACGGCCTCGGACCTCGCCCGCGAGACCGCGTCGTCGAAGCTCTTGGCGGTTCCGGCAAGGCCCTCCTCGCCGTCGGCGAGCACCAGCCCGGCTGCCCCGCTCCAGTCACCCTTCGTCATCAGGGCGGCCAGCTTGTCCTGCGCCGACGCGTAGTCGGCGAGGATCCGGTCACCGGAAGGCAGGTCGGTGCCCTCGGCGGCCTTCACCGCCGCGTCGACGGCCGAGGCGTCGCCCTGCGTCCAGCTCCGCACCAGGACGGCGTGGGCGTGGATGCGCTGGGCCGTCCCGAGCTGGTTCGCGGCGTCGGTGAGGTCGACGACCCGGGCGAACTGGGTGGTCCGGCTGTCGGTCGAGGCTGCCGCGGCTGCCTGCTGGGCCGCGACCGTGACCCAGAGGATCGCCAGCGCTGCGACGACGGCCCCGACGAGGCCGAGGTTCAGCACCCGGCGGGTGCGGTGGGCGACCACCCAGCTGATCCACCCCAGGAAGCCGACCGTGAGCACGGCCAGCAGGGGGACGAAGAACTCCGACTCGGTCCAGGAGCGGGCCGCAGCCTCCTCGCTCAGCCCGGTCTGGAGCGCTGCGAGGGCGGGCAGGAGCTGCTTGTCGAGCTGGGTGTCGGCGCGGTCGAGCAGCGTCTTCGCCGTCTTCGCGTCGCGGCCGTCGGCCGCCCGCAGCAGCTGGCCGTAGCCGACCAGGTGGCCGCTGATGGCGGCGAGGGCCTCGGTGTCCTGCGGTCGCGCCGTGGCTGCTGCGACCAACAGGCCGGCGGCCTGGTTGAGCCGCGCGCCGGCGGCTTCGGCCCGGTCGGTCATGCCGCCGCCGCCCTCGATGACACCCACGGCTGCAAGGGCGCTGGCCTCCAGCAGGCGGTTCTGCACCTCACCCAGCCGGGCGTACTGCGCGGACACCTCCGGGGCGGAGGCCAGGTCGGTGCGCAGCTCGGAGATGACCCAGGTGCCCAGGCCGCCGAGCAGCAGCAGCGCGATGGCGGCAGCCGCCTGCAGCCTGCGCAGCAGCTGGGGCGTGCGGCTGGCAGGGGGCGGCACGAACTCCGGCTGGGCAGCCACGCCGGCTGCCGGCCTGGTGGCCATGGTGCCAGCGGCGACCGCCGTCTGCGACGGCTGGACGCTCGTGGAGGTGGAGGTCACTGCTGCTCCTGGAGAGCTTCCGGGAACTCCACCGGGGCGATGTCGGCCGCGCTGTCGGGAGGCTCGAGGCGGCCCGGCTCGACAGCCGCTGCCTTCACCGGCTGCGGCTCGAGGAGGTCCTCCGAGAGCAGGGTCCGCAGCTGCTCGAGGTCCGGCTCGGTGACCTCGCGCAGGCGCCAGGCGTGCCGGCCGATGGCCGCCTCCAGCAGGTTGCGGGCGTAGCGGCCGTTGCCGAAGGTCTCGTCCCGCGCCTGCCTGGACAGCTGCCGGGTGAACTCCTCCAGCACCCCGGCCCCCAGGTCGTAGTCGGACTTGGCCGCCATCTGGGTGAAGATGTTCCGCAGTTCCTCGTCGGTGTAGTCGTCGAAGGTGATCGTCGTCCGGAAGCGGCTGGCGAGGCCGGGGTTGTTGGAGATGAAGATGTCCATCGGCACCGGGTAGCCGGCGACGATGACCACCAGGTCGTCGCGGTGGTCCTCCATCTCCTTCACCAGGGTGTTGATCGCCTCCTCGCCGTACTGGTCACCGTTGAGGGAGTAGGCCTCGTCGATGAACAGCACCCCGCCGTAGGCCTTCGCGGTCACTTCCGCCGTCTTGATGGCGGTCTGGCCGAGGTAGCCGGCCACCAGCTCGGAGCGGTCGACCTCGACCAGCTGGCCCTTGCTGAGCAGGCCGATCGCCTTGTAGATGCCGGCGACCAGGCGGGCGACCGTCGTCTTGCCGGTGCCGGGGTTACCGGTGAAGATCAGGTGCCGGGTGATCGTCGGGCTCTTCAGTCCGGCCTTGGTGCGCAGCGCGTCCACCCGCAGGATGGCGGTCTGGCGCCGGATCTCGCTCTTGACCGTTGCCAGCCCGATCAGCTCGTCGAGTTCGGCCAGCCATTCCTCCACCGTCTTCTCCGGCTCCTCGGGCTCCGGCTCAGGTTCCGGTTCGGGTGTCGCCGGTTCGGCGGGCTGTGCCGGAGCGGCGGCCGGGCCACTGCCCGGCTGCGCACCGGCGGGCTGCCCGGGGAACCCGGGGGCTCCGGGGAAGCTGACCCCGCCGAGACCGGGGAAGGCGCCGGGGGAGTGCGGGTCCATCCGGCTCACGTCGAGCAGCCGGTCCTGGCTGGTGGACAGCCGGGACAGCACCTCGTTGAGGATGGCCGGTGCCTGCCGGACGAACTCCCGCTGGGCGGCCTCGTCGTGCACCGGGCTCGCCGGGGTGGGGGCAGAGGGCCGGTGGGTGGCTGCCCCCGGCAGTTGGGCCGCAGCGGCAAGGCTGGCAGCGCCGAGGGCTGCGGGTCCGGGCTCGCCGAGTGCGGCCGCGGCCTGGCAGACGTCGCCGAGCGCCTTCGCGTAGCCGGCGGCCGACCGGTGCCTCGAGGCTGCGGCCTCGCTGGCCAGCGGCGTGGCGGCGCCCCGGTACCTGCGGCCGCGGACGGCCGCGTCCATGAAGGTGGCTGCGGAGGTGTCCACGCCGACCTCCCGGCACCAGTCGACGAAGGCGCCGCGGTTGGACTCGGCGACTGCTGCGGAGAGGACCAGGCCCTCTTCCAGCGCTGCTGCCGGATCCAGGCCGGCGGCAGCTGCCGCCTTGCTCAGGGCGGCGAGGGCCGGCCCCAGTCTCGGTACGGTCATGCCTGCCCCAGGTTAAGTTCGGGCGCCTGATTGTGGCCGAAGCGCTCCTGCAGGAAGCGACCGTGGCTGATCAAGGCGGCTGCGTCAGTGGTGTTGGCTGCGTCGTAGATCGCGTCCATGGTGTTCGCGAGCAGGTCAAGCTGGTCGATCAGCAGCAGCAACGAGGTCTTGCCCCGGTCGACCGGCCGCGAGTCCGCCCAGTCCCGGGGCAGGCGCAGGTAGGCGCCGATGGCCTCGGGGAGGTAGTCGGTGGCCGTGGCGACAACCGAGTAGGCGTCGTAGCTGCCGAGGCCGAGCAGGGCCAGCCGGGGCAGGGTCTTGCGGACCGTCCCGGTGACGCGCAGGGCGCGGGAACGGACCACTGCCGGGACCGCAGGATCGCCGACCAGGCCCTCCACCCTGGCCAGCGAGTCATTGATGTCGGCTTCGGTGGGCGCGGCAGCCACCTCGTCGGCACCAACAGGTGCGGACGGTTCCTCACGGCCGAGCAAACGGTCCCAGAAGCCCATCCCTGCCCTAGCGGTCGATGCTGATCGTCGGCAGCGTGGCTGCCCTGGTGTCCTGCTGGGAGACGCGCTCCAGGTAGGACTTGCTCTTGGCGACCTCGGTCTCGAGGGTGCCGATCGTCGCGGACATGGAGTCCAGCGCCTTGAGCTTGAACTGGTCGATGGAATCCATCGTCGCGTAGATGTTGGCGAACGCCGCCTGCAGCTGCTCCAGCCCGATGGTGGAGGACGCTGCCTGCTCCTGGATCGCCGCCGAGTTCTCCTTCAGCATCTCCGAGGTGCGCTGGATCATCTGCGACGTGGTGGTGTTCAGGGCGGTGATCTGGTCGAGCACCAGCTTCTGGTTGCCGAGGGCCTGGGCGACGATGACCGCCGTCCGCAGGGCCGAGATGGTGGTCGTTGAGGCCCGGTCGACACCCTTGATGAGCTCGACGTTGTTCTTGATGATGATGTCGATCGCGAGGTAGCTCTGGATCGAGACCGCCAGCTGGGTGAGCAGGTCCTGGTGCTTCTGCCGCACGTAGAAGAGCACGTCCTGGTTGAGCGCCCGCGCCTTGTCGGGGTCGGCCAGCTCGAGCTCGGCGATCTGGGCCGCGAGCCTCGCGTCCAGCCGTTCGGCGATGTAGACGTACTGGTTGAGCCGGCCCATCACCGTCCAGAGGTTCTGCTTCTCCATGTTCAGGGCGACGTTGTCCTTCGTCAGCTCGTCCTGGCCGGAGCGCAGGGCGTGCAGGATGCCGTTGAGGTGCTGCTGGGAGCTCTGGTACTTGCGGAAGTAGTCCTGCACCGGCTTCCCGACCCCGATGCGCGCGAAGAAGCCCTTGCTGCCCCTCGCCTGATTGGGGTCGAGGTCCTCGACTGTCCGGCGGAGATCCAGGAGGGTCTTGCCGACCTTGGAGGTCTCGGCGAGACCGCCGGACTCGATCGCCCGGACGGGGGTCTGCAGGAGCCGGTTGGAGGTCTCCGCCGCCTTGCGGATGTCGGCGTCGCCCATGCTGCGCACGGCGTCCGCCTGTGCGGAGAAGGTCGGCGAGCCCTGCTCGGCCGAGTCCAGCGCTGTGAGGAAGTCGTTGACCTTCGAGTCCAGCACCGGAACCTGGGCTGCATCGACCTGGGGCGCCATCGCCGGGGCCTGGGTCGCCGTGACGGTTGCCGGGGGTGCCGACGGGGTCAGGTTCAGCGTGTCTGGGGGCGCCAGCTGGACGGCCTGCCCCTGGCTGGACGGCTGCGCGGGTGTGCTCATCTGATGACCTCTCGGAACTTGGGCGTTGGCCACCAATCTAGCCTCCCGCAACGGCGGTGGCGCCGGTTGGCGGAGGGGTTCACCAACGTTCCGGGGTGGTCAGGGGGCAACCCTGAGAGCCGGTGCCGGTTTCGGCGCCGGAACCTTGGAGACGGCGGTCGCCGACCACCTGCTGGCCGGTCGGCGGCGCCGTGTGGGTGGCAGGTGGTTGCATGGTCGGGTGAACAGCATCCCGGACGCGGTGCGCCTGCCCGAACTCAGCGCCGAGCAGGCCGCAGTGCTGGCCGGTTGGGATGCCGCCCTCCTGGTCCTCGGCGGTCCGGGCACCGGCAAGACCACGCTGCTGGCGCACGCCGCGGTGGCCCGGAATCGCGGCGGGGATCCGCCGCCGCTGGTGGTGGCCGCCGGTCGTACGGCAGCCAGTTCGCTCCGTAACTCGATCGCTGCCCAGCTTGGGGACGGATCCTGGCAGCCGGCGGTAACCACCGTGCACTCGCTGTGTCGCACCATCTGGCAGCGCTTCGCCGGCCGTCCCGAGCTGCGGTTGCTGGCAGCCCCCGAACAGGAGTTCCGGGTGCGGGAACTGCTGGCAGGTTCCGGTGCGGCCTACTGGCCCGGCGAGCTGCGCCCGGCTCTTGGCACCAGGGGCTTCGCAGCCCAGGTGCGGGCTGCGATCGCCCGCGCCCGGCAGCTCGGCCTCGAGCCGGAGGACCTGGCGGCGTTCGGCGCCGAGGCCGGCCGGCCGGAGTGGCAGGCTCTCGGCGGCTTCTTCGCCGAGTACCTCGACGTGCTGGACGCAGAGGGCGTGCTCGACTACGCGGAGCTGGTGCACCGGGTGCGACTGCTGCTCACCGACCTGACGGTGACGGCCGGCCTTCACGCCGGCATCGGGGCTGTGCTGATCGACGACTACACCGAGCTGGACCCGGCGCAGATCGCCCTGCTGGCCACCCTCGCCGGCTCGGCCCCGGTGCTGGCCGTGGCCGACCCGGACAGCGTCAGTTCCACCTTCCGGGGCGCCCACCCGCGGGCCGTGGCCGACTTCGAACGGTTCTTCGGCCGCAGGGAAGCGCCGGCGCGGGTGACCAGCCTGGCCACGGGGCACCGGCACGGCGCTGCCATCGGCGGGGCCCTGGCCGGGGTCCGTGCCCGGTTGCCGCGGCCGGCGGGTACCGGGCAGCCCGACAGCGTTCCCGCCGAAACCGAAGGGGCGGTGCAGGTCTTCACCTGTTCCGGTGAGGCCGACCAGGCAGCCACGATCGCTGCCGAGATCCGCAGGGCAAGGCTCACCGGCGGTATCCGTTACGGCGACATGGCGGTGCTGGTCCGTTCCGGGCGGCGGCAGCTCGGACCGATCGTGCGATCGCTGACTGCTGCCGGGATTCCGGTGGAGGTGGCCGGCGACGAGATTCCGCTGGCCCAGGCGCCCTCGGTCCGGCCGTTGCTGCTCGCCCTCGCGGTCACGGCCGCCGGTCGCGTCGAGCCCGACGAAGCCGTCCGCCTGCTGACCTCGCCGCTGGCCGGCTTCGACGCGCTCGGGCTCCGCCGGCTGGCCCGGGAGTGGCGGGCCGGGCCGGCCACCTCGCCTGCCGGCCTGCCGGAGCAGCTGGCGGCCGCGATCAACGAGCCGGGCTGGCTGGCCGACGCCGCGGCGAACCCGGCGACGGAACGGTTGCGCAGGTTCCTGGACGTGCTCGCCGCGGCCGGCGACCGGGTCCGGGCCGGCGACCCGGTCGACCTGGTGGCCTGGACGTTGTGGCAGGGCACGGACTGGCCGCGTCAACTCGCCCGGGAGTCGGCTGCCGGTGGGGCCCTTGGCAGCCGGGCGGACGCCGACCTGGATGCGCTCTGCGCCCTGTTCGAGAGCGCGGCGGAGGCCGATCGCCGCGGTGGCGTCGCCGGGATCCGGGCCTTCCTCGCCGAGCTCGCCGGCCAGCAGATCCCGGCCGACCGGGAACGGGAGTCCCGGCTGCGCGGCCGTGGCGTCCAGGTGCTAACCGCGCACCGGGCCAGGGGAAGGGAGTGGGAACTGGTGGTCGTGGCCGGGGTCCAGGAAGGCGTCTGGCCGGTCGGCCGCCGGGTCAGCACCGTGCTGGAGGCCGCAGCCCTCACCGGGGACGGCCTCACCGGGCGCACCGACCACCGCGACCTGCTCGCCGCCGAGCGCCGGCTGTTCCACCTGGCGTGCTCCCGTGCGCGGAGCCGGCTCGTGGTCACGGCGGCGGCCGGAACCGAGGGCGAGGCGGACTCCCCGTCCCGCTTCCTCGCCGAGCTGGGGGTGCCGCTGGCTGCTCCCGATCGTGCGGGCGCGCCGCTCACCCTGGCCGCCCTGGCTGCCGAGTTGCGCCGCCACGCCACCGATCCAGCGGTGCCAGCGGAGTTGAGGGCGGCTGCTGCGGGCGAGCTGGCGAGGCTTGCCGATGCCACCGACGACTCCGGGCGGCCGCTGGTGCCGTCGGCCGACCCGGCCACCTGGTGGGGGGTCCGCGAGCTGAGCAGCCGGCCAGAGCCGCTGGAGACCGGCCGGCCGGTGCGGCTGAGCCCCAGCCAGGTGACCGGCATCCTCACCTGCCCACGCCGCTACTTCCTCGCCCGCGAGGCCCGCGGCGAGGGCGAGCCCGGACTGGCTGCAGCGCTCGGGTCGCTGATCCACCTGCTGGTGCAGCAGGCGGTCGGAGAAGGCTGGGGGCTCCCGGAGCTGCGGGCAGGGCTGGATGCCGTCTGGCACCGGTTGCGGTTCGAGGCGGCCTGGTTGTCTGCGACCGAGCGGGTGGAGGTCGAGCTCGGGTTGGCGCGGTTCCTCGCCTGGCGGGCGGCGAACCCGGCCGAACTGGTCGGCGTCGAGGTGCCGTTCAACCTCGAGGTCGCCGTGGATGACCGCACCGTCGTCCTCGACGGCAAGGTCGACTGGCTGGAGCGAACGGCTGCCGGGCTGCGGGTGGTCGACTTCAAGACTTCGCGGACACCGCCGACCAGGGCAGCGATCGCCGGGATGGAGCAGCTCGGGATCTACCAGTTGGCAGTCGCCGCCGGCGGGTTCGGCCAGGTCGGGCCCGAGACCGGCGCCGCCGGGGCCGCAGCGGTGTACCTGCGGCTGGCCGGGAAGCCGGAGGACCTGCCCAGGGAGTTCAGCCAGGCCTCGCTGGCCACGAATCCCTACCTCGGTGAGGATGCGGCGGAGCAGCGCTATCCGAGCTGGGTGCACCACCGGGTGGCGCTGGCCGCCGCCGTGGTCTCCGAGGGCAGCTACCCGGCGACCCCGGGCCCGCACTGTCGCACCTGCCCGTTCGCGAACAGCTGCCCGGCATCGGGTCGGGGCGGGCAGGTGCTGCGATGAAGATGACCGAGGCGAAGCAGCTGAGCCAGGCGCTCGGCATCGACTTCTCCGACCAGCAACTCGCCGCCATCACCGCACCGCTGGAGCCGGCGGTGATCATCGCCGGCGCCGGCTCGGGCAAGACCACCGTGATGGCTGCCCGGGTGGTGTGGCTGGTCGGCAGCGGCCAGGTGCGGCCGGAGCAGGTGCTCGGGCTCACCTTCACCCGCAAGGCTGCAGGGGAGCTGGGCGGCCGCGTGCGGCGGGCGCTGCACCAGGCCGGCGTCCTCTCCGCTGACGCCGAGGCCGGGGAGGAACTGATCCTCACCTACGACGCATTCGCCGGCCGCCTGGTGGCCGAGCACGGGCTGCGGCTGGGCATCGAGGGCGACGCCCGGATGATCACCGGGGCCGCCCGATACCGGCTGGCCGCCCGCGTCGTCGCCAACACTCCCGGCCTGCAGTACCTCTCCCGGCTCCGGCCGGCCGCGGTGACCCAGCGGCTGCTGGAGCTGTCCGGCGAGCTGCGGTCCCACCTGGTCGACCCGCTCCAGCTCGCCGACCAGGCGGAGAGCTTCGACGCGGCGATCGAGGCTGCGCCGCGGAACCCGCGCGGGCAGGTGTACTCGGCGCTGCAGACGGCCAGGGCAGCCGCAGCGGAACGTCTCGAACTTGCCACGCTCGTGGTGCGCTACGAGGAGCTGAAGGCCGAACTCGGCTACGTGGAGTTCGCCGACCAGATGGCCGCGGCTGCCCGGCTGGCCACTGAGGTGCCGGCGGTTCCAGCGGCCCTGCGGGCGGAGTTCGCCGTGGTGCTGCTCGACGAGTACCAGGACACGTCGGCTGCCCAGGCCACCCTGCTGCGCGGGTTGTTCTCAGGTCCGGACGCCGGGTCGGGACGCGGGCATCCGGTGACAGCGGTCGGCGACCCGTGCCAGGCGATCTACGGCTGGCGCGGGGCGGCTGCCAGCAACATCCTCGACTTCGCCCGGCACTTTCCGACAGCGGCCGGCCTGCCGGCCACCGGCTATGCCCTCACCGTCAACCGGCGCAGCGGGCAGCGGGTGCTGGACGCGGCCAACCACCTGGCCGGTCCGGTCCGTGCGGAGCCGGCGCTGGCCGCCCACGGCCTCGACCTGGACCTGGTGGCGCCGCCCGGAACGCCGCCGGGACGGGTGGAGGCGGCAGCCCACGCCACCTGGCCGGAGGAGGTGACCGCGATCGCCGACCGGATCGCCGAGCTGCACGGCACGGGGGCGACCGGGGCCTGGTCGGACATCGCCGTGCTCGCGCGACGCAACAGCCAGGTGGCCGACGTCTACACCGAGCTGGCAGCCAGGGACATCCCGGTCGAGATCGTCGGCCTGGGCGGGTTGCTGGAGTTGCCGGCGATCGCGGACGTGGTGGCAACCCTGACCCTGCTCGACGACGCCACGGCCAACCCGGCGGTGTTGCGGCTGCTGACCTCGCCGCGCTGGGCGATCGGGATTCCCGACCTGGCCCTCCTCGGTCGGCGCGCGCGGGAGCTGGCTGCGGCCAGGCGACCCGGCGGACCGCTGCCGGCGGCAGCGGACGGGGACACGATCGGCGCCGCGCAGCGGAGCCTCGCGGACCTGGAAGCCGTGCTCTCCGGTTCCGACCCGGCGTCGGTGCCCAGCCTGCTCGAGGCGGTGGCCGACCCCGGACCGCTGGCCTATCGCAGCGACGCCCGGCGGCGGTTCGCCACCTTCACGGCCGAGCTCGGCCTGCTGCGGCGACACTCCGGCGACGCGGTCACCGAGCTGGTGCAGCGGGTGATCACGGTGCTCGGCCTTGCCGTGGAACTGGAAACCGTTGGCTCCGGCGGCAGCGCACCGCTGGCCACCTTCGTCCAGGCGGTTGCCGACTACACCGACATCGATGCGGAGGCCTCCCTCGCCGGGCTGCTGGCCTACCTCGAGGCGGAGCGCGAGTTCGGCACCGGACTGGAACAGGCAGTGGTGTCGGCAGCCGATTCGGTGAAGGTGCTCACCGTCCACAAGGCCAAGGGCCTGGAGTGGGAGGTGGTGTTCGTGCCCGGCCTCGCCGGCGATGTGTTCCCGACCGACCGGGTCACCGGCAATTGGCTCCGCAACGCGGCCAGCCTGCCCTACCCGCTGCGGGGGGACGCCGCAGCCCTGCCGCAGCTGGCGCGGGTGGAGAACGCAGAACTCACAGCCTTCGCAGCGGCGCTCACCGGGCAGCAGCGGCTCAGCGAGGACCGCCTGGCCTATGTCGCAGTGACCAGGGCCCGGCAGCTGCTGCTGGTGAGCACCCACACCTGGGGGCAGGGTCTGGCCAAGCCACGGGAACCCTCGGACTACTTCGTGGCTGTCGCCGAACATGCGCAACTGGCGACGGCTGCGACCGACGTGCCCGAACTGAACCCGCTGCTTGGCCCGGCGGCGACCAGCGGGTGGCCCGCTGTGGGGGACACCCCAGGGTGGGCGGTGCGCCGCGAGGCCGCCGGCCTGGTCCGGGCGGCGCGGGAGGCCAGGAGCGGGACCGGCGAGTACCCCGAGGTGCCCGGACTGAGCCTCGACCAGTCCCAACTCCTGGCGGGGTGGCGGGCTGCGGCTGCCGGACTCCAGGCAGCAGAGCTGGAGACGGCACGGGAGCGGACCTCGGGCCGGCTGCCCGACTACCTCTCGGTCACCGGGATCGGCCGGCTGGCCCGCGATCCGGCCGGCTACGCAGCGGAGCTGCGCCGCCCGATGCCGCGGCTGGTCAGCGAGGCCCAGCGCTGGGGCATCGGCTTCCACCAGTGGCTCGAGGACAGGTTCCGCGGCCAGTCGCAACTCATCGACGGCGACGACGGCGCAGAGGTCGCTGGAGCCGACTTCGAGGTGCTTCGCGCAGGCTTCGAGGCCGGGCCGTACGCCAGGGCAGTGCCGGTGGCGATCGAGACCCCGTTCACCCTCGTGCTGGGCGGACGGTTGGTCCGCGGCCGGATCGACGCGGTGTTCACCGCCGACGACGGTCGTGCGCAGGTGGTGGACTGGAAGACCGGTGATGCCCGCCGGGCCGATCCGCTGCAGCTGGCCCTCTATCGACTCGCGTGGGCCGAGCTCAACGGTCTGGCGCTGGCCGACGTGGACGCGGTGTTCTACGACCTGCGCTCAGCGGAGGTGGTTCGCCCACCCGACCTGCCCGACCGCGCGGGGCTGGAATCCCTGCTCGCCGGGGTCCCCGGCTCGGTTAGCCTTTCGCAGTGAGCAGCTGGCTGGACGGAAGTGCCCTCGATCGGCAGACCGAGTTGCGCGCCGATGAGGAGTGGGTCCTCGCCGCCTGGGCCGACCGCGGCGCAGTGCTACTGCGGGTCGGTGACGCGAGCGTGGAGACGACCCCGACCGGGGAGCTGGCCACCCGGCCGGTCGAGTCGACGTTCGATCCGGAGCTGCACTACCTGCTGGGCAGCATCGACGGCCGGCCGTGGTTCGCGACCAGGGCCGAGGAGGAACTCACCGGCCTGCGCTCGGTGATGGACGAGCTGTCGGCGGCGAGTCTCCAGGCCGCCTTCACCGCGGTCGGACTGGCCGCCTGGCACGCCAACTCGGGCTTCTGCCCGCGCTGCGGGGCTGTGACGCGGGCCGTCCACGGCGGTCAGTCCCGGCGGTGCACCAGTTGCGGGAACGAGCTGTACCCGCGCACCGACCCGGCGGTGATCGTCGCGATGGTCGACCCGGACGAGCGGCTGCTCCTTGGCCGTCAGCCCGGCTGGGCCGCCGGACGCTACTCGGTTTTCGCCGGCTTCGCCGAGATCGGGGAATCCCTGGAGCAGGCTGTGCACCGCGAGATGGCCGAGGAGGTGGGGCTGGAGCTGACCGGCATCACCTACCTCGGATCGCAGCCCTGGCCCTTCCCGCGGTCGTTGATGGTTGGCTTCCTCGCCCACGCTGCCGGCCCGCAGCTGGTTCCGGCCGCCGGCGAGATCGAGGACGCCCGCTGGTTCTCCCGCTCGGGGCTGCGGGAAGCCATGGCCGCAGGGGAGATCACGCTGCCGCCCAGCACGTCCATTGCGCGGCGGATGATCGAGGACTGGCTCGACGGACGCCTTCCAGGCTGACCTCCACCGGCGGCGCACCGCCATCGGCCGGGAGCCTTCGACGACTTCCGGCGGCCGCCCTGGCCGTTGGTGCTGCCCCGGGAGGATCGCCGGCATCGCCCTGCCCCTGGCCAGCTCGTCGACGAGCTTGTCCAGGTGGCGGACCTTCTGCACCAGGGGTCCTCGATCTCCTCGACTCAGAGCCGGTCGCGCAGCCCGGAGGCCCGTCGGGCCTTCTGCCGGACGGCCTTGCGCAAGGACTCCTCCGAGCCGATGAGGGTTACCTGCTGCCTCGCCCGGGTGATGGCCGTGTACAGCAGCTCCTGGGTCAGCAGTGGCGAGTCGGGCGGCGGCAGCACCACCGTGACCCGGTTGAACTGGCTGCCCTGCGCCTTGTGCACGGTCATGGCGTGGATCGTCTGGACGCCTTCCAGCAGGAACGGGGAGACGGTGTGCACCCGGCGGCCGCGCGCGAAGTGCGCCCGGAGCAGGCCGTCGTGGTTGACCACCACGCCGGTGTCGCCGTTGTAGAGGCCGAGGTCGGGGGAGTTCTGGGTGACCAGCAGCGGACGGCCCGCGTACCAGGCCAGGGTCGGGTCGAAGTCGTCGAGTTCGCCGGCCAGCCACTCCTCGACCTGCCGGGACCACTGGGCGACACCGTAGGGCCCGCGCCGGTGCGCGCACAGTAGCCGGTGCTCTTCCAGCAGCGTCAGGGCCTCGGCGACCCGGCCGGCCCGCGCAGCCGTCACCATCGCCAGCCCGGAAGCAGTGACCCGCTCCCGCAGATCGGTCTCCTCGACCGTCGCGGCGAACGTGACCCCGGCTGCCGCCGATCCGGCCACGTGCAGCGCGAGGTCCGCGTGGCCGGACAGGACGGCTGCAGCGAGTTCGGCGATCGTGCGCACCGAGCGATAGTTGTGCCGCAGCCGCACCACCGGACCGGAGTCGGGCAAGCCGATCCCGGCGAGCGAGACCCGGTGGTGCCGACCCGGCTCGGCTGCATCGACGATGTCGGCCAGGACCGCCCCGGCCTCGACGGGGGCCAGCTGGTCCGGATCCCCGATCAGGATCAGGCGGGCGGTCGGTCGCAGCGCCTCCAGCAGGCGCGCCATCAGGGTCACGTTGACCATGGAGGCCTCATCGACCACCACGACGTCGTGCGGCAACGGGTTGGCGCGACCGTGCCGGAAGCGGTTGCGGGACTCCGGCACCCAGCCCAGCAGCCGGTGGATGGTGGTGGCCTCCAGCTGGTCGAGCGGTGCGGCGAGGTCGGGCGGGAGTTCAGCAAGGGCGTCGGCCAGGGCCTCCTGCATCCGCACCGCGGCCTTGCCGGTGGGGGCGGCCAGGGCGACCAGCGGTGGGGTGGGCAGGGTTCGCCACAGCACCCCGAGCAGCCGTGCCAGGGTGTGGGTCTTGCCGGTACCTGGCCCGCCGGCCACAACGGTGACCCCGGTGAGGGCAGGGACGATGGCGGCGGCGGCCTGGTCGAGGTCGGGATCGTTGCCCAGCAGTTCGGCCCTGGCTGCAGCGAGGGCCGCCACGCTCACCGGTTCCGGCGACCTGCCGAAGCGGGCAACCAGTTCGTCCGCGACGACCGTCTCCTCCTGCCAGTAGCGCTCGAGGTAGAGCAGGCGCCCGACCAGCCGCAGCGGGCGGACCCCGCCGCCCTCGGCGCCGACCGTCACCATCGGGCTGGCGCAGATCGCGTCCAGCCACGCCTGGCGTTCCGGCAGCAGCTCGACGGGCACCCCGACGCTCTCCTCTTCGGTGTCGAAGGTGGTCTGGTCGATCGCGGACAGGTCGAGGCAGGTGGAGCCGGCCCGGAGTGAGCGGACGGCAAGGGCCAGCGCCAGCTGCACGGTCTGGTCGCCCTCACCGAAGAGGTGCGCGACCTTCTGCGCAACATGCACGTCGCCCCAGGACAGCGCCCCGGTCGAGTGGACGTCGAGGAGCAGCCCTTGGGTGAGGCTGGTGGCGAGGTCGGTCATCGTTGCCCCCGGTCGGCCAGCAGGTCGGAGAGCGCCGTCACCAGTCCGGCGGGCGGGTGCCAGCTGAACACCCCGGTGCCGGCGCCGGCAGTGCGGCCACCCATGCCGCGGACGAACAGGTAGCCGACGCCGCCGAGGTGGCTTCGCGGGTCGTAGCCGGGCAACCGCGCGGCCAGGAAGCGGTGCAGCGCGACGCAGTAGAGGACCGCCTGCAGCGGGTAGTGCGTGCGGACCATCTCGGCCACCATCGCCGGCTGCGCGTAATGGTCGAGGGTCAGTTCCGCCGGCCCCAGCCGGTTGGTCTTGTAGTCGACCACGACGAAGCGGGGACCTGCTGCGGAGTGGATCCGCAGGACCGAGTCGATGCTTCCGGTCAGGAACCCGCGCAGGGCCTGGCCGGCGAGTTGCGGGGAGGCCAGCTCCTCCGGATAGCCGGCCAGCGGGTCATCGGCCGGGAGCCAGCGGCCGAGCAGGTCAGCCACCTCCCGCAACGTCGTCCGGGATGCCGGGGTGCCGAGCGCGAACTCGAAGTTGAGTTCGCTGAGCCGATCGGCGACCGGGATGCCGGCGAGCGGCAGGCCACCGGTCAGCCGGCCGAGCGGGGTGACCAGGCTGGGCAACATCGCAAGGCCGAGCGCCGCCGGCGTGACCCCGGGCACGGGGTAGCGCTCGGCAGCAGCTGTCGTCGCGGTGAGCAGGCGGGACTGGAGCGCTGGTTCGTCGTCCGGGGTCGGGGCGTACCAGTCGAGGTTCTCCAGCACCTGGTGGACCAGGCTGCCGAAGGCTGCGCCGCCGGGCAGCTCTGCCATCGGCGAAGGCACCCCGGTGCCGGCGCCGATGCCCGGCGTGGCCGCCACCGGCTCGTCGTCCACCACCGGTTCGGAGGTCAGCGCCAGTGGCGGCCGGGAGTGGACGGCCTCGGTCAGGCCGGAGTAGGACGTGCGCCGCCAGAGCTGGTCGATCGCCCGGTCGAAAGTGGCCAGTTGCAGCCGCTCGGGCCGGTCGCCGATCGGGGCGAGCCGTACCCGGGTCACCGGCTGGCAGTCCTCCACCCGGATTCCGGCTTCGGCGAGCCAGCCGAGCTGGCCCGGGTGCCCGTCCCCGGGTGGGGCGTCGAGTGGATAGCTGGGTTCCGGCGGCCCGATCCGGTCCCGGCGCCGGAACAGGATCCGGTGCAGCGGCGCAGCCTCGGTGGTCGCCCGGGTGCGCGCCCACCACATGGTCAGCTGCGACTGTGCCCGGGTGACCGCTACATACAGGCTGCGCAGCCGGTCCTCGGCCTGCTCGGCCGCGTGCTCGCGGAGCCGGTCGGCGCGGCCGCTCGCGTCCCTGCCACCGAGGTCGAGTACCCGGCGACCGCCGGTGTGGAAGGCCAGGCAGTTGTCCTCGTCATCGTCCGGCACCCACAGGTCGGCCGCCTCTGGCAGCAGCACCACCGGGAACTGCAGCCCCTTCGCCTTGTGGACCGTCATGATCTGGACGGCGTGCCGGTCGGTCTCCAGCCGCCGGAGCCGGTCGGAGGTGGCCGAGCCGCGCTCCACCGCCTCCTCGAGCCAGGCGACCAGGGCCTGGCCGCGGAGGCCGTCGGTGTGCTGGCCGTGCAGGATCTCGGCCAGGTGCCGGTAGTCGGTCAGGTCACGCTCGCCCCTTGGCCGGCGCAGCACCCGCTCGGCGAGGCTGCTTCCGCCGGCGTTCTCTGCCTGGACGGCGGCGAAGAGGGCCGCGACACCCTGGCCGGCCAGTACGCGTGACCAGCCCTGCAGGGTGCCGGCCCAGGCGGTGAACTGTTCCTCGTCGGCCGTCGCCAACCCGGTGAGGTCACCGCCGACGAAGTCGGTGAGGATGGCGGCGCGCACGGCAGCCCGCCGCGGCTGCTCGAGGGCCCGCAACAGCACCAGCCAGTCCCGCGCCGCCGGGGTGGCGAAGATGGAGTCGGCTCCGGAGAACGCGACCGGCACGCCGGCGCCGGTGAGGGCTGCCGCGACCTGGCGGCCGCGCTGATTGGTGCTCACCAGGATCGCCACGTCCCTGGCCTGCAGCTCCCGCTCGGCACCGGCGTCGACCACCCGGACGCCCCCGTTCAGCAGCCCGATCAGCTCGACGGTGAGGTCTTCGATGATCCGGGTGCGGGCCTCCGCCGCCCGGACCGGCTCGTCACCGGGAACGCAACGCAGCCGCACCGGGGCCCGCCAGGGCGACCCGTCGGCGGCCACCAGCCGGGACGTGGTGTGGCTGGCGGTGACCGGCGGCACGCCGATGCCCTCGCCGAGCGTCGCGTTGTGGAACAAGGCGTTCACGGCGGTGACGACGCCGGCGTCGGCGCGATGGTTCTCCACGAGCGAGAACTGCTCCCCGGCGGCCTTGACCGCATCGGTGTAGGCCACCACGTCGGCACCCCGGAACGCGTAGATCGACTGCTTCGGGTCACCGATCAGCACCAGTGGCACCTGGCCGTGGAAGGCCGCGCGCAGGATCTCCCACTGCACCGGGTCGGTGTCCTGGAACTCGTCGACCAGAACCACCTCGCAACGGCGACGCAGCCGGCTCAGCCGCGCCTCCGGTGAGCCGGCGCGGAGCGAGTCCCGGAGGCGCAGCAACTGGTCGTCGAAGGAGTAGACCCCGAGGCGTCGCTTGCGGTCGGCCAGCTCGGCGCGAACGGCCGCGGCGAAGGCGAGTCGCTCGGCCTGCCGCTCGGTGAGGCCGTCGGTCGGCACCAGCGGGGCGTCGGGGAGTTCGACGGCCTTCCGGGCGAGCTTCCTCGCCGTGGCCAGGTCGAAGGGCGGACCCTGCGGGTGCCGGGCGTAGCGGGCCAGGTACAGGTCGTCGACGACCTGGTCGGTGGTCAGGGACAGGTCCTCGACGAGGGTGGCCTGCGGGTCCTGCTCGGCCAGCACCCCGAGCTCGTCGAGCATGGCCTGGCAGAACTGGTGGATGGTCATGATGCTGGCGGCGTCGAGGCCGGCGATGGCGCGCCGCAGGTTGCCGAGGCGTACCTCGACCCGGGCCCTCGATCCGGTGAGCAGCAGCTGGTCGGTCGCGTCCGGAACGACGTCGAGGGTGCCGGCCAGGCTCCTGGTCAGGGTGTCCAGGGTGCTCCGCATCCGGTCCCGGACGCGGGAGCGCAACTCGGCCGAGGCGATGCGGCTGAAGCTGATCACCGCCAGCCGGTCCGCGGCCACCAGCCCGTCGGCCAGATACCTGGTGGCGAGGGCTGCGATCGCATGCGTCTTGCCGGTGCCGGCGCTCGCCTCCAGTACTGCCGTACCGCTGGGCAGCGGACCGGTCGGGTCGAAGCGGTTCATGCCGGCACCTCCGCTGCCAGTAGCGGCGCCCAGATCGCGGTGGCGAGCGCGCCCACCAGGCTGGGTTCCCGCGGATCGGCGTCGGGCACTTCGGTACCGGAAACCGGCAGCTCCAGCAGGGCGGGGAAGCTGAAGAAGGTGCGCCAGTACGCGTCGGACTCCCAGTCCCAGCAGCGCTCCAGGTTCTTCCGACTGACCAGCGGATCGCCCGGGTCGCGCTGGCTGACCCGGTAGCCGGCCCAGGCGGCGCCGACGCGGGGCAGCGCCGGCAGCGGCCGGGTCATGCCGAGTGAGAACAGGGCCAGGTAGCGCCCCAACAGGCCGAGGGCCGCCGGCTGCGGTGGTGCCACCAGGACGCTCGCCCGGCCCTTCCCGATCACCCGGGCCTGCCACTGGCCGGGCTCGGCGGCCGCCAGCAGCAGCAGGCGCAGCCAGGCAGCCAGCCGGTGGCGCGGCTGCAGGCTGGAGAACTCCACCTGCAGCAGCTCCCGGTCATGGCTGATCACCCGCCCCACCAGCGGCACCAGACCGTGGCCGGGTACGGGAACGTTGAGGGCCAGGTCGTGCAGCGTCGGCTCGGGCAGCTCCGCCGGCACTTCGCGGACCGACCGGCGGGCCTCGGTGAGGACGCCTTCGAGCAGTGCACTGCCGAGCTCGAACGGCGGCACCTCGCCCCGCAGCCATTCGGCCCGCTTCACCACGTGCTCGTCGTCGCCGGCCCGTAGCCGCGCGAGCACCCGGTTGCCGATCTGCCAGCGGGCCAGGTGGTCGGGCTCGATCGGGATCGCATCCGATGGCTGCGGTTCGTCGCCGAGGCTGATCCCCGTCCGGCCGCGCAGCAGGGCCCGCGCCGGATGGTTGAAGAAGCCGGTCAGCTCGTCGAGGCCCACCCCGCCGGACAGGTCCTTCACTGGCAGCGGGCCCAGCCGCTCCGCGGGTCCCGGGTCGACCGGCTCGGCGAGCGTCGCAGCAGCTGCGCGGAAAGCGAGCGGGTCGGCGCTGCCGAGTTCGGGGAACGCCGGATCGAAGTAGCGGGTGTCGAACGGCTGCAGGGGGTGCTGGACGGTGACGGCTGCGCCGGCCCCGGTGCCGTCGCCCGCTGTGGCGGTCTGGTCGAGGGCCTCGACCAGTTCGGCCAGCGGTGCGACCAGCGGGACCGGTTCATTGGTGGCCTCGCTGCGGCCCTGCGCCACGACCACGAGTCGCTCGCGGGCAGCGTGGATGGCGTCGAGCAGCACCTGCCGGTCCTCGAGGGCGGCCGAGGGGTCACCGACGAGCGGCTCGATCCCGAGCAGGTCGTCGCCGTGCCGCCGCCCGGAGCGCGGGTACCGGTCGGCGTCCCAACCCAGCAGGACGACCACCCGGTGCGGGACGTGGCGCAGCGACGACAGCCCGGCGACCACCAGCGAACCGTTGCCGAAGGCCCCTCGGGCCGGTGCGCCCGCGAACTCCTGCTCGATCGCCCGCACTGCTGCGTGGCGACCGATCAGGGCCTCCGCTGCGGTGCCGCCGTGCTCGGCCACCCTCGACAGCCCGGCCCAGACGTCACCGAGCTGCCACTCCTGGTCGTGGGGGAGGGCGACCAGCGACGTCAGCCCGGCGCGGCACCGGTCGGCCCACTGGGCGAGGGTGGCCGGACGGCCGAGTTCGGCCAGCAGCCGGGACAGCCTTCCGACGAGTTCGGTCAGGCCGCCGACCAGTTCCACGTCGGAGGACTCGACGTCGTCGAGGGGCAGGACGGTGCCTGCGGAGATCAGATCGGTCTCGGCAAGGGTCACCCCGAGCAGCATGCGCTGGATCCCGGCGAACCAGGTGTTCTGCGGGAACCCCTTGAGCCCGTAGCCGTCCCGATGCGCCGAGGACAGTCCCCAGCGGATGCCGGCCCGTTCGACCAGCTCGACCAGGCGCTCCCGGGACTCGGCCGTGAAGCCGAAGCGCTGCGCCACGCCCGGGCGGGCGCACAGTTCCAGCAGCGCCGAAGCCTCGACACGGCCGTCGGGGAGCCGCAGCAGGTCGAGCAGGAGGGTCACCATCGGGTTCACCTGAGAGATCGAGCGGTCCGCAACCTGCACGCGGAACCGCTGCGCCGGGTGCACGGCTGCGCCGGCCGGGGGAGTGAAAGCTGCTCCGACCAGCGGGGCGAAGTCGTCGACGTGCGGGGTGAGCACCACCACGTCCCTCGGCTCAAGGGTCCGGTCGTCGGCGAGCAGCCCGGTGAGCACCTCCCGGAGCACCTCCACCTGCCGGTCGGGCCCGTGCGACAGGTGCACCCTGATCGACGTGTCGGAAGGCGCCAGCCGGCGCGGCAGGGGCCGGCGGTCGGCGCGCAGGTCGGACTGCAGCCAGCCGAGCAGCGTGTCCGGGACAGCCGGTGCATCGGGCGCCGACGGGACCGGCAGCAGCCGGGCGGTCTCGTCCGCGACCACAGCCAGCGCCTCGTTCAGCGGGTGGCCGGGGAGCCGGCTGACCTCCGCCCGGCGCAGCTCGGCGCTCGCCGGGCCGGGCCAGCGGGCCGGGGCCGGCGTGAGCAGCAGCAGGTCGACCCGGTGGTGGCGGTCGAGCGCGCCCAGTAGGTCGAGGCTCGTCGGGTCGAGGTTCCGCGGGGCAAGCACCGCCACCCGGCCAGGCAGGTCAGGTACGGCGGCAGCGGCCAGGTGTTCCAGCAGGTCCGCCCGCCGTCGAAGCGGATCGGCCCCGAGCTCTGCGACCAGCAGCCGCCACAGGTGCGCCTGCCAGGCGTTCTCCGCGAGCGGACCGCCGTCCGGGCCGGTGTCGGCGCCGGCGCTCCAGGCCTCGAGCATCGCCGGTCGGTACCTGGCGTAGGTGGCGTACTGGCGCGCGATCCGGTGGCTGGCCGTGAACCCCTCCCTGGAGGCGGCGAGGTGGCGCTGCAGCACGTCCAGCTCCGGGTCGCCCACCGAGCCGGCCACCTGCTGGATGAGCCAGGCCAGGCGCTCCGGACGCCACGGGTCGTCCGGCCCGGCAAGCCGGCGTTCCAGGGCTGCCAGGGAGGTGAAGTCGACCCCGGCACAGATGCCGGGCTCGCTGCCGGCAGTGGCCAGGCGCTGGGACAGCCAGCGCTGGAAGCCGGTACCCGGCACGACGGCCAGGTCGAAGTCGAACGGGTCCGCACGGGGTTCGGACCACAACGTCACCAGCAGCTCGACCAGCTGGTCGGCGGTGCGCGCGTGATGGAACTGCATGATTCGCTCAGAGTAGATGACGGTCCGGACACTCGTGGCAGCGCTGCCGGAGCTGGCGCGCGGCGGGCGCCGGGGCGGTGGGTCGAGTCGCCGGGCCGGCTGGTGGGGGCTTCGTCGGCGGCAGTCCCTACAGTGGGTTCCCGTGATCGCCGAACCCGCAGAGCTGCTCGCCGGGCTCGACCCCGAGCAGCAGCAGGTCGCGACCAGCTTCGGCCGGCCGGTGGTCGTCATCGCGGGCGCGGGCACCGGCAAGACACGGGCGCTAACCCACCGGATTGCCTACGGGATCGCCACCGGCGCCTACTCCGCTGGGGCGGTGCTGGCGGTCACGTTCACGACGCGGGCGGCCGGGGAGTTGCGGTCCCGGCTGCGTCAGC
>CAYQXH010000023.1:0-25040 GCA_964421325.1 uncultured Propionibacteriaceae bacterium
CGGGTGATCGGTACCCACATCCGGAACGATCGATGCTCCAGCACCGGGAAGTGCGGTGAGGCTGCGATCGATGCGATCGAGTACAGCTCCTCGCCGCTGCTCATCGCCTCGGGGTCGTAGACCCGCAGGATCGCTGCCAGCCGTCGGACCCAGGGCACCGAGTCGTCGCGGACGGTGAACTGCACAGCCAGCCGGCCCCCGGGGGCGAGCACCCGGGCGAACTCGGCCAGCGCCAGCCCGGGTGGCAGCAGGTGCATGCCCTGCACGACCAGCACCTCGTCGAAGGAGCAGGGGACGAAGGGGAGCGCGTCCGGGGCCGCCGTGATGCCCACCATGCCCGGGTAGCGGTCGCAGGCAGCCTGCACGGCCGCCACCGACTTGTCGGTGAGGGTGGCCCTGCTGCCGAGGCGGGAGATCCGGGCCGCGGTCGCAGCGGAGGCCCGCCCGACGGCCAGTACCGCGCCGGGCGCGGCCGGAGCCAACCAGTCGACGGCTGTCGACGGGAAGGCGCCCGTGCTCCGGTTGCTCATGGCCGCATCGTAAGTCGTCCGGCCGCGGGTCCCCGGTTGAACCTCCGGCGGGGCGGTGTGCGCTGTGGACAACCCCGGACCTGCAGTCCGTCCGTCCACAGGCTGCCGACCGGCTGACGGCCAGGGCTGCCTGCTGCCGAAGGTGTGGTCGTGGCGGAGCGCAGTGATGTCCTGGTCGTCGCGGGACCGGGCGACACCCAGGACCTGATCCTCTCCGCTGTCGCTGCGCACGAACTCGGGGCTGCCGTGGTCACCGACCTGGAGCAGGTGGCCGGGCCCTGGCGAGATGCTGCGGTGGTGCTGGTCGCCGACGACCAGGCGAGACGGCTGGCCGGCCGCGCGCTGCCCCATCGTGACGGGGTGTTCCTGGTCGGGACCGACGTCGAGACGCTCTCGGCATGGTCGACGCCCCTGTCGGCGAGGGTGATCCCGTTGCCGGCGGGTGCGGCCTGGCTGGCGACCGTACTGGTTGAGGGCAGCAGCCGTGCCCGTTCGCCGGTCGTGGTGATCCTGGGTGGCTCGGGCGGGGTGGGCGCCTCCACCCTGGCCGCTGCCCTTGCCCAACTCGGCGCTGACCGGCCCCAGGGTGCTGCGCTGGTCGATGTCGACCCGCTGGGGGGAGGCATCGACCTGCTGCTCGGTGCCGAGCAGACCCGGGGCTGGCGGTGGCCCCGGCTGAACGGCGCCGAGGGGCAACTGGGCGACCTGCGGGCACACCTGCCGGTCGTTGACCGGGTCTCGGTGGTGTCGATGGCGCGGGGAGATGCGCTCGACCTCGCCCGGGAACCGCTGGCGGCGGTCGTCGCCGGCCTGAGGTCCTGGCACTCCCTGGTGGTCCTCGACGCCGGACGTTCGCTCGGCCCGGCAGTGCGCGAAGCCGTCCGGCTGTCGACGCGGCAACTGCTGGTCGTGGCCAGTGGCATCCGCGGCGTCGCTGCGGCGCGGCAGACGGTGGCTGCCCTCGGCCTGGAGAGTCCGGAGCTGGTCCTGCGGCGCGCACCGGCGGGCCTGCCCCCCGACCTGGTGGCAGAGGCCGTCGGGTACCCGGTACTGGCAAGGCTGCCGGAGGAACGGGCGCTGGCCGCTGCCGCGGAGCGTGGGGAGCCACCGGCCCGGGGCTCCCGGCGGCGGTACCGGAAGGCGGTGGCCCGGCTGCTGGCGGAACTCGTGGAAGAGGCGGGCAATGGCTGAGGTCGATCTGGATGCGGTCCGCTCCCACCTGGGGCATCTCGGGCAGGCGCCGGGACCCGTGGAGGTCGGGGCAGCGTTGCGCAGTCTCGGGCTCCTGGTCAGCGACACGGTGGTGCGCGAGACCGTGGCAGCTCTTCGCCGCGACTCCTTCGGGGCCGGGGTGCTCGACCCGCTGCTGCAGCTGCCAGGGGTCACCGACGTGCTGGTCAACGGCCCCGACCAGGTCTTCCTCGACCGGGGTGCGGGGCTGGAGCCAGCAGCCGTCCGGTTCTCGGGCGAGGAGGAGTTGCGGCGGCTGGCGGTGCGGCTGGCCGCCTCGGTCGGGCGCCGGCTGGACGATGGCGTCCCGTTCGTCGACGCCCGGCTGCCGAACGGCGTCCGGGTGCACGCCGTGCTGCCCTGCGTCGCCGACGCCGGCACCTGCCTGTCCCTGCGGGTACCGAACCGGCAGCGGCTGAGCCTGGCCGACTGGGCGGCCTCAGGCAGCGTGACCGGCGAGGGCGCCGAGCTGCTGGCGGCCCTGGTCTCGCGCCGGCTTGCCTTCCTGGTCTCGGGGGGCACCGGTTCGGGCAAGACCACCCTCCTCGGCGCGCTGCTCGGGCTGGTTCCGGCCACCGAGCGGATCGTGATCGCCGAGGACTCCCGCGAGTTGCAGCCGGCGCACCCGCACTGCGTCCGGCTGGAGGCCCGGCCCCCCAACGCCGAGGGGGCAGGGTCTGTGAACCTGACCCAGTTGGTGCGGCAGGCGTTGCGGATGCGCCCCGACCGCCTGGTGATCGGTGAGGTGCGCGGGGCAGAGCTGGCCGACCTGTTGAGTGCGCTCAACACCGGTCACGAGGGGGGCTGCGGCACGGTCCATGCCAACTCGGCGGCCGACGTGCCGGCGAGGCTGGAGGCCCTCGCCGCACTCGCCGGGCTGGGGCGGGACGCGCTGCACGCCCAGTTGGCCGCGGCCCTGCAGGTGCTGGTGCACGTCCGGCGGCTTCCGGATGGTCGGCGGTGGGTGGATGAGTTGCGGTTGGTCCGACCTGACCCGGCCACCGGCCGGTGCCGGAGCCTGCCTGCCGTCCGGTTCGTGCCCGGTGGTGGGACCGTTCGAGGCGAGTGCAACGAAGAGCTGAACCGGTTGGTGGGGCTGTGAGCGGGCTGGCTGCGGCAGCGGTGTTCGCCTGCTGCCTGCTCCTGGTCGCCGGGCCACCAGCGGCCCGCCTCCAGGAACTGGATGACGGGGTCGGGGGCAAGGCTGTGCGCGCTTGGCGCGGCCGGCCGATCCTCACGATCGGGTTCGTTGCGACGGGGGTCGCCGTCGGCGCTGTGGTCGTCGGCGCTGTGGGTGCCGCGATCGGGTTCGCTGTGCTGGCTCCCGTGGTGACAGCCCTGGTCATCTGGCGGCGTCATGCCAGAAGGGCAGCCGCAGCGGCCAGCGCTGCAGCTGTTGCCGGCGCCTGCCAACTCCTCGCGGGCCTGTTGCGGGTCGGGCACGTTCCCGCGGACGCCCTGCGGGTTGCCGCCCGCGACTCGCCGATCCTGGCCGAGGTGGCCGCGGTACAGCAGGTGGGTGGGACGGTCGGCCCGGTCCTGCGTCGGCTGGGCGGTCGGCCCGGGTGCTCGGGGCTGGCCGAGCTCGGGGTCGCCTGGGAGGTGGCGGAACGGACCGGTGCCTCGTTGAGCGCGACGCTGGACGCCCTGGCCGAGCGGCTCGCAGCCGCCAGGTCCGTGCAGGACGTGGTCGACGCGGAGTTGTCCGCGCCACGCGCAACCGGCCGGCTGCTGGCAGTGCTCCCGGCTGCCGGACTGCTGCTCGGCTACGGCCTCGGGGGTGACCCGGTGGCCTTCCTCACCGGGTCGCCGGCGGGTCAGCTGAGCCTGGTGTCGGGGGTGGCCCTTGGCTGCGCCGGTGTGTTCTGGACCGAGGGGATCGCGGACGGCGGAGATGGCTGACCCGAGGTGGTCACTGCTGGCCGCTGCCGCGGTGGGGCTGGCGATCCTGTGCTGGCGGTCGTCGCCCGGCGTCCGGCTGCAGCCGGGACCCGATCGCCGGCAGCCGGCCGGCAGCCGGCGCCGGCTGCTGCAAGCCACTGCAGTGGCGGCAAGCGCACTGCCGCTGGCGATCGGCCTCGGCTGGGTGGCCGCTCCCGTGGCTGCGGCGTTGGGCGGGCTGAGCTGGTGGGTGCTGGGCCGGCTGCAGGCGGGCGGGGCAACTCGCCGGCAGGAGCGGCTGGTGGCCGAGCTGCCGCAGGTCTGCGACCTGCTGGCCGTCTGCCTGGAGTCGGGGCTGCCGCTGCGCACGGGTGCCACCGAGGTGGCCCGGGTCCATGAAGGGCCGCTCGGGGCAGCTCTCGCCGAGGTCTCGGCCACAGTCCGCCTCGGCGCCGACGAGGCTCGGGCCTGGGCCGACCTGGCGCTGGCCGAACCGGCCCTGTCTGCGCTCGGGCGGGAAGTGTCCCGGACGCTCGGCTCGGGGGTGACGCTCGCCGCAACGCTGCGAACGCTCGGGACGGAGGCCCGGCGGGCGGCCCAGGCTGCCGCCCTGGTGCGGGCGCGTCGGGTCGGGGTCCGCAGCGTGCTGCCGCTGATGCTCTGCTTCCTGCCGGCCTTCCTCCTGCTGGGGGTGGTCCCGATCGTCGGCGGCGTCGCCGGGCACCTGTTCGGCTGATGCGGTTGTCCACAGGTCGCCGGTCGCCGGAGCTCCGTCCACAGGCGTCCTCTCCCCGTGACCGGTCCGGGCCCACTCCTGCGGAAGGTGTGGATGCGTCCGTCCGGACGCCGAGGGAAGGAGCAGGCATGGCAGTTGGACTGGCGAAGGTCGGCCGGCAGCGCGACCAGCGGGGCATGACCACCGCCGAGTACGCGGTGGGAACGGTGGCGACCGTCAGCATGGTGGGGGTGCTGATCGGCATCCTCAACAACCCGGAGTTCCAGCGGATCATCTGGGAGATCATCAAGGCCATCATCAAGGCGATCCTCAGTGCGATCGCCGGCGGCTGAGGGTCACCCCCAACCGGCCGGGGAACCCCCGGCCGGTCTGGGCCGGCCGGTCCGCCGGAGCCGGGCCGGTCGCCCGGCGGGCAGGGCCGGTGGGGAGCGCGGGATGGTGACCGCGGAGCTCGCGCTGGCCAGCATCGCCGCTGCGCTGGCCTGCGTCCTGCTGGCGTGGACGCTGGCCCTTGTCGGACTGGTGCTGAGGTGCCAGCAGACGGCCGTCGAGGTGGCTCGGCAGGAGGCAAGGGGTGACCGGGCGGCGGTGGCAAGGGCCCTGGCTGACCGGCCCAGAGGGGCAAACGTCACCGTGCGGCACGACCGGGAACGCGTGCGGGTGCTGGTCGAGCTGGCTGCCCGGCCGTGGGGCCGCCGTCCAGCGGGAACCGTCGTGACCAGCGTGCAGCGCCGCCGGCGGAGGCGGCCGGCACGGGGCTCGGAACGGGGGTCGGGTACAGCCCTGGTCGCCGCGGTCACCCTGGTCCTGCTGGCCGTGACCGTGGCTGCCCTCGTCGTGGCCACCTTCCTGGCAGCGGCTGACCGGGCTCGCGGCGCTGCCGATCTGGTCGCGCTCTCGGCAGCTGCCGAACAGGCGCGTGCCGGGAACGGTTGCCGAACCGCCGGTCGCCTAGCCGAACTCAACGGGGTGGAGCTGATCCGGTGCGCCGGCAGGGGTGACAGCCTCGACTTCGTGGTCAGCGTGACGGTCCGCCAGCCGGTGGCCCTTGGCCTGCCGCTGCTACCCGACGGGTTGGTCGCCACGTCGCACGCCGGTCGGCGCGGTGTCCTCGCCGGGTCCTGAGCCGTCGGCCGCGATCAGCGCCGGCTGCGCCCGGCGGGTTCAGGAGAGGAGCAGGTCAAGGAGGGTGGCAGCTGCCGCCTTGTCCAGCGGCTGGTTGCCGTTGCCGCACTTCGGGGAGACCACGCAGGCGGGGCAGCCGGCGGGGCACGGGCAGTTGCGCAGCCGGTCCAGGGTGGCCGCCAGCCACTGCTCGACCACTTCGAAACCCCGCTCGGCGAAGCCCGCTCCACCCGGGTGGCCGTCGTGGACGAACACGGTCAGCTCGCCGGTGTCCGGGTGCAGGGTCGTGGACAGCCCGCCGATGTCCCACCGGTCACAGGGCGCGAAGGCCGGCAGCAGGCCGATGGCGCAGTGCTCGGCTGCATGCGCGGCGCCGGCCAGGTCGCGTGGGGCGACGCCGGAAAGGTCCGCCGCCGGCACGGTGTACCAGACGGACTGGGTGCGCAGCACTCTCAGCGGAGCTTCCAGCGGGTGGCTGTCCCAGACCTTGCCGGTCGCCTCGTCCCGGCGCAGGAACCCGGTGACCCGGCTGGACAGGTCCACCATCCCGAAGGCGACCTGTGCCCTCCCGAGTGGGCGGCCGCGCATCGTCGCGACGATCCGTACGTCACTCTCGCCAAGCGGTTGGGTGAAGTAGCCGGTCCGTTCCCGGACGGCCAGGGCCGTGTGTCCCTCCCGGTCGAAGCCGGTGACCAGCCACTGCTCGCCCTGGTGCAGGTAGATCGCCCCCTCGAAGACGGTCCGGTCGGCAGCCCCCGGGTCCATCTGGCCGATCACCCGCCCGGTGGCTGCCTCCACCACCTCCACCGACCGGCCACTCGCCGAACGCAGGTCGATGGCGTCCACCGCCCGGTCGGCACGGGTCCAGAACCACCCGTTGGCCCGGCGGCGCAGGTGCCCGGCCGTGGTGAGTCCATCCACCAGGGCTGGCAGGGTCGCTCCGAAGTAGGCGGCGTCGGCGAGGGTCACCGGCCACTCCTGTGCTGCCGCGGCCACGTGCGGCGCCAGCACGTGCGGGTTCTCCGGATGCAGGACGGTGCGCTCGACCGGCCGGTCGAAGACCAGCTCCGGATGCTCGCACAGGTAGGCGTCCAGGGGATCGGGCCGGGCGATCAGCACAGCGAGGGCGTCCCGTCCGGCGCGTCCGGCGCGTCCGGCCTGCTGCCACAGCCCGGCGAGCGTGCCGGGGAAGCCGCAGGTGATCACGGCGTCCACGCCGGAGATGTCGACGCCCAACTCCAGGGCGTTGGTGCAGGCCACCCCCTGCAGCCGCCTTGACTGCAGGTCGGCCTCCAGCCGGCGCCGGTCGTCGGCCAGGTACCCGCCCCGGTAGGACGCCACCACCGACGCATCCGCGACCTGGCGTTGCGCCCGGAGGGCGACCAGTTCCGCCTGCACCCGGGACGTGGTGAAAGCGAGGGTCTGGCGGCCCTCCCCGACCAGCCGGGCCAGCAGGTCGGCCGCCTCGTGGTGCGGATCCGCCTCGGGCTGCCAGAGCAGGAAGTCGAGCGCCGGCCGCGCCGAGGTGTCCTCGGCGACCTCGACGACGCCGGTGATCCCGGCGAGCCGTTCGAGGAGGGACCCGGCATCGGAGACGGTGGCGGAGGCGCTGAGGAACACCGGGTCGGAGCCGTAGTGGTTCGCCAACCGGCGCAGCCTGCGCAGCACCGCCGCGACGTGGGCCCCGAACACCCCGCGGTATCGGTGGGACTCATCCACCACCACGTACCTGAGAGTGGACAGCAGCCTCGACCACTGCTGGTGCCGGGGCAGCACCGAGCGGTGCAGCATGTCCGGGTTGGTGAGCACGAAGCGGGCGAAGTCGCGGGCGAACCGGCGCTCGACCGCGTCAGAGTCGCCGTCGAGGGCACTCAGCTTCCAGCCGGGCAGGTCGAGGGAGTCGCAGACCCGTAGCTGGTCGTGGGCAAGGGCCTTCGTCGGGGCCAGGTAGATCGCCGAGTGGCCGCGGCCCAGCTCCAGTGGGCCGCGCTGGGTCACCTCGAAGCCGAGCCTCGACTCAGCGGTGGCCGCAAGTACCGGCAGCAGGTAGCCGAGGGTCTTGCCGGAGGCGGTCCCGGTGGCGAGCGCGACGTGCCGACCACTGAAGGCGGCAGAGGCGGCGATCGCCTGGTGCTCCCAGAGGCGCGTGACGCCGATCCCGGCAAGCGCTTCGCGGACCGGCTGCCCGACCCAGTCCGGGAAGTCCGCGGTGGCGCCGGGGGTCGCGGGACGGTGATGGCGATGCCGGATCCGAGGATCCGTCGCCAGCCATTCCGGTACCGCCACGCGCTCAGCCTGCCACTCCTCGCCGACACCGCTGCCTTCGGCAGCGCCTCGCCGACTCCTGCGTTGGGCGGAGCAGCCGTCGGGGCGGGGTCGGGGAACGATGTGCGAGGGTGGACGCATGCTCCTCTCCGTCGACATCGAACGCCTCCGGGACGACCTGTTGGCAGCCGGCTACACCCTCGACGGGCTGGCGGAACGACTCGGCCAGCCGGCGCTCGCCGGCCTGGCGCGGAACAGTTCGGTGGCTGCCTCCCGCTCGTTGGGCGCCGCCGACGACCCGCAGGCCGCAGCCATCCGGCTGTGGCTGCTGCAGCAGCCGGTACCGGCTGCGAGCCTCGCCGGTTGGGCCAGCCTGCCGGGCCTGCTGGCCGCCGGCCTCGTCACCGGGACCACCGAGCTGCGCGCCACCGTGGAGCTCAAGCCGCACGGCTCGGACCGGCGGGAGGGCTGGATCTGCTCCGATGCCACCCCGCTGGACGGCCTGGCCGGCCGGCCGCGGGACGATTTCGTCCTGGGCGCCTCGCCGGCATCGACGACCCTCAGCCAACTGGTGCCACCGGGCAGCTACCCGAGGGCGCTGGACCTGGGCACCGGCTGCGGCATCCAGGCGCTGCACCTCGACGCGGACGAGATCGTCGCCACCGACCTGAACCCACGCGCGCTCGAACTGGCCCGGATCACCCTCGGGCTGTCCGGGGTGGCGGCCGACCTGCGGATCGGCTCCCTCTACGAGCCGGTGGCCGGCGAGGTCTTCGACCTGATCGCCACCAACCCGCCTTACGTGATGAGCCCGCCCGGCGATGCGCGACTCACCTATCGGGAGGGCAGGATCGCCGCTGACGGCCTGGTGCGGCAGGTCGTTACCGGCGGTGCTGGGCACCTGGCCGAGGACGGGGTGCTGACGGTTCTCGGCAACTGGGCTGTCACCGGCGGGCAACCCTGGGCGGAGCGGCTGGCCGAGTGGATCCGGCCCACGGGGTGCGACGCCCTTGTGCTCCAGCGGGAGCTCCTCGACCCCTTCGAGTACATCGAGATCTGGCTGACCGACGCCGGCCTCGCCGGTACCCCGGACTACCTCGATCGGTACCACCGGTGGCTCGACTACTTCGCCGCCTCCGGGATCGAGGCGGTCGGCATGGGGTGGATCGCCCTGCGCAACTCCGGACGGGAGCAGCCGGAGCTCAGGTTCGAGGACTGGCCGCACGCCGTCCACCAGCCCGTCGGGGCTGCCTTCGGGGACTTCTTCGAGGCCATCGAGCCCTCCCGGCTGCCCACTTCCGAGTTCCTTTCCCGGCGCTGGATCACCGCGAGCGGGCTGGTCCAGGAGACGATCGGCGCTCCCGGTGCGGCCGACCCCCAGCACCTGGTCCTGCGCCAGCAGTCCGGGCTCGGGCGGGCGGTCGAGGCCGGTACGGCAGTCGCGGCGATCGTCGGCGCCTGTGACGGCGAACTCCCGCTCGGCGTGCTGGTCGGAGCTGTCGCCGGCCTGCTCGGAGCCGACCCCGAAGCGCTCCGGGATGAGGTCCTCCAGCCGCTGCGTAGGCTGGTTGCTGACGGTTACCTGCTGCCCAGCTGAGTTTCACAGGTCTTCACAGGAACCAGACAGGCTCCGCACTGGGTAGGTACCAAGACTGGATCGCAGCACAGAAACGGAGTCAGAGATGGCCGAGCCTGAGGATCCATTCCGCCCGCCCCAGGGCACAGACAGCGACGCGAACGAACCCACCCGCGTGCTGCCCGTCGATGCCGGAGCGGGCGCAGAACCCACCCGTCCCCTGCCCACCTCAGCCTGGGCGAGCCCCGCACCGACCAATTGGGCCGCACCCGACCAGCAGACGCAGGTCCCCTACCGGGGCGACCAGCCCGGAGGCCCCAGCCAGCCCAGCGGTCAGCCTTCCTACCCGGCCCAGGCCTACGGCCAGGGCGGGTTCCCGACCCAGCCGTACGGCCAGGGCGGCTTCCCGACCCAGCCGTACGGCCAGCCCGGCGGCGCTCCGTCCGGCTGGAGCTACGCCGGCCAGCCGACCCCCGCCGGTAACCAACAGCCCTCCGGGCCGGGCCAACCCGGCTCCTCGGGCCAGGGTTACGGCCAGCAGGGTTACGGCCAGCAGGGTTATGGCCAGCAGGGCTATGGCCAGCAGCCCGGGTACCAGCAGCACCCCGGCCACTACCCGCCGGGCCAGTATTACTACCAGCCGCAGCCGACCCAGGTCACCACAAGGAAGTCCTGGCCGCTGGCCCTGGTTGCGATGGTCGCAGCGATCGCGCTGGCCTTCGGCGGCTTCAGCTGGGCGGCCCGCACCCTCCAGGGCGCCCTGCCGTCATCGACAACGACCACCCAGCCGCAGACCCAGCCGTCGGCCCAGACCGAACCGCAAGGCCGGCAGGGAGGCAGCACCACCGGCAACTCGGTGGCAGCAGCCCAGTCCGTCGGCGTCGTCCTGATCGAGGCCGACACCGGCTCCGGGATCGCCGCGGGAACCGGGATGGTCCTCACCGCCGACGGCAAGGTGCTCACCAATTACCACGTCGTCGCCGGCACCGAGAAGATCGCGGTGACGGTCGCGGACACCGGCAACACCTATACGGCCGAAGTGCTCGGCTTCGACCAGTCCAGGGATGTCGCCCTGCTCCAGCTGAAGGACGCCGGCGGGCTGGCCACCGTTGTGATCGACTCCGACCCGGTCGCTGTTGCCGACCAGGTGGCTGCTGTCGGCAACGCGTCGGGCGGTGGCGAACTGGTCAAGGCCGCCGGTTCGGTGACGGCCGTCGACCAGAGCCTCACGGTCTCCTCGGATTCGCCCTGGGGCAGTTCGGAGGACCTCAGCGGCCTGATCGAGACCAACGCCCGCGCCGTCCCCGGCGACTCGGGAGGCCCGATGTTCGACGCCGAGAACGAGGTGCTGGGCATGACCACGGCCGGCTCCACCAGGGAGCGCACCAGTTATGCAGTGCCGATCGCAACGGCTCTGGATGTCGTGGAGCAGATCGAGACCGGTCAGGACGCCGGGACGGTCCGGGTCGGCCCAGCGGGTTATCTCGGCATCCGGGTGGCCGACTCCGACCAGGGCAGCACCGGCAAGACCATCACGGAGGTGGTCAACGGCAGCCCGGCCGATGAGGCCGGTGTCACTGCTGGCAGCAGGCTGACCAGGGTGGGGGACACCACGATCCGCAGGAGCACCAACCTGGCGACCGTGATCCGTGCCCTGGAGCCCGGCCAGCAGGTGACGATCGAGTGGACGGCGCCGAACGGCACCACCAGGCAGGCGACGGTGACCCTCGGCAGCAGCCCGGTGAACTGATCCGGGCCCGCGACACGTCAGGATCCGGGGGCGTGGGAGGTGTCCCCGGATCCTGACACGTCAGCGAGCGGACGCCCGGTTCGGGGGCAGCCGCTCAGCGCCCCTGGGCACCTCGGCGACACGGGGCATTACCATGCCGGTGCGGTCGGCGAAGTAGAGTGAGCGACCGATCGTCCCCGACGCCCAGGAAGAAGCAAGTGGCCAACGCATCGATACGCCGGCTCGTCATCGTCGAGTCGCCGACCAAGGCGGTCAGCCTGGCCAAGTTCCTCGGCGCCGGCTACGTCGTCGAGTCCAGCCGCGGCCACGTGCGCGACCTGCCCACCGGCGCGGCCGAGGTGCCGGCGAAGTACAAGGCCGAGAAGTGGGCCCGGACCGGTGTGAACATCGAAGCCGACTTCGAGCCGCTCTACGTTGTGGCCGCGGACAAGAAGGCAACGATCCGCGACCTCAAGGCCAAGCTGAAGGACGCGGACGAACTCCTGCTGGCCACTGATGAGGACCGGGAGGGCGAGGCGATCGCCTGGCACCTCCTGGACGAGCTGAAGCCGAAGATCCCGGTCAAGCGGATGGTCTTCCACGAGATCACGCCGGAAGCGATCCTGGAGGCGGTGGCCAACACCCGCGAGCTCGACACCGACCTGGTCGACGCCCAGGAGACCCGGCGGATCCTGGACCGGCTGTACGGCTACGAGGTCTCCCCGGTGCTGTGGAAGAAGGTCATGCCGAAGCTGTCGGCCGGCCGCGTGCAGTCGGTGGCCACCCGGCTCGTCGTCGACCGCGAACGCGAGCGGATCGCTTTCCGGGCCGCGGCCTACGCAGACATCGAGGCAGTGCTGGATGCCGGCGAAGCGGCCGAGCCGCGCACCTTCTCCGCCCGGCTGACCGGGTTCGGGACCCTCCGGATCGCGCAGGGCCGCGACTTCAACTCCGCCGGCAACCTGGTCGGCGACGGCCTGCTGCAACTCGGCCAGGAGCAGGCTGAGACGCTGGCCGGCGCGCTGGCCGGAGCCGGCTACGCCGTCGCCGGGGTCGAGTCGAAGGGCTACACCCGGCGGCCGTACCCGCCGTTCCGCACAACGACGCTGCAGCAGGAGGCCGGCCGCAAGCTCGGGTTCTCGGCGCAGCGGACCATGTCGGTGGCCCAGGACCTGTACGAGCGCGGCTTCATCACTTACATGCGTACCGACTCGGTGACCCTCTCCGGCACTGCGCTCACCGCGGCCCGAGCCCAGGTGAAGCAGCTCTTCGGCGGCCAGTTCCTGCCGGACCAACCCCGGGTCTTCGCTTCCAAGGTGAAGAACGCGCAGGAGGCCCACGAGGCCATCCGGCCGGCCGGCGAGACCTTCCGGACCCCGGCGCAGACCGGCCTGCACGGTGACCACCTCCGCCTCTACGAACTGGTCTGGAAGCGCACCATCGCCTCCCAGATGAAGGACGCGGAAGGCGAGACGGTCAGCGTCCGGATCGGCGCGACGCTGCCGGAGCGGATCGCAGTCACCGACGCAGCTACCGGCGAGGTGGTCGAGTCCGGCCGGGCTGCGTTCAGTGCCTCCGGTCGTACGATCACCTTCCTCGGCTTCCTCAAGGCCTACGTCGAGTCCACCGACGACGACGAGGCCGGCGACGACGCCCAGGCGAGGCTGCCGCAGCTGGCCACCGGCCAGCACCTCGAAGCCGAGAAGGTGACGGCTGTCGCTCACGAGACCAGGCCGCCGGCCCGCTACACCGAGCCGTCGCTGGTCGCGAAGCTGGAGGAGCTGGAGATCGGCCGGCCCTCCACCTACGCCGCCATCATCCGCACCATCACCTCCCGCGACTACGTCTTCAAGAAGGGCTCGGCCCTGGTGCCGACCTGGCTGGCCTTCGCGGTCACCAGGCTGCTGGAGGAGCACTTCGCCAAGCTGGTCGACTACGCCTTCACGGCCGAGATGGAGGACACCCTCGACGAGATCGCCGGCGGGAACGCCGCCCGGCTCTCGGTCCTGAAGGACTTCTACTTCGGCCCGGAGGGCTCCGCGCACGAGGGTCTGCAGAAGCTGGTCAGCGAGCTGGGCGAGATCGACGCCCGCAAGCTGTCCACGTTCGCCCTCGGCGACGGCATCGACGTCCGGGTGGGCCGCTACGGCACCTACGTCGAGGACGCCGAAGGCCGCCGCGCCAACGTCGACCCGGACCTGCCACCCGACGGCCTGACCCTCGAGGCGGCGAAGGAGCTGCTCGACCAGCCGGCTGCCGCCGACCGCGAAGTCGGCACCGACCCGGCCACCGGCCTGGTGATCGTTGCCAAGGACGGCCGCTACGGGCCCTACGTCACCGAGGTGCTGGCCGAGGACGCCCCGAAGTCGGCCAAGCCCCGCACCGGGTCGCTGTTCGCCTCGATGTCGGTGGACACGGTCACCATCGACGACGCCCTCAGGTTGCTCAGCCTGCCGCGCGTGGTGGGGGTGGCGGCCGACGGCGAGGAGATCACGGCACAGAACGGTCGCTACGGCCCGTATCTGAAGAAGGGCACCGACTCCCGGTCCCTGACCAGCGAGGACCAGATCTTCGAGATCACCCTCGCCGAGGCGGAGGCGATCTACGCCGAGCCCAAGACCCGCGGGCGGGGGGCGGCCACAGCAGCCGGTCCCCTGCGGGAGCTGGGGGCCGACCCGGCCAACGGGAAGCCGGTCGTGATCAAGGACGGACGGTTCGGCGCCTACGTCACGGACGGCGAGACCAACGCCACCTTGCGGCGCACCGACTCGGTCGAGTCGATGACGCTGGAGCGGGCAGCGGAATTGCTCGCCGAGAAGCGCGCGAAGGGTCCGGCACCCAAGCGCACCCCGGCCCGTCGGGCGCCGGCCAAGACGACCACGAGGACGGCCACCAAGTCGGCGACCAAGGCGACGGCCAAGGCGCCCGCCAAGACCGCCCGCAAGAAGTAGCCGTGGCCACGGTTCCCGACGCCCCGCACCCGCCGGGCGGGCCGCACCCGCTGGACGGGCCCGTCGAGGCCACATCGGCAACACCTGCCGGCATCTTCATCGTGTTCGAGGGTGGTGACGGGGTCGGCAAGTCGACCCAGTCGCAGCTGCTCGCCGACTGGGTCACCGCCCAGGGACGCGAGGTCGTGCTCACCTTCGAGCCCGGCGACACCCCGATCGGCGCCACCCTGCGGGATCTCGTCCTCAACCCGGAGTGGGGCGACGTCTCACCGCGGGCCGAGGCCCTGATGTACGCGGCGGACAAGGCACAACACCTCCATGAGCTGGTGCTGCCCGCGCTCCGCAGGGGGGCCGTGGTGATCTCCGACCGCTATGTCGACTCGATGCTCGCCTACCAGGGCGCCGGCCGGGTCCTGGCACCCGAGCGCGTCGAGCAGATCGCCCGCTGGGCCACCGATGACCTGCTGCCGGACCTGACGGTCCTGCTCGACCTCGACCCGGCCGATGGTGTCGGCGGGATCGAGGAGAAGGACCGGGTGGAGGGTGCCGGGGTCGACTTCCACGTCCGCGCCCGGCAGTTCTTCCTCGCCCTGGCCGCCGCCGATCCCGCCCACTACCTGGTCCTGCCGGCACGTACCGGCATCGCCGAGATCGCAGCGAAGATCCGGTCCCGGGTCGCCTCGCTTCTGTCTGCGCCGGCTGGCACAGTGAACTCGTGAGAACCACCGGCGTCTGGGCCGACCTGATCGGGCAGGAGAAGGTGGTCGAGACCCTGCAGCGGGCCGTCCGGGGTTCCGAGGTGGCCGGCAACCGGCACGCGATGTCCCATGCCTGGCTGATCACCGGCCCGCCCGGTTCCGGCCGCTCGAACGCGGCGCGGGCCTTCGCCGCCGCGTTGCAGTGCCAGTTCGGGGGCTGCGGAACGTGCAACAGCTGTATCACCACCCTGAGCGGGGCGCACCCGGATGTGACGTTGGTACGCACCGAGGCGCTGAGCATCGGCGTCGACGAGGTTCGCGACCTGGTGCGAAGAGCGGCGATGTCCCCCACGATGGGCCGCTACCAGGTGCTGGTCGTCGAGGACGCCGACCGGATCACCGAGCGGGGTGCCGACGCGCTGCTGAAGAGCATCGAGGAACCGGCGCCGCGCACCGTCTGGCTGCTCTGCGCTCCGACCTCCGACGACGTGGTCGCGACCGTCCGGTCGCGCTGTCGGCTGGTCGAGTTGGCCACACCGACCACCGCAGCCATCGCCCTTCTGCTGGAGCGCCGCGACCACATCGATCCAGCGCTCGCCAACTTCGCTGCCAGGGTGGCGCAGGGCCACGTCGGCCGGGCGCGGGCGCTCGCCCGCCACGAGGACGCGAGGATCAGGCGGGCCGAGGTGCTCCGGCTGCCCACCCAGCTGGTCTCACTCGGCGCCTGCCTGGACGCGGCGGCGAACGTCGTCGAGGCGGCAGCGGAGGAGGCGGCTGCTGTCACCGGCGAGCTCGACGCGAAGGAACGCACCGAGCTGTCCGAGGCCCTCGGCTTCACCACCAAGGGAGCCCGGCCGCGCAACGCCCAGGCGGCGCTGCGGGAGCTGGAGGACCAGCAGAAGGCGCGCGCCAAGCGGCTCCAGCGCGACGCCCTCGACCGGGTGCTGACCGAACTCACCTCGTTCTACCGCGACGTGCTGACCATCCAGACCGGGGCCGGGGTGGAGTTGATCAACGCAGAGCTCGCCGACCCGATCGGCCAGCTCGCGAGACGGACCACCCCGGAGGCGACCATCGTCCGGCTGGACGCGATCCTGGCGTGCCGAACCGCCCTTGAGACCAACGTCGCGCCGCTGTTGGCGATCGAATCGCTGATGCTCAGCCTCTCCGGACTGGACTGACCCGCAGCTTTCCCGGGCTCCCGGTGACCGTGTCGCTCAGGGGTGAAGGCGGCCCGCGGTGTCAGCATGGACGGTGAACGAGTGCTGCTAGGAGAGGACTTCCCCCGTGACTGAACCGCGCGTACCCGAAACCGACGTGGGTGAGGGCGAGTCCACCCAGCCCATCCAGGCCAGGCCGGAGCCCGCAAGCTGGTACCCGGTGGAGGCTGCCCGGCCGGAGCCGGAGGCCGCACCGGCACCCGAACCGGTCGGCGATCCTGCGCCTGCCGAGGACCGGCCGGTGGCCGACGAGGAGCCGTCGGAGCCGGATCCCCGCGCCGAGGAGGAGCCCACCCGGGTCCTGGCCGGCGACTCCGAGCCGACGGTCGTGACGGCTGAGCCCGAACCGGCCCCGGTGGCCGACGAGACGGAGGTCGCTCCAGAACCGGAGCCGAGCGATTCCGAACCGACAGCCGTCGTGGCTGAGCCGACCGCCGTGGTGGCGGAGCCGGAGCCGACAGCTGTCGTGAACGAGCCGGAGCCGACAGCTGTCGTGCGGGAACCGGAGCCGACAGTGGTCGTCGAGGCTCCCGCCGAACCAGCTCACCCGGTGACCGAGGCGCCGGGGGACGCCGAAAGCACCGCGGTACTGCACCGGGAGGTTGCCGCCGGGCCGGTGCCCTTCGCCGTCGGGCCGACGGAGTCCATCTTCCGGCCACCCAGCCCGACCACCGGGTCCAGCCCCGAGCCGGAGCCCACCCGGATGGAGCAGCTTTCCGACGAGGAGCAGAAGCTGGCGGCCGAACGGGCTGCCCGGCGCGACGCCCGGGCCGCAGCCCTGGCAGCCCCGGCGCCGCAGCCCCAGGTGGCACCGGAACCGGTCGTCGTCCACAAGCGGACCAACGACAAGTTCCTCGGCTCGCTCGGGTTGTTCCTGCTCCGACTCGTCCTCGCCGGCATCTTCGCCATCCGTGGGCTGAACCTGCTCACCGACATCCCGGCCGCCCAGGCGATGTTCGCCAAGACGATCATCCCCGAGCCGGGAATCATGGCGATCGTCACCGGGGCTGCCGCCCTGCTCATCGCGCTCTCCCTGGTGCTCGGCCTGCTCACGCGGCTGGCCGGACTAGGCATCGCCCTGATCGCCGGCGGTGCGCTGGCGTTCGTCTACTGGGGCAACTGGAGTCCCTTCGTCGCCGGGCGCCCGGGCTTCCTCGGCGAGTTCGAGCTGCTGCTTGCGGTCGTCGGCGTGCTGCTGATCTGCATCGGTGGCGGTGGCTGGAGCCTCGACCGCAGCTTCCGGTCCGGCAGGGAAAGGGACAAGGCGGACCGGGCGGCGACCGAGGGCTGACCTCAGCTTTCGAGCCGCAGCCGCGGCTCGAGAGCTAGTCCCCTAGGGTTCGGATATGCCCAGGGTGATCGCAGTCGCGTTCCAGCCGCTGGGCAGGTTGTACTACTTCGACGCCGGCGACCTGCAGCTCGGCTACGGCCAACGTGTGCTGGTCCCGACCGGCGAGGGGGCCGAGGTGGCCCACTGCGTCTGGGGACCCGTGCCACTGGACTGGCCGGGGCACCTCGAGAAGTGCCTCGGCGTCGCAGCGGACGCCGACCTCAAGCGGGACGCCGCGAACCGCGTCCGGCGTTCCGGCATCGCGATCGTCGCCCGCAACCTGATCGCGCGCCACGAGCTGCCCATGCGGGTGGTCGGGGTCGACTTCGTCGACCAGAGCGACGACTTCGACCAGCAGGCGGTCATCTACTTCGAAGCGCCCGGCCGGGTCGACTTCCGGCTGCTGCTCGTGGACCTGGCCCGGACCGTCCAGGCCAGGATCGACCTGCGGCAGATCGGCTCCCGCGACGCTGCCGCGATCATCGGCGGCTGCGGCGCCTGTGGACGCGAGCTCTGCTGCGCCGCCATGGGCCCGTCGAAGACGCCGCTGTCACTGCGGATGGCCCGCAACCAGGACCTGCCGAACAACCCGTCGCAGCTGCTCGGGGCGTGCGGGCGCCTGATGTGCTGCCTCGCCTACGAGCAGCCGCTCTACGCCGACTTCCACCAGCGCGCCCCGCAACTGGGCGCCGTTGTCGGCACCCCTGAGGGCGCCGGCACCGTCGTCGGTCACAGCGTCCCGCTCGAGGCAGTGGTGGTGCAGGTGGCCCAGGAGCGGGTCACCTGCCCGCTGGCCCGGGTCTGCCCGGTCGAACCGGCGGGAGCGGCGAACCGTCCCGGCGGGACTGCTGGTGAGGTTGGCTAGGCTGGGCTGGTGCCGCCCGCCGTCCGCCTCTGCGTAGCGCTGCTCGCCGCGTCCGTGCTGCTGACCGGGTGCGACGCACCGGCGCCCCAACCCAGCGGCGGGGCGGGGATCCGGCTCTCCGCGGTCCCCGGCGCAGCTGTCGACCGGCCCACCCTGCCGGCTGTCGACCCGGCAGTTCCCGGGCTGGTTCCCGGGCTCGCCGGCGAGGGCCTGACCGGCTACCTGGCGCAGCAGCCGGCCTGGGCCGACTGCGACGGCGGCACCCAGTGCGCCGAGGTGCTGGCTCCGTTGGACTACGCCGAACCGCAGGAGCGGGCCGTCACGATCGCCCTGCGGCGCAAGGCCGCGACCGGGTCCCCGAAGCTCGGCACCCTGTTCGTCAACCCGGGCGGGCCGGGAGCCTCCGGCAGGGACCTGGTGGCCAGCTTCGAGACCGAAGGCCTCGAACAGTACGACCTGCTCGGCTGGGACCCTCGGGGCACCGGCGGCTCCACCCCGGTGAAGTGCTTCGGGGACGCTGAGGCCGACGCCTACAACAGCCTCGACCTCTCCCCGGACGACGAGGGCGAGCGGGCGGCCCTGATCCAGGCCGCCTACGAGTTCGGCAAGTCCTGCTGGGAGAACAGCGGCACGCTGCTCGAGCACATCTCCACCATCGAGACCGTCCGGGATCTCGACCTGCTGCGCCAACTGGTCGGCGACCCGGAGCTGAACTACCTCGGCTACTCCTACGGCACCCAGATCGGGGCCACCTACGCCGAGTTGTTCCCAAGGTTCACCGGCCGGCTCGTCCTGGACGCCGCGGTGAACATCACCGACAACGACGACGTAATCCAGGCCATGGGCTTCGACCTCGCCCTGGGCAACTTCGCTGCCTGGTGCGCCGACCAGGCCTGCCGGCTGGGCGACACCAGGCAGGAAGTCCTGGACGCCATCACCGGGCTGTTCGACCGGCTGGACCGGACCCCCATCCGGGTCGCCGAGCGGACGCTGACCCAGAGCCTCGCCGTCACCGGGACAGCCGCGATGCTGTACGGCGGCAAGGGGGCCTGGCCGACCCTGGCAGCGGCCGTGTTCGCCGCCTCCCGCGGCGACGGTGAAGCCCTGTTGTGGGGGGCCGACATCCTCAACTCCCGCGACGAGGACGGCCACTACGACTCGATGTTCTACGCCTTCCCGGCGATCTCCTGCCTGGACACCGGGGAGGACAAAGGCGTCCTGGACGCCGACCGGGTGTGGACCGAGGACATCGGCAAGGCCCCGATCTTCGGGCGCTACTTCGGACCGCAGTACGGCTGCGCGCTGTGGCCGGTCCGGCCGGCCCGCCAGTTGCAGCTCAAGGGCACCGACGCCAAGCCGCTGCTGGTGATCGGCGGCACCGGCGACAACGCCACCCCCTACCAGCAGGCCGTCTCCATGGCCGAGCAGCTCGCCTCGGGGGTGCTGGTCACCTACGCCGGCGAGGGCCACGGCGCCTACGGCGGCAAGTCGGACTGCGTCGACCGGATCGTCGTCGACTACCTGGTGGATGGAACGGTCCCGGCCGACGGCGTGCGCTGCAGCTGACGAGGCCCGGCCCGCCTTCTGGAGCCAACCCGCCCGTGCTGGCGGAGTCGGTCCGACGAGCCCGGTTCCCCTATAGTTGTGCCTCGGCCGGGAGACCGGCCGCGCCGCCTTAGCTCAGTCGGTAGAGCGACGCTCTCGTAAAGCGTAGGTCTCGGGTTCGATTCCCGAAGGCGGCTCCACGGCCCCCGTTGAATTCGCGGGCGGCAGCTGCATTCCCCGACCGGTCCGGCCGCTTCCGCCACTGCCGTCCCACAAGCAGCAACGCACTCCCCGGGCCACTGGGCCGGCGGCTCCGGCAGGTTGGCGGGGGTGTCCACGACCCGGGCTGGTGAGTTTGTGCAGCCCGGAACTCGTGCTAGGTTCTGCGCCATGTCCGGACGCCTCATGGTCACCGCCACCCTTTCGGGTGCGCTCGGTGACGTGCGCCTCCAGATGTGTTGCCGGAGCTGATCGAGCCCCGCAACGTTCCACAGCCGGGCCCGTTCAGGCCCGGCTGCTCCATTTTCCGGTCCCTGTGCGCGCCTGGTGTCACCCCAAGTCGTCAGGAGTCCACAGATGCCCAGCAGGCAACACCGAACGGGCCCGGTCGCCGTCATGGCGACAGCTCTGGCCGCGATGCTGCTGGCCGGCTGCTCCGCTGCCACAGCCGCGGCGCCCAAGGCCCTTGAACAGGTCAACATCGGCTACTTCCCGAACCTCACCCACGCTCCCGGCCTGATCGCCGACGGCGAGGGCCAGTTCGCCGACCGGTTCGGCAAGCTCGGGGTGAAGGTGAGCACGAAGTCGTTCAACGCCGGACCGGAGGTGCTCCAGGCCATCCTCAGCGGTTCGCTCGACATCAGCTACATCGGGCCCAACCCCACGGTGACCGCCTACATCCAGTCGAACGGCACCGGCATCCGGGTGATCGCCGGGTCCACCTCCGGTGGCGCTGCCCTGGTGGTGAAGCCGGCCATCACCGGCGTCGAGCAGCTCCGCGGGGCGAGGCTGGCCACGCCGCAACTGGGCAACACCCAGGACATCGCGCTGCGCTACTGGCTGAAGCAGGAGGGGCTGACCGCGACCGAGGACGGCGGCGGCGACGTCTCGATCCTGCCGCAGCAGAACTCTGCGGCCGTGCAGGCGTTCAGCACCGGCGACATCGACGGCGCGTGGGTGCCGGAGCCCTTCGCCACCCGGCTGGTCAATGCCGGTGGCAAGGTGCTCGTCGACGAGCGGGACCTGTGGCCCGACGGCAGGTTCATCACCACCAACGTGATCGCCCGGACAGCCTTCGTCCAGCAGCACCCGGACGCCGTCCGGGCCTTCGTCGAAGCCCACCTCGACGCGCTGGCCGAGATCGAGGCCGACCCGGCGGCGGCCCAGGCGGCTGTGATCGGCCAGATCAGGAGGATCACCGAGCAGGAGATCCCGCCGGAACTGCTGAAGGCCTCCTGGGCCAACCTGGAGTTCGGCGCCGATCCGCTCGCGGCAACCCTCAAGGAATCGGCCGAGCACGCAGCGGCCGTCGGGCTGCTCCCGGACAAGCCGAGCGACGGCTTCGCGAGGCTGTGGGACGTGGAAGTGCTCAACGACGCGTTGGCCTCCCGGGGCGAGCCGAGGGTCTCCGCGTGACCGCGGCTCCGACCGCGACGGCCGGCGCAGCCGTTGCCGAACGGGGACGGCTGCGCCTGTCGGGTCTGGGCAAGGTGTTCGGCTCGGGCGCCGGCCGGGTGGTGGCCCTTGACGGCGTCGACCTGGACATCGCGCCGGGGGAGTTCGTCGCAGTGGTCGGCGGGTCCGGCTGCGGCAAGTCGACCATGCTCGCCGTCGCTGCCGGCCTCGAGGAGCCGACCTCCGGCAGCGTCACGGCCGTGGGCGGGGTGGCCCTGATGTTCCAGGAGAGCAACCTCCTGCCCTGGCTGACCGCTGCCCAGAACGTCGAGCTCGCTCTCCGGCTGCGCGGGATCGACAAGCCAGAGCGCCGCCGGCAGGCCCGCGAGCTGCTGGCGAGGGTGCGCCTTGGCCGCCACGTCGACAAGCGACCGCACGAACTGTCCGGCGGCATGCGGCAACGGGTGGCGCTGGCCCGGGTGCTCGCCCAGGAGGCAGCGATCGTCCTGATGGACGAACCGCTCGGAGCGCTCGACGCGATGACCCGCGACCAGATGCACGACCTGATCGAGACCCTTTGGCTGGAATCGGGCTTCACCGTCGTCTTCGTCACCCACAACGTCCGCGAGGCCGTCCGGCTGGCCGACCGGTCGATCCTGATGGGGTCGCGTCCGGGGCGGGTGATCCACACCCAGCGCAACGACCTGCCGAGGCCGCGGCTGATGGACTCGGTGCAGGTTGTCGGGATGGCTGCCGACCTCACCCGCCGGCTCCGGGAGGAGGTGGCCGTCCATGACGAGGCCGACTTCTTCAGCATCTGAGGAGGCTGTGGCCGATGAGGTCGTCGGGTCTGCGGGGCCGTCCCCCCGCAGCCTCTGGACGCGGGGTCCGGTGCCCATCCTGCTGGCCGTGCTGATCTTCGTCGGCGGCTGGCAGGTGGTGGTGCTCAGCGGCTGGCGTCCCGACTACCTGCTGCCCGGCCCGGCGACGGTTCTCGCTGAGCTCGGCCGGATCGGCTCCCAGCCGCAGTTCTGGCAGGCGCTGGGCCGGACGCTGGCGCGGGCCATCGTCGGCTTCAGCCTCGCCGTGGGGATCGGCACGGTGATCGGCCTGGCCGCGGCCCGCTCGAGCACCCTGCGGGCGGCGATCGGCTCCCTGGTGACCGGCCTGCAGACGATGCCGAGTGTCGTCTGGTTCCCGCTGGCCATCCTGCTCCTGGGGCTTGGGGAGCAGGCGATCCTGTTCGTCGTGGTGCTCGGTGCCGCCCCGAGTGTCGCCAACGGTGTGCTCAGCGGTGTCGACCAGGTGCCGCCGGCCTACTTCAAGCTGGGCCGGGTGCTCGGCGCGGAGGGCTGGCGGCTCTACCGGTTCATCGTGATCCCGGCGGCGCTCCCGTCCTACGTCGGCGGCCTGAACCAGGGTTGGGCGTTCGCCTGGCGTTCGCTGATGGCCGGCGAGCTGCTGGTGGTGATCCCGGGGGCGGTGGCGCTGGGCAACCGGCTGGCCTTCGCCCAGGAGTTCGGTGACGCCGCCGGCCTGCTCGCCTACATGCTGGTGATCCTTGCCGTCGGGATGCTGGCCGATTCGGCGTTCAGCGCCGTCTCGAGGCGGATCCGGCGTCGCCGGGGCCTGGCCGTCCGCTGACGCCGGTCAGTCGGGGCGGCCCGCCTCCGACTCGTAGCCGATCGCAGCGGCCAGTGCCCGCAGCGCTGAAGCTGCGCGGTCGAGGGCGGTCAGTTCCTCCACGGCCATCGAGGCAAGGGCGTAGCCGAAGTGGTGGGCGGCTCGCCGCCGGGTCTCCTCGTTCAGCTCGTCCGCGGCCGGCGTGATCCGGTAGGTCTGCAGGGCCGGGCGCGAGCCGGGCTCGTTCTCGGCGGCGAGGCCGCGACGTTCGAGGTCGGCCATTGCCGTGCGGACGACGGTCGTGGTCACTTCGAGGCCGGCGGCGAGTTGCCGCAGTGTGGCCGTCCGGTGCCTGCGGAGCTCGGCGAGGACGGCGGCACTGGTCGCGGCCAGTTGCGGCTGGCCGACCCGGGCGCCGGCTTCTCGAACCAGCCTCGTCTCCAGCGGTTTCATCGCCCCGGCGAGGTTGACCAGGGAGGCGACGAGCTCCTCGTGGCTCATGGCCGGGCCAGGTTGCCCGCGAGCTGCAGGGCGCCGACCAGCTCGGCCCGGCGGCCGAGGGCCGCCGGCATCACCTCGATCGCGGCGGCCGTCGCCGGCTGGGCGAACCGGTTCACCGACGCGCGGACGCCGTCGATCAGGGCCGGCCCGGAAGCCCCGAGCTCGCCGCCGATGATCAGCGCTGTCGGGTTGAGCAGGTTGCACAGGTCGGCGAGGACCTTGCCGAGGGTCCGGCCGGCCTCGTTCAGGATCCGGGCCGTGATCGGGTCGTCGAGGGTGGCCGGGCTGATCTTCGACGGGTCGAGGTGCGGATGGGTGTGGGCGATCTGCTCGCGGATCGACTGCATCGAGATCACCGCCTCCAGGCAGCCGCGGTTGCCGCAGCGGCACAGCTCCGAACGTCCGGCGAGGGCGGTGTGGCCGATCTCGCCGGCGAGCCCGGTGGCCCCCTTGTAGGTCTGGCCCTTGATCACCAGCCCGGCGCCGACCCCGTGTGATGCCTTCACGTAGACGAAGTCCTGGTGGTGCCGGCCGGCGCCGCGGTGCAGCTCGCCGTAGGCGCCGAGCAGGGCGTCGTTCTCGGCAAGGACGGGGACACCCAGCCGCTTGGCCAGTTCGCGTGCGGGCGACAGGCCCACCCAGCTGGACAGTATCGTCGGCGAGCAGACCAGCCCGGTGACCACGTCCACCGGGCCGGGGATGCCGGCGACGACGCTGGACAGCGGGCCGGCGCCGTGTGCCGAGCGGAGCTTCTCGAGATGCTGGCAGGCGAGCTCGATGCCCTCGGCGGACATCCGGTCGACGTTCAGCCGGACGGTGACCTCATCGACAACGTTGCCCATGTCGTCGCCGAGGGCTACCCGGATGTGGCTGTGCCCGAAGTCGATGGCGCCGGTGGGGGAGCCGGTGGAGACGGCGTTCAGGATCGTCGCCGGCCTGCCGCTGCCGGAGCCCGGGCCCTTCGCCCGCGCCTCCGACTCGGCGATGCGGCCGTCGGCGAGCAGCTTGGCCACGGCGTGCCCGACAGTGCTGCTGGACAGGCCGGTCAGTTCCACGAGGGTGGAGCGGGTGAGGTTCTGCGATCCGCGGATCAATTGGTAGATGTCCTCGCGGGTCCGATCCCTCGGTGAGGGGCGGTCGTAGAGCGTGGACATGGGGGAAGCATAGGGCAACAGAACGCGCTTTTGACCAATAGTCGGCTGATTAATCTGCCCAGTAACCATTAAAACAGTTCGATAACGACGCGGATACGACCGTTGACAGGCCTAAAAGCGCTGCCTAGATTGCCGAACAGGCAGGTGAGGCGCCCCGACCGGTCGAACGGTGCCCAACTGCCCTCACGTACAGCGTTGTCGTGCGGCTCTCGCGCCGCCAGTCCTGGGAGGAGACCAGTTGCCCGGCCAGTCCGACCTGATCCTGGAGATGCGCGACATCTCGAAGGAGTTCCCCGGAGTGAAGGCGCTGGATGGCGTTTCCCTGCGCGTCCAGCGTGGCGAGATCCACGCCATCTGCGGCGAGAACGGTGCCGGCAAGTCGACGCTGATGAAGGTGCTCTCCGGCGTCCACCCGCACGGCACCTACACCGGCGAGATCTTCTACGACGGCGCGCTGGCCACCTTCG
>CAYQXH010000024.1:0-24842 GCA_964421325.1 uncultured Propionibacteriaceae bacterium
ACCGCTACCTGTGGACCATGGCCGTCCGGGTGGCCTGCTTCCTCGCCGCCACTGTGACTCCCCTGCCCTGGAACCTGATCCTGCTGGTGGCAGCTGCCGTCCTGCCGACCGTGGCCGTGATGCTGGCGAACGCCATCGACCAGCGCCGGCCACCGGAACTCGAGCCGCCGGAGCCGTCCGGGAAAGCAGAGCTGACCAGCGCCGACACCGTCGGCGGGTCGGTGGTGGAGGGCCCCGGATGAAGCTGCTCAGCACGCCGATGGGGACCCGCCCCACCGGCGATCGGCCGTGGCTGCGCTGGCTGGCGCTCGCCGTCTTCGTCGTAGCCCTCGCGGCTGCCTTCGTCAACCTCGGCCGCTGGCAGCTGGATCGGCTGGACCAGCGGCGGGAGCGGAACAGCTCGGTCGTGGTCCACGAGAACTCGCCGGTGGCCGACTTCGCCGCCGTCTACAACCGGACCATCACCGAGGCCGACCAGTGGCAACGGGTGGCCGTCCGGGGCACGTTCGATCCCGACCACCAGTTCCTGGTCCGCTACCGCAACAGCGGTCCGGCCAGCGGCTACGAGGTGATCACCCCGCTGCGGACGACCACCGGGGCGTGGGTCCTGGTCGACCGTGGCTTCGGCGCCAAGCGCAACGACGAGGACTACCCGGCGACGCTGCCGGCCCCGCCGGTCGGCGAGGTGGCCATCGTCGGCTACGTGCGTCGCGACGAGCAGGGCAGCCAGCAGGCGATGACGCCGGCCCAACCCGGGAACAGCATCCGCCTGGTGAACTCCGCGACGCTGGCCGGCAGCCTGCCCTACCCCGTGGTCAACGGCTTCGTCTCCGTGATCGAGATGACCCCGGCCCAGTCAGGCGGGCTGGTTCCGGTGACCCCTCCGGAGCTGACCGAGGGCAATCACTTCTCGTATGCGATTCAATGGTTCACGTTCGCAGGCATGGCTGGTCTGGGGCTGGTGCTCCTGATCCGGTCCGACGTCAAGGCGATGCGGAGCCCGGCCGTCGCTGCGGCCACCGAGCGCGAGGAGGCGCCATGAGGAAGTACGTGATCGCAACGATCGGGCTGCTCGCGCTGCTGGCTGCGTGCACCTCTTCGAGTCCAGCCGTCCCGGGCAGCCCTTCGGTGGCAGTCCCGAGCCTCGCCGGCAGCAGCTGGGTGGTCACCGGGATCACCGGCGCGAACACGCTCGCGGACAACCGGCCGACGCTGGAGTTCGATGGCGACCGGGTCTCCGGGAACGCGAGCTGCAACCGGTTCAACGCCAGCTACACCCAGACCGGCGGCGAACTCAAGGTCAGCCCGGCCGCGATGACCATGATGGCCTGCTCTCCGGCCGCGGTGATGAGCCAGGAACAGGCCTTCGCCAAGGCCCTGGCTGCTGTGGCCGGCGTTCGTGCGGCCGGCACCGGGCTGGAGCTGCTGGATGCCAGTGGGAACATCGTGCTCACCCTGGCGCCAGCCCCGCCCGAGCCGGCGAAGCCACTGGAGGGAACCACCTGGCAGCTCTCCGGGATCATCGGGTCGGGGACGGTGTCCTCGCCGGTCGTCGGCACGACGGTCAGCCTCAGCATCATGGACGGCGAACTCACCGGCAAGGCCTGCAACACGTTCCGGGGCACCGTCGAGGTCTCTGGTGACAGCTTCAAGGCCGGCCCCCTGATGAGCACCAAGATGGCCTGCGCCAAGGCTGAGGAAGGCGCCCAGGAGACACAGGTGCTGAAGACCCTGCAGGCCGCCAGCAGCTATGCCATCGATGGCAGCACCCTCACCCTGAAGGCCCCTGACGGCTCCGGCCTGGAGTTCCGGGCCGCGTAGTGGGAATCGAGGGGGCCACCCACCTGCTCGCCTGCCCGCTCTGCCGATCGGCGCTCGGGCTGGTCCGGGGCTCCCTGCTCTGCCCGGACGGGCACAGCTTCGACCTGGCTCGGCAGGGCTACGCGAACCTGCTGGGCGGACCGGAGCCGGTCAACGCAGACACCCCCGCGATGCTGGCTGCCCGTGCCCGGGTCCATGCAGCCGGGATCTTCGAGCCGGTCGCCGCGCAGGTCGCAGCCCAGCTCGCCGGCAGGACTTCGCTGCTCGAGGTGGGTTCCGGCACTGCCCACTACCTCGCCCGGGCCCTCGGCACCGACCCGCTGGCCGTCGGGCTGGCCCTCGATGTCTCGAAGGCCGCGGCCAGGGCCGCGGCCCGGGCCGATCCAAGGATCGCAGCCGTCGTCGCCGACGTCTGGAAGCCCCTGCCGGTCCGCGACCGTTGCCTGGACGGCGTCCTGTGCGTGTTCGCGCCCCGCAACGTCCCGGAGTTCGCCCGGGTCCTGCGGCCGGACGGCCACCTTGTGGTCGTCACCCCGCGACCGGGCCACCTGGCCGGGCTGCGGGACCGGCACGGGCTGCTCCAGGTGCCGTCCGACAAGGCCGAACAGCTGATCGCCGCGACCTCGGAGTTCTTCGGCCTGCTGGAGACCAGGGTGCTGCTGCGGCAGGTCCAGGTGACCGCCGGCCAGGCCGCCGACCTGATCGCGATGGGGCCCAACGCCTTCCACCGGGTGCCGGAGGACGTCGCCGGCGGATCGGTGACGATCGACCTGACCGTCCAGACTTTCCGGCCGCTGTCCTCCTGAGCCCTCCCGCTGGAAAGATGAGCACATGGTGACCACCTGGCCGGACGCTGCCGCCACATCCCTGCTGGCCCGGCTGGTGGAGCACATCGACCAGGACCTGACCCATGCCCGCGCCCTGCGCCGGGAGCTGCACCGCCACCCCGACCTGAGCGGTGCCGAACGGCCGACGGCCGAGCGGCTGCGCAGGGCACTGCCGAACCTGAGGCACACCAGGGTTGCCGACACCGGCTTCCTGGTCCGGGTCGGCCCGCCCGGCCCTGCGGTCGCCATCCGGGCGGAGCTCGACGCGCTCCCGCTGGTGGAACGCACCGGCGTCGAGTGGTCCTCCACCAGCGATGCCATGCACGCCTGCGGCCACGACGTGCACCTGGCGGCGCTCTGGTTGCTGCTGCAGGCCGCCCGACGGGTCGACGACCTGCCGGTCGGCCTCGTCGGCCTGTTCCAGCCGCGGGAGGAGACCCAGCCCTCCGGGGCCGAGGACGTGGTGTCGTCGCAGCTGCTGATCGAGCATGAGGTGCGGGCCGTCATCGGGGGTCACGTCCAGCCACGGGTGCCGGGTGGGGTGATCAGCACCGGCGCCGGCGCGGTGAACGCAGCGGCCGACCAGTTCGACATCGTCGTCCACGGCGAGCCGGGCCATGGCGCCTACCCGCAGGTGGCGATCGATCCGGTCCCGATCCTCGCCTCGATCGTCCTCGGGCTCCACGAGCTGGTCAGCCGCACCATCGACCCGGTGCACCCCGCAGTGGTCACGGTCGGGCGGATCGAAGCCGGCACGGCCCACAACATCATCCCCGAGTCCGGCTCGTTGCACGGGGTGATGCGCACCATGTACGCGAGCGACCGGACGCACCTGCACGCAGCCATCCGGCGGCTGGCCGAGCACACCGCCGCGGCCCGGGGGGCGCGCGCCGAGGTGACGCTGACGGTCGGGGACCCGGTGCTGAACAACGACCGCCGCCTGGTGCAGTTCGTCGACCCGCTGCTGACCCACCTCGGGTTGCCGGTGGCCCACGAGCCGTTCCGCTCGTGCGGCGCTGACGACTTCTCGCACTACTCCCGGCTGGCACCGATCCTGATGATGTTCGTCGGCACCGGCGCGCCGGCCAGCGGGTCGCGGCACCGCGTCGGCCTGCACCATCCGACGTTCCTGCCGCCCGAGGAGTCGATCCGGCACCTGGCTCTCGCGCTGGCCGCCGGCTACGTTGGCGGCGTCCAGCTCGCTCAGCGTAACTGAGCCGGGATCAGCCCACAGCCTCCGCGAAAGACTCGGCAAGGATGTCCAGGGCTTCGGCGAGCAGGTCGGTTCCGATCACCAGCGGCGGCAGCATCCGGATGACGTTCCCGTAGGTCCCGCACCCGAGCGCGACCAGGCCGCGGCGCGCGCAACCGGCCAGCACGGCCTTCGTCAGGGCCGCGTCCGGCGCCTTCGACCCGTCCGGGCGCACCAGCTCGATCGCCATCATCGCCCCACGGCCACGCACCTCACCGATCTGGGGGAACTCCGCAGCGAGCCGGGACAGCCGCTGCTGGAGTTCCTCGCCGAGCAGCCGCGCACGGGCGGCCAGGTCGTTGCCGACCATCGTCTCGATCGCGGCGAGCGCTGCGGCGCAGGAGACGGGGTTGCCGCCGTACGTCCCGCCGAGCCCGCCGACCACCGGGGCGTCCATGATCTCCGCCCTTCCGGTGACAGCGGCTATCGGCAGGCCGCCGCCGAGGGCCTTGGCCGTCGCGATCAGGTCCGGGACGACGCCCTCGTGCTCGCAGGCGAACCAGTCCCCGGTGCGGCAGAACCCGGTCTGCACCTCGTCGGCGATGAAGACGATGCCGTGCTCGGTGCACCACCGGGCCAGCCGGGCGACGAAGCCGGGGGCAGGGACGATGAAGCCGCCCTCGCCCTGGATCGGCTCGAGGATCACCGCGGCGAGGTTCTCCTCCCCCACCTGCACGTGCACCTGCGACACGAACTGGGCGAACGCCTCCTCGGCGCAGTTCTCCGGCCCCGTCGGCCACCGGTACGGGTAGGCCATCGGCATCCGGTACACCTCTGGTGCGAACGGCCCGAAGCCCTGCTTGTAGGGCTGCACCTTCGCGGTCAGCGCCATGGTCAGGTTGGTGCGCCCGTGGTAGGCGTGGTCGAAGGCGACCACGGCCTGCCGCCCGGTGTGGACGCGGGCGATCTTGATCGCGTTCTCCACGGCCTCGGCACCGGAGTTGAACAGCGCCGACTTCTTCTCGTGGTCTCCCGGGGTGACCTCGGCCAGCTTCTCGCAGAGTTCCACGTAGCCCGGGTACGGGGTGACCATGAAGCAGGTGTGCGTGAACCGGGCCACCTGCCCGGTGACAGCTGCCACAACGCCCGGGTCGGCGTGGCCGACGGAGGCCACGGCGATGCCCGAACCGAGGTCGATCAGGTGGTTGCCGTCGACGTCGACAAGGATGGCGCCCTCGGCCCGGTCGATGTAGACCTCGAGGCCGACTCCGACCGCACTGGACACCGCCGCCCGGCGCCGGGTGGCGAGCTCGCGGGAGAGCGGTCCCGGGATCTCGGTGACGAGCTTGCGGGACTGTTCGATCCGGGTTGCCGTCACCGGTCCTCCAGCCCCCACGCCGAGCCGAACCCGGCCGGCTCTGCGCCGGCGAGCAGGTCCAGGAAGGGCACGGCATCGAACGCCTCCGGTCCGCGGACCCCCGGTGCCGGACCACTCCCCGGAAGCGAGCAGCTCGAGGGCGATCACCGGGTTGATCGCCGTCTGCCAGACCACGCACTGGGCCCCGAACTCGGCCATCGACCACTCGTTGTCGACCACGTGGTAGAGGTAGGTGCGCCGCGGCCGGCCGTCCTTCCCGGTGCCGGTGACGTACAGCCCGGCGCAGGTCTTGCCGGTCATCCGGGGCCCGATCGTCGCCGGGTCCGGCAGCACCGCGGCCACGACGTCGCGGGGTGAGACCTCCACGCCCTTCACCCGCACCGGAGTGGTCGCGTCCAGGCCGAGGGCGTGCAGCACCTTCAGCACGCCGATGAACTCGTCGCCGAGCCCGTACTTGAAGGTCACCCGCCCGGCATCCACCCAGCGCGGCATCAGGAGCACCTCCTCGTGCTCGACGTTGACGCACTCGACCGGCCCGATCCCGGCCGGGAACTCGAACACCTCCGGCTCGCTGAACGGCTCCGTCGTGAACCAGCCGCGGTCACGCTCGAAGATGACCGGCGGGTTCAGGCACTCCTCGATGGTCGTCCAGATGGAGAAGCTGGGCGCGAAGATCTCCGTGCCGTTCTCGTCCCGCACCACCAGGTTGGCGCCGTCCCTCGTCCCCAGCTCCTCGATCTCGCTGAACAGGTGGTCGGCTGCGTAGCGGGCGAAGACGTCGGAGAGCCCCGGCTCGACCCCGATCCCGACCAGTGCCAGCCGGCCGGCCGCCTCCCACCTGCCGGCCTGGGCGAACTGCTCGTCGCCGAGTTTCACGCCCACCTCGGCGTAGGGCCGCTCCGGGTGCGGACGGGAGAGGCTCATCGCCATGTCGAGGTAGTCGGCCCCGGCGTCGAAGGCGCCGTTGAAGATGCTCATCACGAACCGGGGGTCGACGGCGTTCAGCACGTGGGTGACCCGGTGCTCGAGGGCCAGCGCCGTCACGGACGCCGGGTCCGAGGCGTCCACCCTTGCCGCGACGAACCTGCCGGCTCCCCCGCCGGCCTCGGCGGCAGCCACCGCCGCCTCAGCCCTGGCCAGGTCGTAGTCGGCCATCACCATCAGGTCGAAGAACCGCCGCCGGGCTGCGATGCGGGCGACCGCGTCACCCACCCCGCCGGCACCAACCACCAGTACGCGCATCAGTGCGCTCCCTTTCTTCTTCTTGCCCCGACCGCCTGGGCGATCCCGACGATGCCCACGGCTCCGAGGAACATGACTGTGCCGATGACGTTGATCTGCACCGGGGTGCCCCGCTGGGCAGCCCCCCAGACGAACATCGGGAAGGTGACGGTCGTCGCCCCGGCGTTGAAGTTCGTGACGATGTAGTCGTCGAAGCTCAGGGCGAAGGCCAGCAGCGCCCCGGCTGCGATCCCGGGCGCCACCAGCGGGAAGGTGACCTTCCAGAAAGTGCTCGCCGGGGTGGCGTAGAGGTCGGCGGCCGCCTGCTCCAGCGCCGGGTCGAGCGAAGCCACCCGGGCCTTCACCGTCGTGACGACGAACGAGAGCGTGAACAGGATGTGGGCGATCAGGATGGTGGTCTGCCCGGCCTGCAGCCCGATCGCGACGAACAGCGTCAGCAGGGAGGAGCCCATCACCACCTCAGGCGTGGCCATCGGGAAGAACACCAGCAGGTTCGTCGCCCCGCGACCGCGGAACCGGTACCGGCCGAGCGCGAACGCCGCCATCGTCCCGATCACCGTCGACACCAGGGACGCCACGACGGCGACCCAGAGGCTGAGCCCGAGCGATTCGCACAGTCCCGGGCTGGCGCACGGGTTGAGCCAGGCGTCCAGCGAGAACTGGTTCCACTGGTAGTTGAAGCGGCCGTTGGGCTTGTTGAAGGAGAACACCATCACCACCAGGTTCGGCAGCATGATGTAGGCCAGCACCAGCCAGCCGATCACCACGACGGTGTTGCGTCTGATCCAGGCCATCAGACCAGCTCCTCGGTGCCGGCCGCCCGAACGTAGCTGCCGACCAGGACGATGATCGTGGCCATCAGGATGAACGAGAGCGCCGCGGCGATCGGGTAGTCCAGCACCCGCAGGAACTGGGAGTCGATGACCTGCCCGATCATCACCGTCTGGGTGTTGCCGAGCAGCTTCGAGTTGATGTAGTCACCGGCGGCAGGGATGAAGGTCAGCAGCGTCCCGGAGACCACCCCGGGCAGCGACAGCGGCCAGATCACCTTCCAGAAGGTGTTCCAGCCGTTCGCGTAGAGGTCACCGGCGGCTTCCACCAGCCGGAAGTCGAGCCGCTCCAGCGAGGTGTACAGCGGCAGCACCATGAACGGCAGGAAGTTGTAGATCAGGCCGCAGATCACTGCGAACTGCGAACCCAGGAGGGAGTCGTTGCTGGTCAGCCCGACGAACTGCAGCACGTTGGTGAGCCCGGTGGCCCGGAAGAAGGTGGTCACCCAGCCCTCGTCGGTGAGGATGATCTGCCAGGCCAGCGTCCGGATCAGGAAGTTGGTGAAGAACGGTGCCACCACCAGGACCAGCAGCAGGTTCTTGAACCGGCCGGAGCGGTGCGCGATGAACCAGGCCAGTGGATAGCCGAGCAGCAGGGTGCCGACGGTGGCGGAGGCAGCGTAGATGAACGAGCGCAGGAACTGCGGCCAGTAGCGGGCCAGCGCATCGGCGTAGTTGCCGAACTCCCAGGTGAGGACGAAGCCGTTGTCGATGTCGCCGGACTGCAGCGACTGGGACGCCAGCGAGATGGTCGGCACGACGAAGAACAGGATCAGCCAGGCCAGGCCGGGCGCGAGCAGGAGCAGCGGCGCGGACAGCCCACGGTTGCGGGCGGCGCGTGGGCGTCTTGCGCTGCCCCCGACCACCGCCTGCGCGAACGCCATCAGTCCGCCTCCCGCACGATGAAGGCCTGGTGGGGATCCCAGCCGAGGGTGACCGCGTCTCCCTGCTGGGCGCGGGCCGAACCGTCGTTGGGCTGGGTGACGGTGAGCTCCTGGCCCCACGGCATGGCCACCAGGTAGGTGGTGGCCACGCCGGTGAACGATGCGTCCGTGACGGTGCCGCCGAGCCGGTTGGCGCTTGGCGGGTCGGCCGGCCCGAGGATCCGCAGCTTCTCCGGACGGATGCCGAGCTGCAGGGCCGCGTCGGTGGCCGAGAGTTGCGGCCCGACCACCAGCCCGGCGGGGAGCTGGGCCCGGTCCACGACCAGCCCGATGCCGTGGGCGTGCGCCGTGACGAACTCACCTCCCGGGTCGGTGAACCCCTCCAGCGGCAGCAGGTTCGACTGGCCGAGGAAGTTGGCGACGAAGGTCGTCGCCGGGTGGTCGTACAGGTCGGCCGGCGCGCCGACCTGCTCCAGGTGGCCGGCCCGCATCACCGCGACCGTGTCGGCCATGGTCATGGCCTCCTCCTGGTCGTGGGTCACGTGGATGAACGTGATCCCGACCTCCTGCTGGATGCGCTTGAGCTCGATCTGCATCTCGCGCCGCAACTTGAGGTCGAGCGCGCCGAGCGGCTCGTCGAGGAGCAGCACCTCCGGGCGGTTGACGATGGCCCGGGCCAGCGCCACCCGTTGCTGCATGCCGCCGGAGAGCTGCCGCGGGCGCTGCTTCGCCCGGTCGCTGAGCTTGACCAGCTCCAGCGCCTCCATGGCGCGCTGCTTCCAGTCGGCGACCTTGAGCTGGCGCAGGCCGAAACCGACGTTGTCGAGCACATTGAGGTGCGGGAACAGGGCGTAGCTCTGGAAGACCGTGTTCACCCGGCGCTGGTAGGCGCGCGTGGCGGTGATGTCCTCCGGGCCGAGGAAGATCCGTCCCGACGTGGGCTGCTCCAGCCCGGCGACCATCCGCAGCGTGGTGGTCTTGCCGCAACCGGACGGGCCGAGGAGCGCGAAGAACGAGCCGGCCGGCACTTCGAGGCTGATCCCGCCGACAGCCACGAAGTCGTCGAAGGTCCGGACGAGCTGGTCGAGCTTGAGCTCGCCGCTCGGGCTGCGCGGTGCCCCCATCCCGGCTAGCCCGTCACCAGGGCCTGGAACTCACGGTTGAACGCAGTCTCCTCCTCCGCCGTCAGCGACCGGAACACCTGGGCCCGGGAGAGGGTCTCGGCGCTTGGGAAGATCAGCTCGTTGTTGGCGATGTCCGGGTCCTGCTTGACCAGGACGTCCTTGACGCCGACGACCGGGCTGACGTAGTTGACGTAGGCGGCGACCAGGGCCATCACCTTCGGGTCGTAGTAGTAGTTGATCAGCGTCTCTGCGTTCTTCTTGTGCTGCGCCATCGCCGGGATCACGAAGTTGTCCGAGAACATCGAGAAGCCGGGCTCGGGCAGGGTGTAGCCGAGCTCGGGATTGTCGGCGCGCAACTGGACGACATCGCCGGTCCAGGCGGCGCAGGCGGCCGTGTCGCCGGAGGCCAGGGGCTTGGTGTACTCGTTGCCGGTGAAGCCCTTGATCTGGCCGGCCTCCTTGGCTGCCTGGATCACGGCGATGGCTGCAGTGAAGTCCTCCGCGGTCACCGTGGCGAGGTTCTTGCCCTGCTCGATCAGGACCAGCCCGACGGTGTCGCGCAGCTCGGTGAGCAGGGTCACCTTGCCCTTCAGCGCCGGGTCGTGCAGCAACTGGTCCATGGTGGTCACCTTGCGGCCACCGGTGGCCTTGGGGTTGTAGGCGATCCCGACGAAGCCGCTCTGCCAGGGCAGCGAGTACTTCCGGCCCGGATCGAACGGCACGTCCTTCAGCGACTCCTCGAGGTTGCCGAGGTTGGGGATGTTCGCCATGTCCAGGGGCAGGAGGTACCCGAGCCGGGCCAGTCGGGCGACCATCCAGTCGGTGCTCACCCAGACATCGCGTCCGGTGTCCTGGCCGGCCTCGAGCAGCGGCCGCACCTTGGCGAAGAACTCGTCGTTGTCGTTGTAGTCCTCGTTGTAGTTGACCTTGATTCCGGTCTGCTTGGTGAACGCCTCGACGCTGGGCCGCCCGCCGCCCTCCTCGTCGAGGTCGATGTACTGCGGCCAGTTCGACCAGTTGACCAGCTTCTCCGAGTCCGAAAGGTCGGCTGCCGTACTGGGCGCCTGGCTGGCTGCTGGGGCCGCCGACTGGTTCCGGCCCGGTGAGCCGCAGGCTGCCAGCAGCCCGGTGGCGGCAAGACCGGCCAGGCCGGTGAGCGCCGTCCGCCGAGTGATCGCCGCTCGGGCGAAGGACGTGGTGAGCGGGCTCAGCTCGGGTAGCTGCCGGTCGGACATGCCGCCTCCTCAGGTTTGGTCGGGTTCAGGAGTTGATGTTGGCCATGACGTGCTTGACTCGGGTGTAGTCCTCGAAGCCGTACATGGAGAGGTCCTTGCCGTAGCCGCTGCGCTTGAAGCCGCCGTGCGGCATCTCGGCGACGAGCGGGATGTGGGTGTTGATCCAGACGCAGCCGAAGTCGAGCTCCTTGCTCACCCGCATCGCGCGACCGAAATCCCTGGTCCAGACGCTGGAGGCCAGCCCGAAGTCCACGTCGTTGGCCCAGCGGACGGCCTGCTGCTCGTCGCTGAAGGACTGGACGGTGATCACCGGCCCGAAGATCTCCGACTGGATCGCCTCGTCGTCCTGCCTCAGCCCGGAGACGACCGTCGGGGCGTAGAAGTAGCCTTCGCCCAGCGCGGCGAGCCGCCGTCCGCCGGCCGCGACGCTGGCGTGGTCGGGCAACCGGTCGATGAAGCCTGAGATCCGGCCCAGCTGGGTCGCGTTGTTCACCGGGCCGAACAGGGCTTCTGCGGAATCCGGCGGGCCGACCACGGTCCCGGCTGCGAATTCGGCCAGGGCAGCGGTGAAGTCGTCGTGGATCCGTTCGTGCACCAGGAGCCGGGTGGCAGCCGTGCAGTCCTGGCCGGCATTGAAGAAGCCGGCGACCCCGAGGCCTTCGACAGCAGCCTCGATGTCGGCGTCGTCGAAGACGATGCAGGGGGCCTTGCCGCCCAGTTCGAGGTGGACCCGCTTGAGCGAGGCTGCTGCGCTCGTGGCCACCTCCGCGCCGGCCCGGACCGAACCGGTGATCGCGACCAGCGCCGGGGTCCGGTGCTCGACCAGCAGCCGGCCGGTCTCCCGGTCGCCGGTGACGACGTTGAACGTGCCGGGGGGCAGGAACTCTGCGGCGACCTCTGCGAGCAGGAGCGTGGTCAGCGGCGTCGTCTCTGCCGGCTTCAGGACCACGGTGTTCCCGGCTGCCAGGGCCGGGGCGATCTTCCAGGCAGCCATCATCAGCGGGTAGTTCCACGGCGTCACCTGGCCGACCACGCCGATCGGTTCCCTGCGGATCCAGGACGTGTGCCCGGCCAGGTACTCAGCGGACGCCCGACCCTCGAGGATGCGGGCGGCGCCGGCGAAGAAGCGCAGCTGGTCGAGCATCGGCGGGAGCTCGTCCGAGGCGGTCAGCGCCAGTGGCTTCCCGGTCTGTTCGGCCTCGAGGGCGATGAACTCCTCCGCCCTTGCCTCGATCGCGTCGGCGATCTTCAGCAGCGCCAGCTGGCGTTCCCCCGGCGTCGTCCGTCCCCAGGTGGAGCTGAACGCTTCAGCAGCTGCTGCGTACGCGCGGTCCACATCCTCGGCACCGGAGACCGGTGCCTGCGCGATCACGCTCGCCGTTGCCGGGTCCACAACGTCGGACACCGCAGCGGTGGTCGGCTCGGCATAGTCGCCGCCCACGAAGTTCCGCAGGATCGTCACCTCGGCCATCCGTCCCCTCCAGTCTCATCCTCACCCAACTCGTGGAGCGAAGATATCCGCTGCTATCCATCAAGATAATCCGTATTTGCTTCATGCCTGTTACCACGAATACCGCAGCGTGCTGGTTTGCCAACTGCGGCAATCGTAAGGGAGGATCAATCCATGGCACAACAGCGCGGGGCCTCCCCTGCCGATCGGACGCCTGCGGCCAACCCGCGTCCGGCTCTCACCGACGCCGTCGGCAAGCGGATCATCGAACTGCTCCAGCGCGACGGCCGACGACCCTTCGTCAGCATCGCGGCCGAGGTGGGCCTCTCCGAAGGGGCGGTGCGGCAGCGCGTCCAGAAGCTGATCGACACCGGCGTGATGCAGATCGTCGCCGTTACCGACCCGCTGGTCGTCGGCTTCACCAGGCAGGCGATGATCGGCATCAAGACCCAGGGCGACGTGGGCCCGGTGGCAGCAGCACTGTGCGATATCCCGCAGATCGACTACGTGGTCACCACGGCCGGCAGCTTCGACCTGCTGGTCGAGGTGGTCTGCGAGGGCGACGCCGAACTCCTCGAAGTGCTGATGACCCAGATCCGGACGATCCCGGGCGTGACGCACACCGAGACCTTCGTCTACCTGAAACTCAACAAGCAGCACTACGACTGGGGCACCAGATGAGCATCGACACCTCCACGACCACCACCACCCGCAACGGGACCCCGCTGGCAGAGGCGGCACGCGACCACCTGTGGGGGCACTTCACGCGGCACTCGGTGTACGAGTCGACCGACACCGGCGGCCTCGGGAACGACGTGCCGATCATCGTGCGCGGCGAGGGCCACCGGATCTGGGACAGCAACGGCAGGTCGTACTTCGACGGCCTCGCCGGACTGTTCACCGTGCAGGTCGGGCACGGGCGCACCCAGCTGGCCGAGGCAGCGGCCGCCCAGGCCGCCCAGCTGGCCTACTTCCCGCTGTGGAGCTACGCCCACCCGGCCGCGATCGAGCTGGCTGAACGGCTGGCCGGCTACGCCCCCGGCGACCTGAACCGGGTCTTCTTCACCACCGGGGGCGGCGAGGCCGTCGAGTCGGCGTGGAAGCTGGCCAAGCAGTACTACAAGCTCACCGGGCGACCGGGCAAGCACAAGGTGATCTCGCGTTCGGTCGCCTACCACGGCACCCCGCACGGCGCGCTCTCGATCACCGGCATCCCGGGGGCGAAAGCGCCCTTCGAGCCACTCGTTCCGGGCGCGGTGAAGGTGCCGCACACCGGCTTCTACCGCGCGCCGGAGCACCTCCGCGCGGACGAGTACGCCTTCGGCCAGTGGGCTGCCAACCGGATCGCGGAGGCGATCGAGTTCGAGGGTGCGGACACCGTCGCAGCCGTGTTCCTTGAACCGGTGCAGAACTCCGGTGGCTGCTTCCCGCCGCCGCCGGGGTACTTCGAGCGGGTCCGGGAGATCTGCGACACCTACGACGTCCTGCTGGTGTCGGACGAGACCATCTGCGCCTTCGGCCGGATCGGCTCGATGTTCGCCTGCGACGACTTCGGGTACGTGCCCGACATCATCACCTGCGCCAAGGGGATGAGCAGTGGCTATGCCCCGATCGGCGCCATGATCGCCTCGGACCGGTTGTTCGAGCCGTTCCGGCACGGCACCACCTCGTTCGCGCACGGCTTCACCTTCGGTGGCCACCCGGTGTCGGCCGCGGTGGCGATGGCGAACCTCGACCTGATCGAGGCGGAGGGCCTCAACGAGCGCGTGGCCACGCTCGCCCCGGCATTCCGGGCCGAGCTGGACGCCCTGCGCGACCTGCCGATCGTCGGCGACGTCAGGGGCGCCGGCTACTTCTACGGCATCGAGCTGGTCAAGGACACCGGGACCAGGGAGAGCTTCGACGAGGCCGAGTCGGAGCGGCTGCTGCGCGGCTTCCTCTCCAAGGCCCTGTTCGAGGCCGGGCTCTACTGCCGCGCTGACGACCGGGGCGACCCGGTGATCCAGCTGGCGCCGCCGCTCACCATCGGCGAGCCGGAGTTCGCCGAGATCGCCGGCATGCTGCGCAGCGTCCTCACCGAGGCCTGCGAACTGCTCTAGACGAAGCCCTTGGGATCAGGCGAGGGCGATCAGGTCCGCGTAGTCGGGGTTCCACAGGTCCTCGTCGCCGTCGGGCAGCAGCAGCACCCGGTCGGGTTCGAGGGCGTGCACTGCGCCCTCGTCGTGGGTGACCAGGACCACTGCACCGGCGTAGTCGCGCAGGGCGTTCAGCACCTCGCCGCGCGAGGCCGGGTCGAGGTTGTTGGTCGGTTCGTCCAGCAACAGCACGTTGGCGGCCGAGACCACCAGCATCGCCAGTGCCAGCCGGGTCTTCTCCCCGCCGGACAGCACCCGGGCCGGCTTCTCCACGTCGTCGCCGGTGAACAGGAAGGAGCCGAGGATCTTGCGGACCTCGGTCTCGTTCAGCTCCGGTGACGCCGTGACCATGTTCTCGAGCACGGTGCGGGTGACGTCCAGCGTCTCGTGCTCCTGGGCGTAGTAGCCCAGCCGCAGGCCGTGGCCGGGGAGCACCTTGCCGGTGTCGGAGTCCTCGATGCCGGCCAGGATCCGCAGCAGGGTGGTCTTGCCGGCACCGTTCAGACCGAGGACGACGACCTTGGAGCCGCGGTCGATGGCGAGGTCCACGTCGGTGAACACCTCCAGCGAACCGTAGGACTTGCTCAGCTCGGTGGCGGTCAGGGGCGTCTTGCCGCTCGGCGCCGGCTTCGGCAGGCGGATCTTCGCGACGCGATCGACGGCCCGGTGCTCCTCGAGCCCGGAGAGCAGCCGCTCGGCCCGCTTGGCCATGTTCTGCGCCGCAACGGCCTTGGTCGCCTTCGCACGCATCTTGTCGGCCTGCGCCATCAGCGTCTCCGCCTTGCGCTCGGCGTTGGCGCGTTCGCGCTTGCGCCGCTTCTCGTCCGTCTCGCGCTGCAGCAGGTAGCGCTTCCAGTCCATCGAGTAGATGTCCAGCTCTGCCCGGTTCGCGTCCAGGTGGAACACCTTGTTGACGGTCGCCTCCAGCAGCCCGACATCGTGGGAGATCACCATCAGGCCGCCCGGGTAGGCGGCGAGGAAGCTGCGCAGCCAGACGATCGAGTCGGCGTCCAGGTGGTTGGTGGGCTCGTCGAGGAGCAGGTTGTCGGCGCCGGAGAACAGGATCCGCGCGAGCTCTACCCGCCGCCGCTGGCCACCGGAAAGGGTGCCGATCGGCTGCTGGAGCACCCGGTCGGGGAGCCCGAGGTTGGCGGCGATCCGCGCGGCCTCGGACTCGGCTGCGTACCCACCGGCAGCAGCGAGTTCTGCTTCTGCCCTGGCGTAGGAGTCCATCGCCTTCTCCTGCTCGGCGCCCTCGGACTCAGCCATCGAAGCGGTGTGGGCGTTGATCCGGCGCAGGATCTGGTCGAGTCCGCGCGCCGAGAGGATCCGGTCCTTGGAGAGCTGGGTGACGTCCCCGGTGCGCGGGTCCTGCGGCAGGTAGCCGATCTGCCCGGAACGGGTGACGGTGCCCGCGGCCGGCAGGGACTCGCCGGCGAGGATCCGGGTGAGCGTGGTCTTCCCGGCGCCGTTGCGGCCGACGAGGCCGATCTTGTCACCGGCGGCGACCTGGAAGGACGCCGGGGACAGCAGCAGCCGGGCTCCCGCCCGGACCTCGACTTCCCTTGCCACCAACATCGCCGTGCAAGGCTACCCTGTCGCGGTGGCCGACATTCCCGCAGCCGAGGTCCGCATCGACGTCCGGCTCGTCACCCGGCTGGTTGCCGAGCAGTGTCCGCACCTCGCCGACCCCCATGTCGTCGCGTTCGGCCACGGCTGGGACAACGACCTGTTCGCGCTCGGTCCCGACCTGCTGGTCCGGCTCCCCCGGCGCCGCGCGGCGGCAGTGCTGATCGATCACGAGATCGCTGCGCTCCCCCGGATCGCTCCCCTGCTGCCCACCCCGGTACCGGTGCCGGTGTTCGCCGGCCGGCCGGCCCACGGCTACCCGTGGCGCTGGACGGTTGTGCCCCGGCTGCCCGGCCACAGCGCCGCCGGCGTGCCGGTTGCCGGCCGCAGCGCCGCGGCCGCCGGGCTGGCCGACTTCCTGGTGGCGCTGCACGTGCCGGCAGCAGCGGACGCTCCGGACAACCCGTTCCGGGGGGTCCCGCTGGCGGCCAGGGCCGAACAGTGGGGTCCCCGGATCCTCCGGGTCGCCGGCGAGCGGGCCCTTGCCGACTGGCACCGGGCAGCGGCCGTCCCGGAGTGGCCGGGGGCCCCACTCTGGCTGCACGGCGACGTGCACCCGATGAACCTGCTGCTCGGCGCGGACGGGGGGCTGCGCGGCGTGATCGACTTCGGCGACGTCTGCAGCGGGGACCCGGCCAGCGACCTGGCCGTGGCCTGGCTGATGTTCGACGCCGGGTCCCGGCGCTGCTTCCGGGCGCGGTGCAGCCTCTCCGGCAAGTACGACGCAGCCGTCTGGGCCCGGGCCTGGGCCTGGGCACTCGGCCTTGCTGCCGTCTTCCAGCTCTCCAGCGACGACCTGCCCCAGCTGGCCGGGATCGCCCGGCACGGCCTGGCCGAGACGCTCGCCGATCCGGAGTTCAGCGCAGCCGGATGAGGCTGGCCTGGTCGTCCAGCACGAAGTCGGAAACGACAGCTGAGACCTCCAGCCCGGTCAGCTCGACATTCGCCCCGAAGCTGGACAGGAACGCGGTGTCGGCGGCGTCGCGTCCCGTGGCGACCCGCACCAGGCTCTGCCGCGGCGCCAGCCTGGTGGCGTCCACTGCCCACCACTCGTCCTCGACCAGCGCCTCAGCCACGGCATGGAACTCCATCGGGCTCAGCCCGGGCGCGTACACCGCTGCCAGCCGGGACGGGACTCCGAGGGCCCGCAGCAGCGCGATCACGAGGTGGGCGAAGTCGCGGCAGACCCCGCGGCGGGCCAGGAGCGTGTCCAGGGCACTGTCGGTGCCGGCGCTGGACCCCGAGACGTAGGCGATCCTCTGGTTCACCCATTCGGCAACGGCGATCAGCAGGGCCGCGCCGTTGAGCCCGGCGAACTCGGCGGCTGCGGTCGGCCCCAGCGAGTCGGCCTCGCAGTAGCGGCTCTGGCGCAGGTAGCGGAGCCGGTCCACCGGTGTGACCTCTGCCGGCTCGGCCTGGCCATCGACGACGGCAGCGTAGTCGAGGACGACGGTCCCCCCGTCCGCGCCGAGCACGTGCAGCCTGGTGCCGTGGTCGTCCAGCACTTCTGCCGGCGTCACCCTCTTCCCGTCGACGCTGAGCAGCAGCGACTCCGAAGCCAGCGGCACCCCTTTCGCTGCGCTGACCGAGAAGACCAGCTCAGCGGGTCCGGAAAGGGACAGTTCCAGGTGGCAGCCGAGGTTTCGAATCACGCGCCCATCCTGCCCCACCGGGCCGGTTCCCAAACCCTAAGCTGACGGCGAGGATCAGGAGACAGGGTGAACTTCCGGAACGTTCAGGCACCGACAGCCGTGGTGATGGTGCGGCCGCACCGGTTCGCCGTCAACCCCCAGACCCTTGCCGACAATGCCTTCCAGGCCCCGCCCAGGCAGTCGGTGGGCGAGGCAGTGGCCAGGGCTGCGCTGAGCGAGTTCGACGCCTGCGTGGACGCCCTGGTCGAGGCCGGGGTGCGGGTGCACGTGTTCGACGACTTCGGCCAGCTCGACACGCCGGACTCGGTGTTCCCGAACAACTGGTTCTCCACGCACCACGGTGGGCGGATCGCGATCTACCCGATGTACGCGCCGAACCGGCGCCGGGAGCGCCGGAGCGATGTGATCGAGCTGCTGAAGAGCACCTACCGGGTGCAGGAGGTGATCGACTACTCCGGCCTCGAGTACGACGACCTGTTCCTCGAGGGCACGGGGGCCATGGTGTTCGACCACCTGGAGCGGGTGGCCTATGTCGCCAGCTCGCACCGGGCCGATCCGGTGATCCTGGAACGGTTCTGCACCGCCTTCGGCTACGAGCCGATGGCCTTCCCGACCGCCGGCGCCGATGGCCGGCCGATCTACCACACCAACGTGCTCCTCGCCATCGCCACCGAGTACGCGCTGGTCTGCCTGGCAGCGATCAGCGACGACCAGCGCCGGGCCGAGGTGGCCGACCGGCTCGCCGACAGCGGCCGGACCGTGCTGGACCTGAGCTTCGCCCAGGTGGCCGACTTCGCCGGGAACGCGCTGGAGCTCACCGGAAGGGACGGCCGGCTGCTGGCCCTCTCGGCCCGGGCAGCTGCAGCGCTCACCGGCGAGCAGCGGGCAACGATCGGCCGCTCGGCCACGCTGCTGCCCCTGCCGATCCCGACCATCGAACTCGCCGGCGGCTCGGTGCGCTGCATGCTGGCCGGCGTCCACCTCACTCCCCGCTGATCGCACCCCTCAGGAGGCCGACGGACGGCCCCGCTTCGGGAGCGGACCGGCGTTCTTCGGGGTGCGGCCCGCCCGCTTCAGCGAGTCGCGCAGCAGCAGTTCGATGTGCGCGTTCAGCGAGCGCAGGTCGTCCGCCGCCCATTGCGCCAGGGCCTCGTGCACGACCGGGTCCAGCCGCAGCAGGACGGGCTTGCGCTCCGGTCGCTGCGGGCTGGACCCGGTCGGCTCGGCCATCTCAGGTGTAGAGGGATCCGGTGTTGATCACTGGGGTGGCCTGCGACGAGCTGCACAGCACCACCAGCAGGTTCGAGACCATGGCGGCCTTGCGTTCCTCGTCCATGGTGACGATGTCGTCGGCCTCGAGCTGGCGCAGGGCCCCCTGCACCATGCTCACCGCCCCCTCGACGATCTTCTCCCTGGCCGCGATCACCGCGGAGGCCTGCTGCCGCTGCAGCATGGCGTGGGCGATCTCGGGGGCGTAGGCGAGGCTGGAGATCCTTGCCTCAACGACCTCGAGGCCGGCGATCGCGATCCGGGCCGCCACCTCCGTGGCCAGCTCCTGCGCCACCAGGTCGGTGGAACCGCGCAGGGACTCCTCTCCCGGGCCGGCGTTGTCGTACGGGTGGGAAGAGGCGACGTGCCGCAGGGCTGCCTCGGACTGGACCTCGACGAAGTCGGTGTAGCGCTCGACTGCGAACACAGCCTTGGCTGTGTCGGCGACCTGCCAGACGATGATCGCCGCGATGTTCACCGGGTTGCCGTCGGCATCGTTGACCTTCAGCTCGTGGGTCTCGAAGTTGCGGACCTTGACCGAGACCTTCCGTCCGACGACGAACGGGACGGTCATCTGCAGCCCGGCGATCCGGACCGTGCCGACATAGCGGCCGAAGAACTGCAGCACGCGGGTGTCGCCCGGCCCGACGATGGTGATGGCGCTCACCACCACGCCGGCTGCGATGGCGAGGACGCCGCCGGTCACCCCGAACAGGGTGCCGTCACCGCCGGTCTCGTCTGCCCCGCCGGCCAGGATGAACAGCCAGAGGGCAGCGCCGAGCAGCAAGAGGAAACCGAGCACCGCCACGGCACCGGAAACCGACCAGGCCCGGCGTTCGGCGATGTCGACCCGGGCACCGGCATGGCCGACCGGGACCCCGGCAGGCTCACCGCCCACGGTCTCCTGATCGTCGCGCGGGGCTTCGGAAATGGACATCGAGGATCACTCCCTCACTAGAAATCTGATATCTAAGTGATATCACTTTTCCGTCCGCAACGGAAGCCCGCGCGGCCCCGAGAACCGACAAGCTGTGAGCTTTGGCCCCGAGTTCGGCGCCAAAACTCACAGCTTGTGCAGTTCGGGTCGGGCTAGAGGTTGTAGCCGATGGAACGCAACTGCTCCCGGCCGTCCTCTGTGATCATCTCGAGGCTCCACGGCGGCAGCCACACCCAGTTGATGGTCACCGAGCCGACCAGGCCCTCCAGCGCCATCTGGGTGTCGTACTCCAGCCGGTCGGTGAGCGGGCAGGTCGGCGAGGTGAGGGTCATGTCGATGGTGGCGTTGTGCTCGTCATCGATCGTCACGCCGTAGACCAGGCCGAGGTCGACGACGTTGACCATCAGCTCCGGGTCGACGACGTCCTTCATCGCCTCGAGGACGTCCTCCTCGCTCGGGCGGGCGGCGCCGAGCTCGTCGGGGAAGGTGTCCTGCACCAGGTCCGATGGGCGGGTGTTCTGGGTCATCTTCATTCCTTCCCGGCGCCGGCAGCTGCCAGCGCCTGCGCGGCGGCGTCCTTGAACGCCGACCAGCCCAGCAGGGCGCATTTCACCCGGGCCGGGAATTGGGCCACCCCGATGAACGCGACCGCGTCCTCGAGGCGGTCCTCGTCGGGCTCGATCCGGCCCTGGGAGTGCATCATCTCGGTGAAGTCGGCATGCAGGCCGAGGGCCTCGGTGACGGTCTTGCCGATCACCAGGTCGGCCATCACCGAGGTGGAGGCCTGGGAGATCGAGCAGCCGACACCCTCGTAGGAGACGTCGGCGACCCGGTCGCCGTCGAGCGCGACCCGCAGCAGCACCTCGTCACCGCAGGTCGGGTTCACATGGGCCACCTGAGCCTGGTAGGGCTCCCGCAGGCCGCTGTGATGCTTGGCCTTGTAGTGGTCGAGGATGATCTCCTGGTACATCGCCTCAACACTCATCGCTTGCCTCCGAAGAAGTCCCGGACGTACTCCAGCCCGTCGGCCAGGGCGTCGATCTCCGCCAGGGTGGTGTACAGGTACCCGGAAGCGCGGCTGGTTGCACCCAGCCCGACCCGGTCGTGCAGTGGCCGCGCGCAGTGGTGCCCGCCCCGGACGGCAACGCCGTGGGAGTCGAGCAGTTGCATCACGTCGTGCGGGTGCACCTCGAGGCCGTCGGCTGTCGAGAGGGTGAAAGCGATCGCTCCCCCACGGTCGACCGCCTCGGTCGGCCCGAGGATCCCGACCCCGTCCAGCGCGGCCAGCCGGCTGAGGGCGTAGGCCGTGATCCGCTGCTCGTGCGCAGCGACGTTCTCCATGCCGACAGCAGTCAGGTAGTCGATGGCGGCGCCGAGCCCGACGGCCTGGGCGATCGGCGGCGTGCCGGCCTCGAAGCGACGCGGTGGAGGCGCGAAGGTGGAGCCGGTGAGCCGCACCACCTCGATCATCTCGCCGCCGCCGAGGAACGGCGGCAGGGTGTCCAGCAGCTCGTAGCGGCCCCAGAGCACCCCGATCCCGGTCGGCCCGAGCATCTTGTGGCCGGTGAAGGCCATCAGGTCCGCCCCAAGGGCCGCGACGTCGGTGGGCAGCTGGGGCACGCCCTGCGAGCCGTCGACCACGACGTGCGCACCGACCCGGTGGGCCATCGCGGCGATCTCGGGAATCGGGTTCACGGTGCCGAGGACGTTGGAGACCCAGGCGACCGACACGATCCGGGTGCGCTCGTTGATGAGGTGGTTCGCAGCGGCCGCGGCCAGGTCGAGCCGGCCGTCACCGGTGATGTCGAACCAGCGGAGCACGGCACCGGTGCGCTGGGCCAGGAGCTGCCAGGGCACGATGTTGGAGTGGTGCTCGAGCACGGAGATGACGATCTCGTCCCCGGCGGAGAGCCGGCCGCCCAGGGTGTGCGCCACCAGGTTCAGCGCCTCGGAGGCGTTCTTGGTGAAGACGATCTCCTGCGGCCCGGCGGCGCCGATGAAGTCGGCAACCTTGGCGCGGGCGCCCTCGAACGCGTCGGTGGCCTCTGCCCCGAGGGTGTGCATCGCACGGGCGACGTTGGCGTTGTGCTCCAGGTAGTGGCGCGCCATCGCCTCGACCACCTGCGCCGGCTTCTGCGAGGTGTTCGCCGAGTCCAGGTAGGCCAGCGGCCAGTTCCCGATCCTGCGCTTCAGGATCGGGAAGTCCTTGCGGATCCGCTCCACGTCGTAACCGACCCCGGCCGCAGGGGCCCGGGTCAGGTCAAGCGCGGTGAGCGGTTCAGGCATCGACCTTGGCGGCCTTCACGAACCGGTCGTAACCCTCGACCTCGAGGCGGTCGGCCAGCTCTGCGCCGCCCTCGGCCACGATGTGGCCATCGACGAAGACGTGCACGAAGTCGGGCTTGATGTAGTTCAGGATCCGCGTGTAGTGCGTGATCAGCAGCAGCCCGCGGTCCCCCTGGGCGGTGTAGCGGTTCACGCCCTCGGACACGATCCGCAGGGCGTCGATGTCGAGGCCGGAGTCGGTCTCGTCGAGGATCGCGAACTTCGGGTTCAGCAACTCGAGCTGGGCGATCTCGTTGCGCTTCTTCTCCCCACCGGAGAACCCTTCGTTCAGCGAGCGGGCAGCGAAGGTGCCGTCCAGCCCGATGCGATCGAGGGCCGCATTGACCTCCTTCACCCAGGTGCGCACCTTCGGTGCCTCGCCGGAGAGGGCGGTCTTGGCCGTGCGGAGGAAGTTGGCCACCGACACGCCGGGCACCTCGATCGGGTACTGCATGGCGAGGAAGAGGCCGGCCTTCGCCCGCTCGTCCACCTTCAGGTGGGTCAGCTCGACGCCGTCGAGGGTCACCGATCCGGAGGTGATGACGTACTTCGGGTGGCCGGCGATGGAGTAGGCGAGGGTCGACTTGCCGGACCCGTTCGGACCCATGATCGCGTGCACCTCGCCGCTGCGGACGGTGAGGTTGACCCCCTTGAGGATCTCCTTCGGCCCGCTCTCGGTCAAGACGTCGACGCGCAGGTCGCTGATGCGGAGTTCTGACATTGGTTACTGCTCCTGGGAATCGATTGGGTTGTCTGGGTCTACGAATACGTGGTCACCATCCACCCGGACCGGGTAGACGGGGACGCGGGTTGTGGCCGGGAGCTCCAGCGGGAAGCCCGTGCGCAGGTCGAAGCGGGAGCCGTGCATGTAGCACTCGAGGGTCGCCCCGTCGACGTCACCGTCGCTGAGCGGCACCTCGGCGTGGGAGCACACGTCCCGGATGGCGAAGAAGCCGTCCTCGGTGTTCACCACGGCGATGTCGGCGTCGCCGCCGAGGTCGATCCCGATCGCCGAACCGACCGGCACCTCGGCAACCGAGCAGGCACGGACGAAGCTCACTTGGCGACCCCCAGCGCTTCGGTGGCTGTCGAGGGGCCGACGATGATCTCCAGTTCCTTCTCCACTGCGGCGAGCAGGCGGCTCTCCACGTCGGGGACGCCGATCCTGCGGATGATGTCGGCGAAGAAGCCGTGCACCACCAGCCGGCGGGCCTCGTCCTCCGGGATACCGCGGGACCGCAGGTAGAACAGCTGCTCGTCGTCGAAGCGGCCGGTGGTCGAGGAGTGGCCGGCACCCTCGATCTCGCCGGTCTCGATCTCCAGGTTGGGCACCGAGTCGGCGCGGCAGCCATCGGTGAGCACCAGGTTCTTGTTGGTCTCGTAGGTGTTGATGCCCTCGGCCACCTTGCGGATCAGCACGTCGCCGACCCAGACCGAGTGCGCGCCCTCACCCTGCAGGGCACCCCGGTAGTCGACCCGGCTGCGGGTGTGCGGCTCGTTGTGGTCGACGAACAGGCGGTGCTCGATGTGCTGCCCGGCGTTGACGAAGTACAACCCGAACTGCTCCAGCTCGCCACCGGGACCGTCGTACTCGGCGGTCTCGACCAGGCGCACCAGGTCGCCGCCGAGGCTGGCGGTCACGGTGCGGACCCGGGCGTCGCGGCCGATCCGCAACCCGACGTGGCCGAGGTGGACGGCGTCGTCGGCCCAGTCCTGCAGCCCGACGAAGTTGAGCTGCGCGCCGTCGCCGACCAGCACGGAGACGCTGGAGTCGTAGCGGGCCGAACCGGTGTGCCGCAGCACGATCGTGGCGTCGGCGTGGGCACCGATCCTGAACACCACCTGCCCGTAGGTGGTCTGTTCCGCCCCGCGCCCGGTGAGTTCGATCACCAGCGGCTCGGCCAGCCGGCTGCCGGGGGCGATCTCGAAGACCACGGCACCGCCGGCGTTGGCGACGGCCAGCGCGGAGGGCCGGTCGACCGGCGCGGGCACGCCGAGCGCGACCGCCTCGGCCGTGGTCACCTCGGTGCGGGTCACCCCGGCCGGCAGGTTCGAGTGCCAGTCGAGGTGCGCGTCGCTGGGGGCCCCGTCGAGCAGCCCGCGCAGGCGGCGCAGCGGGGTGAACCGCCACACCTCCTCGCGTCCGTTCGGAATCGGATGGTCGGCGAGGTCGAAGGAGGGAACCGGGTGCAGGTGGGAGGCGACGGTCGCCTCCACGGCTTCGGCCAGGTTGGGCACAGCAGTCGTCACAGTCATCTTTTCTTTCGGTCGCTTAGCCGCAGGCCTCAGCCCACGGCCCCTTCCATCTGCAGCTCGATCAGCCGGTTCAGTTCGAGCGCGTACTCCATCGGCAGTTCCCTGGCGATCGGCTCGACGAAGCCGCGGACGATCATGGCCATCGCCTCGTCCTCGCCCATGCCCCGGCTCATCAGGTAGAACAGCTGGTCGTCGCTCACCTTGGAGACGGTCGCCTCGTGGGCCATCGAGACCTCGTCCTCGCGGACGTCGACGTAGGGGTAGGTGTCGGACCGGGAGATGGTGTCGACCAGCAGCGCGTCGCACTTCACCGATGAGGCCGAGTGGTGCGCACCCTCCTGCACCTGGACCAGGCCCCGGTAGGACGCCCGGCCACCGGAACGCGCGACCGACTTCGAGATGATCGAGGACGAGGTGTACGGGGCTGCGTGCACCATCTTCGAGCCGGCGTCCTGGTGCTGGCCCTCGCCGGCGAAGGCGATCGAGAGGGTCTCACCGCGGGAGTGCTCGCCGAGCAGGTAGACCGCCGGGTACTTCATGGTCACCTTGGAACCGATGTTGCCGTCGATCCACTCCATGGTCGCGCCCTCGTCGCAGGTGGCGCGCTTGGTGACCAGGTTGTACACGTTCGTCGACCAGTTCTGGATGGTCGTGTA
>CAYQXH010000025.1:0-24760 GCA_964421325.1 uncultured Propionibacteriaceae bacterium
GGACGCGCTGATCTTCGCGGCCATGGGTACCCGGCAGGTCGACTTCCCCGACATCTCCCGCCACGTGCCGACCCTGCTGGTGAACGCGTTCACCCCGGACGGCCGGCTGCCCTCGATCCTGCCCGACGAACTGGCCGGGGGTCGGGCCGCGGTGGAGCACGTGCTCGCGATGGGACACCGGCGGATCGCCTTCATCGCCGGGCGGGAGGCGGCCTGGGCCACCAGGATGCGGATCCAGGGCTACCGGGACGGCCTGGCCGCCGCCGGACTCGACCCGGCCAGGCACCCCGTCCACCACGGCAACTACCGCATCGACAGCGGCTACGAGCTCACCATGCGGTTGATGCGCGTCAAGAAGCCGCCCACGGCCCTGTTGCTCGGCAACGACCAGATGGCCATCGGCGCCTACCTCGCGCTTGCCCGGATGGGGTTGCGGATCCCCGACGACGTCTCCGTTGTCGGCTACGACGACGAGCCGATCGCAGCCGACCTCGCCCCTGCCCTGACCACGGTCCGGATCCCCTTCTACGAGATGGGCCGGATCGCAGCCCAGCACACCCTCGAGGGCACGATCGGGAACCTGCCGCCGCGGACCTTCGAGCCGTGCACGATCATCCACCGGTCCTCGACCAACCCGCCGCCCGGCGAGTGAGCCCCCTCGCTACCGTTCGCCCGGCGACGCTACCGGTGGACGGGTAGCGTCCCGTCCGGAGGGTAGCGAGGCTGCGGGTGGCCGGGGGCCGGGGGCCGGGGGCCGGGTGGGTATTACAACCGACCCCGCGATGGTTGGCCGGAGGCCATGGCGGGATTAGCCTCGCCGGCATGTGTCGAAACATCCATACGCTGCACAACTTCGATCCACCGGCCACCACCGACGAGGTGAACGCTGCGGCCCTGCAGTACGTCCGCAAGGTGGCCGGGACGACGCGCCCATCGAAGGCGAACCAGGAGGCTTTCGACGAGGCCGTCGCCGAGATCGCGCACGCCACCCAGCACCTGCTGCAACACCTGACCAGCTCGGCCCCGCCGAAGAATCGCGAGGAGGAGGCCGAGAAGGCACGGGCAAGGGCGAGGGCCTCCGGTCGGTACGCGATGACCGGCTGACCGGCGCACCACCGGTGGTCCCCCGTGGGCGGCGTTCAACAACCGGGGGGCGGGGTCCCGACCCGCCACGCTGCGAGCCGGGACCCGATGTCCCTCGGGACCAACCGGGCCGTCGCCGCCGATCCCGGATCGGCGGCGGGGTGGATCAGCCTGCTGCGGCAGCCAGCTTGTCCAGCGCCCGCTCCCATTTGCGGGTGATGGCCGTGGCGTCGAAGTAGGTCGGGATGTGCTCGTGCCGGATCTCCACAGTGGTCTGGCCGTCGGCATCGGCGGACAGGTCCACCTCGACGATCGTCTTGGGAGCTTCCTCGGCCGCGTGCCAGCTGAAGCGGATCTGCTCCAGCGGGTGGTAGGACCGGATGACGCCGTACGTGCCGTCCGCAGCGTGCCAGCTGTCACCCTTGTCGCCGAGTTCGCCGCCAGCCCCGAGCAGGGCCTCGGCGCCCTCGCGGGTCACCAGCAATTTCCAGATTTCCTTGACAGGTTGGGACACCGACCGGCTGACAGTGACGGTGGTGTCCACGGGGTTCACGAGAGTGTCGCCCTGGCCTTGTTCATTCATGTGAAACCTCGTTCCACTCAGTGGTTCGAACGCCCCCCGCGGGGGCCGGTTAACGACACCCTACTCAGGATCCGGACCCGTGGAAGGGGGTTCGCGAAGCCGGATCGGAGAGGTTCTGCGACCCCTGAGCGTGTCGCTCCCCGGGCTGAACCGGAACACCCGGTAGACATGGACTCAGGCCGGACCAGGTATGAGATGGTCCGGCTTTTTCCTTGCCCGCGACCGTCCCGGCTGGGGCCGCTGGGACGGGTGTGAACACCTGAGACGAAGCTGCCGAAACTCCGTGCAGAATCTTCGGAAAACCCCTTGCGCGCCCCAGGAGTTGCGGCGTAGAACTGTCCTACGCCGATCGAGGGGCCGGTCCCGAAAGGGAACGGAAGCCCGGGTCAGCGGCCGGACAGCAATCGAGGTCCTCAGCCAGCGGAGCGATCCGCCGGAGCCCCTGGACGGGGGGTGGGGCCAGGCGGGCTTCCGGGTTCGGGACTCGTTTCAGCCCGGACGAACCTGAAGGCCGGACCAACTCATACTTGGTCCGGCCTTCGCCTTTGTCCGCGGTCCGCCCTTGTCAGGCGCACTTTCGGGGCTGTACCTGTCGCAGGTGCGCCAGCACTGGGGCCCGGCCCGGCGCGGCCCTGCCGAGCACCCGGCGCAGGTCCGCGGGCTGCACCGGTTCCACCGCGCCCGGTAAGGTCTGACGAACACGACCCGGGTGGAGGTGGCCGTCATTCTGATCCTGCTGACCTCGGTTCACCTCGTCCTCGCCCTGCTCTCCCCACTGCTCACCCGCCTGCTGGGGCAGCGCGCCTTCCTGCTGGCCGCCCTTGCCCCGGCCGTGGCGTTCGGCTGGCTGGTCAGCATCGGTGGTCAGGTCCTGGCAGGGCAGCAGCTGACCGAGTCCGTGCCCTGGATCCCGGGCCTCGGCGTGGTGCTCGGCTTCAGCATCGGGATCGTCCAGTGGGTGCTGGCCCTCGTCGTCACCGGCATCGGTGCGCTCGTCCTGCTCTACTGCCGCTGGTACTTCGAGGCCGAGCCGCCCCAGACCCGGGTGGTGGCCCTGCTGACCGCCTTCTGTGCGGCCATGATCGGCCTGGTCACGGCCGACGACCTGATCACCATCTACGTGTTCTGGGAAGCCACGACCGTCTTCTCCTACCTGCTGATCGGCCACGACCCCACCCGCCGCGCCAATCGGTCAGCGGCGCTCACAGCCCTGATCGTCACGACCACCGGCGGGCTCGCCATGCTGGTCGGCTTCCTCGTCCTAGGCCGGGCCGCCGGGACGTTCAGCCTCGCCGCGATCCTGGCCGCGCCGCCGTCCGGGCCGGCCGTCACCCTCGCTGCCCTCCTCGTCCTTGCCGGTGCGCTCAGCAAGTCGGCGCTGGTGCCGTTCCACTTCTGGCTGCCCGGCGCCATGGCTGCACCGACCCCGATCTCGGCCTACCTGCACGCCGCCGCCATGGTGAAGGCCGGCGTCTACCTGGTTGCCGTGCTGGCTCCGGTACTGGCCGACTCGCCGGGCTGGCGTCCGGCGGTGTGGGTGCTCGGAGCGCTGACCCTGTTCCTCGGCGGGTGGCGGGCGCTGCGGCAGGACGACCTCAAGCTGCTGCTCGCCTACGGGACGGTCAGCCAGCTCGGGCTGCTGATCCTGCTGCTCGGCACCGGCACCCGGGCAGCTGCCCTCGGCGGGTTGGCGATGGTGGTGGCGCACGCGTTGTTCAAGGCCACCTTGTTCCTCGTGGTCGGGGTCGTCGACCACTCAGCAGGCACCCGGAAGCTGAGCGAACTCAGCGGCCTGCGGCGCCGGCTGCCGGTGACAGCTGCGATCGCCGGCATCGCCGCTGCCTCCATGGCCGGGATCCCGCCGACGCTGGGCTTCATCGCCAAGGAGGCCGGCCTCGAAGGCGTCCTCAACCTGGCCGTCACCGGGGACGGCACCGGCATCGCCCCGGTTCCGGCCTGGGCGCTCACCGTCGTGGTCGTCCTCGGCTCGGCGATCACCGTCGCCTACTCCCTCCGGTTCTGGTGGGGGGCGTTCGGCACCAAGGCCAGGGTCCCGCAGGCAGTGGTCGCCCACAGCCCGGCCGCAGGGTTCGTCGCCGCCCCGGCACTGCTGGGCCTCGCCTGCCTCGCCGCCGGCTTCCTCGGCGACCCGCTCACCGCAGCGCTCACCCCGTACGCGGAGTCGCTGCAGCTGGGCGAGGCCAGTCACGGCCTGAAGCTGGTGCCGGACCTCGGCCTCCCGCTGCTGGCCTCGGCGCTGGCCATCGCCGGCGGCGCCGTCCTGTTCTGGCAGCGAGAGCAGATCGCGGCCGTCCAGCAGACCTTCCCGAAGGTGCCGGCCGCCGTCGACTTCTACCGGGCCACCATGCTGGGCATCGACCGGCTCGCGGTCGAGATCACCGCGCGCACGCAGCGCGGCTCCCTCGCCCAGTACGTCGGGACGATCCTGGTGGTGGTGACCGCCTCGATCTTCATCACCCTCTCGGCGATCCGGACCTGGCCGGCCGTTGTCCTGGCGGACAACTGGGGTCAGGTGGTCGTCGGACTGCTCACGGCCGCAGCAGCCGTCCTGGTCGCGTTCTCCCGCGGCCGGCTGCGGGCGGTGCTGCTGCTGGGCGTCACCGGCTACGGGACCGGCGTGCTGTTCCTGCTGCACGGCGCCCCTGACCTCGCCCTCACCCAGGTGCTGGTGGAGACCGTCTCCCTGCTGGTCTTCCTGCTGGTGCTGCGCAAGCTGCCCAAGTTCTTCACCGAGCGGCCGCACACCTCCGGGCGGTGGTGGCGGATCGTGATCGCAGCCGGCACCGGGCTGGCGTTCAGCCTGGTGGCGCTGCTGATGCTCGGCTCGCGGACGGCAACGCCGGTGTCAGCGCCGTACCACGAGACCGCCTACTCCTTCGGCTACGGCAACAACATCGTGAACGTCGTGCTGGTCGACACCAGGGCGTGGGACACCATCGGCGAGATCGCAGTGCTGAGCATCGCGGCCACCGGGGTGGCGAGCCTGATCTTCCTACGGGGCCGCGCCGGACCGCTGCAGCGCCCGGCCGTGCCGCCGGAGGGGCCGACCCGCGGCTGGTTGCAGGGCAGCCGGTCGCTGCCGGCCGGGCAGCGGTCACTGATCTTCGAAGTGGTGACCAGGCTGCTGTTCCCGGTGATGATCCTGGTCTCCCTCTACCTGCTCATCGCAGGCCACAACCTGCCCGGCGGCGGGTTCGCCGGCGGCCTGGTCGCCGGCACGGCGCTGCTGATCCGCTACCTCGCCGGTGGCGGCCAGGAGCTCGACGAGGCGCTGCCGGTACCGGCGGGCGCCCTGCTCGGCAGCGGCCTGGTGCTGTCGGTCGCCACCGCGGTCTTCCCGCTCGCCTTCGGGGGCCTGATCTTCCAGAGCTACGACGTCCACCTCCGGATCCCGGGCCTGGTGAGCCTGGCCACCCCGTGGGGCGACTGGACGCTGCTCGGCGACATACACCTGGTCACCTCGACCATGTTCGACATCGGGGTCTACCTGGTGGTGCTCGGCATGATGCTCGACCTCGGCCGCAGCCTCGGCACCGGCATCGACGTCCACGCCAGGGAAGAGCTGACCCCCGCACCGGTCCCCGACTCCCACCACGCCATGCCGGGACGGAGGTGGACCTGATGCCGGCCAACCTGACCCTCGCCGTGGTGGCCGGGATCCTGATCGCCTGCGGGGTGTACCTGATCACCGAACGCTCGCTGTCGCGGATCCTGGTCGGGGTGGTGCTCGCCAGCAACGGCGTCAACGTGCTCTTCCTGGTGGCGTCCGGGCCGGCCGGCGGGGCCCCGATCATCGGCCTCACCCCGGCGGCGTCGATGAGCGACCCGCTGCCCCAGGCGATGGTGCTGACCGCGATCGTGATCACCTTGAGCGTGGCTGCGTTCGTGATGACCATGGCCTACCGGAGCTTCCAGATCAACGGCAACGACGAGGTGGCCGACGACATCGAGGATGCCCGGATCGCAGCCCTCGCCGAGGCCGACCTGACCTCAGAGACCTACGAGGACCTCGGCTTCTCCGACACCGGCGAGGACGTGGTGAGCGAATGAACAACCTGCTCGCCGTCCCCACCCTGCTGTGCCTGCTCGGCGCTGCGGTCACCTTCCTCTCCGGCCGCCATCCAGCCTTCCAGCGCGCCGTCTCGGTTACGGCCGTCGCAGCGGTGTGCGTGGTGGCCGCCGTGCTGGTCCGGGTGACCGACACCGCCCCGCTGGTGCTGTGGGTAGGAGACTGGCCCAAGCCGCTCGGCATCGTGCTGATCGCCGACCGGCTGGCGGCCCTGATGCTCCTGGTGGCCGCGCTGGTCTCGCTGGCCGTCCTGGTCTTCTCCACCGGCCAGGACGAGGACGAGATGCGCCGGGAGACCCCGGTGTCGATCTTCCACCCGACGTTCCTGCTGCTCGTCGCCGGGGTGTCCAACGCCTTCCTGGCCGGCGACCTGTTCAACCTGTTCGTCAGCTTCGAGCTGCTGCTGTTCGCCTCCTACGTGCTGCTGACCATGGGCGGCACCGAGGACCGGATCCGGGCCGGCAGTGTCTACGTCGTGGTGAACCTGGTCTCCTCTGCGCTGTTCCTCGTCGCCATCGCCAGCACCTACGCGGCGACCGGGACGGTGAACCTCGCCCAGCTGGCACTCCGGCTTGGCGAGCTCCCGGTGGAGGTGCGCGGGGTGCTGCAGGTGATGCTGCTGGCCGTCTTCGCCATCAAGGCCGCCGTCTTCCCGCTCTCGGCGTGGCTGCCGCACTCCTACCCGACCGCCCCGGCGCCGGTGACGGCAGTGTTCGCCGGCCTGCTCACCAAGGTGGGGGTGTACGCGATCATCCGCACCCAGACCCTGCTGTTCCAGGCCGAACCGCTCACCGTGGTCCTCGGCATAGCCGGCGTTGCCACGATGGTCATCGGGATCCTGGGCGCGATCGCGCAGACCGAGATCAAGCGGATGCTGTCGTTCACGCTGGTCAGCCACATCGGCTACATGGTGTTCGGCGTCGCCCTGGCCACTCCGGCAGCGCTCGCCGGCTCGATCTACTACGCAGCCCACCACATCACCATCCAGGCAACGCTGTTCCTGGTCGCCGGCCTGATGGAACGGGTGGGCGGCTCCACCTCACTCGGCGAGTTGGGTGGCCTGGCCAGGCTGTCGCCACTGCTGGGCGCCCTCTTCCTCGTGCCGGCCCTCAACCTGGCCGGCATCCCGCCGCTGTCCGGCTTCGTGGCGAAGCTGGCGCTGCTACAGGCCGGCGTCACCGACGGGACGCCGGTCGCCTGGGCGCTGGTGGTGGCCGGGGTCGCCACGTCGCTGCTCACCCTGTACGCCATGGCGAAGGTCTGGAACCGGGCGTTCTGGGGGGTGGCGCCGGAGGCCGTCCTCGAGTCCGCCCGGAGCTACGACTCCCCCGAGCGGGGCCGGCCGTTGCCGCGGCTGATGGTGGGCTCGACGTTCGGGCTGATCGCGCTGGCGCTGGTGTTCACCTTCGCCGCCGGCGACATGTACGGCTACGTGGAGCGCTCGGCGTCCGCCCTGTTCGATCGCAGCTACATCGCTGCCGTGCTGCCGGAGGGGACGCGATGAAGGCCAGCAACCGGCTGCGGTTCCGCTTCCAGTGGCGGGCGGTGATCCTGCTCGCCGGCATCTGGGTGTTGCTCTGGGGTGAGGCCTCGCTGCTGAACATCCTCTACGGTGCGCTGCTCGGCTGGCTGGTGACCGTGGTGTTCTGGCTGGCGCCGATCCGGTACTACGGCCGGGTGCATCCGTGGCGCCTGCTGGTCCTGATCGCCACCCAGGTGAAGGAGCTCGCCAGCGCCTCCGTCCAGCTGGCCACAGTGGCGTTCCGGCCCAGCGTCCGCCTGCGTCCGGGGGTGCTGCGAGTCGAGCTGCGCACCAACAACGACCTGTACCAGGTGGGCCTCGCCCAACTGATCTCGATCGTCCCCGGCACGCTCGTGGTCGAGGTCGTCCGCCGGCCACGCCTGCTGTACCTGCACGTCTTCGACCTGCCGGACGACGCCAGCGTCGAGGCACAGCGCAACCATGCACTGGCCCTCGAACGTCGCCTGGTGGAGGCGGTCGGCACCGAGTCCGAGATCGAGGCGGTTCGACGATGACCTATCTCCTTGCCGGCGCCGCGGTGATGCTGGGCGCTGCTGCGATCCTCACGCTGTGGCGGCTCGTCGCCGGGCCGACCCCGCTGGACCGGATCATCGCCTCCGACGTGATCGTCGCGATCGCCATCGCCGCTGTGGCGCTGTACTCGGTGATCGCCGGTAACTCGACGGGGCTGCCGATCCTGCTCGGCCTCTCCCTGGTCGGCTTCACCGGGGCGGTCGGCGTCGCCCGGCTGATCTCGTCCTCCGAGGGTGTCCGCAGGCTGTTCGACCGCCGGCAGGCGATGAAGGACGACGATGAGCGTTGAACTCGTGATGGACTTCCTCGGCGCCCTCAGCCTCGCAGCCGGGTCACTGTTCGCGCTGGCTGCTGCGCTCGGCCTCGTCCGGTTCCCCGACGCGCTCAGCCGGATGCACGCAGCCACCAAGCCGGCGGTGTTCGGGATGCTGCTGGTCCTGCTCGGCGTGGCCCTGACACTGCGGGACGCGAAGGTGATCACCCTGCTCACCTTCGCCGTGCTGATGCAGGTGATGACGGCCCCGGTTTCCGGGCACCTGGTCGCGCGTACCGCCCACCGCACCGGGCAGTGGGACTCTGCTGACGCCGTCGTCGACGAGCTGGCCGAGGACCAGGCCGCCGACGCCGACTGAGTCCCCCGGCGGCACGAAATGGGGACGGTTCCATTTCCCGCCACCCGGCGGCACGAAATGGGGACGGTTCCATTTCCCGCCAACCCGGCGCGCGCCAACCCGGCAGTCGCTCAGGTGGGGTGGCACGAAATGGAACCGTCCCCTTTACCCGCCAACTTCGAGAAGGTGGCGGGAAATGGAACCGTCCCCGTTTCGTGTCACGGGTCGTTCACCAGTCGCTGCGGCCGGGGACGATCCTCGGGCTGCGCCGGTAGGCCGAGACGGTCGGGTCGCCCTCGACCCAGAACCGCCAGGGTCGGGTGTGGGCAACGCTCACCCCGACCCTCGGCCCGGTGAGCACCGGACCGGGCGCCGGGGCGGCCACCAGGTCCAGCCCGTCGCTGCCCAGGCTGCGCCCGGAGTCGGCCAGGGTCCAGGCCAGCGCCCGGCCGAGGTTCCCGGGACCGCGGGCGAGGGCGACGTCCGGCACACCGGGACGGCGCTGCCTGGCCAGCTGGAGGCCGGCGACCACCCGGCCGGCCCGCAGCAGCACGGCGGAGCCGCCACCGGTTGCCCCGCAAACCACGTTGCCGCAGGTGTGCAGCCCGTGGGAGCGGTAGCAGTAGAGGGTTCCCGGTGGCCCGAAGAGGTCAACGGTGTGCGGCCGCTGCCCGCGGAAGGCGTGCGCGGCCGGATCGTCAGCGCCGGAGTAGGCCTCCACCTCGGTCAGCTGGACGGTCACACCATGATCGGTGAGCAACGCACCGACGAGACGGGGGGCCAGCTCGACTGAGCTCAGGGTGAGGTCGGGCACGACTACAGTCTGCCTCCGGCCGCGCTACCCTCGACGAGTGACCAGCCGTTCGCGAATCCCTGCGATCCTCGGCTGGCTGCTCGCGCTGCTCCTCGCCGGATGTGTGCCCGCCGCTGCCACCCCGACCGGCACACCGTCAACCCCGAGCGAGCCGGACTTCACCAAACCCGGGGCAGCTGTGGCGATGGTCGAGTCGCTGCTCGCCGAAGCCGGTAGCCGGCGGGCACTGATGGTCGAGATCACCGAGTCCAGCGTCCAGGTCAGCGTGCTCACCGGCGAGGACGAGCCGGTCACGTGGGCCTACCGCGGCGGGAAGTCGGCCGAGGTGACCAGTGACCTCGCCTACGTCGACCAGGCGACCTTCGACGTGTCGGAGTTCAACATCTCCGATGTCGGCGCCCTGTTCCGGGCGGCCACCAACATGTCCGGTTCGGAGGAGAAGCAGGGCCTGACCATCGTCGACTACTCCGGCGGCGAGGTGACGATGTCGGTGTCGACCTTCCCGGAATCGCAGACTGTCTTCTTCAACCCGGACGGCTCCCTGCTCCAGGTGCTCAACTTCGACGCCCCCGGCGGGATCGCCGACGGGGTCGCGGAGGTGCTCGGGTCCCGGTTCACGGTCTACTCGGTCACGATCCAGTCCGACCAGGGGGTTTGGGCCGAGTTCGCCGGAACCGAGGACGGCACCACCGTCCGGCGCACCCGGACGGCGAAGGTGCCGGTGACGACCAACATCCGCAACGAGACGGTCGACCTGCCGTTGATCTCGACCTCCCGCGTCCGTCCCGAGGTGATCTGGGAACTCGTGGACGGCGTGCGCGGCAGCAGTGAGGTGCCGGAGGACTCGAAGTGGAGCGTGGTCATCGACGACCGCGACCGGACCGGCTACCCGCGGATGCGGTTCACGATCGGCCCCAAGTCTGTGGAGACCGACCTGAACGGCACCATCACCGGTTGAGCGTCGCCCGTTCGGCACCGCCCGTCAAGACCGCGTTGAGCGCCGCCTCGCCGACCGGTTCCGGAGCACTCACCAGCACGTACTCGATGTTGCGTTCCGGGCCGGGCACGCCGACCCGGCGACCGTCGGGAGCGAAGACCCCGAGGCGCTGGCCGATGTAGCGCCGGGTGTCGAAGGCGAGCACTTCCACCGGATGGCCCCTCGCCTCGCACATCCCGATCAGGTCGGGCAGCGGAACGAAGCCCTCGTTGCTGAACGACACCACCACGGTGGTGGCCCGGACCTCCTTGATCACTTCGGCGAGGGCGGCCGGCATGGTCTTCTTCGAGTTGAACGGGCTCCGGGTGGCTTCGTCGTCCCTTGCGTCCACCCGTTTGCAGGCAACCCCGTAGTACTCGGGGGAATCCCAGCGCACCAGCGTCTCCCAGACGTGGTAGTTGGTGAAGTAGCGGTGCTGGTTGTACGGCGGGTCGAGGTAGGCCAGGTCCACCGGCTCCAGGCCAGGGACGAGGGCTGCGGCGTCGCCACGCAGGGCTCGACCCGTGCCGGGCGTGAGCACCGGTGCCTTCAGCCGCAGCGGACGCAGCGCCCGCGGCGCCCACTCCTTCAGGAAGGCCATCTGCAGCCCCACCGTCGAGTCCACCCGGTCGGCCGCCTCGAGCAGCGCTGTCAGCAGCACCGGACGCAGCGGGTGGTCGCCGTACAGGTCGTCGATGCCGTCGCGGATGGCGTCGATCCGCGAGCCGTTGTCCGGGTGGAAGTAGCGGGCCTGCTCACAGAACACCTCGGTGACGTAGCCGCGCCGGGCTGGCAGGGCCTGCAGCCGCTGCAGCGCCTCGGCCAGCTCGGCTGCGGCCACGTCCGCGGCATCCGTGACCACGTAGCACTGGGCCAGCACCTCGGAGTAGGCGGCGGTGTCGACGCAGGTGGTGAACCCGCCCAGCCGGCAGAACTCCTGGGCCACCCTGGTGGTGCCGGTGAACAGGTCGAGCGCTGTGCTGGCGCCGGCGGCCGAGAACAGCCCGCCGAGCTCACCGACGAGGCGTCGCTTCGACCCCAGGTACTTGATCAAGGCGCCCCGGCGGCGAAGGTGTCGCACTTGGCCGGGTCGCCGGAGCTGAACCCGACCGCCAGCCACTTCTTGCGCGTGTCGGAGGAACCATGGGTCCAGGACTCGGGGGAGACCTGCCCGGTGGACTTCATCTGGATCCGGTCGTCGCCGACAGCCTGGGCCGCGTCGACAGCACGGTTCACGTCGTCGGCTGTGATGCTCTCGATCGGCGAGGACGGGTCTGCGCTGGCGTTCGCCAGCCAGGCGCCGGCGTAGCAGTCGGCCTGGAGCTCCAGCCGGACCTGGGCCGACTTGGGCCCGGTGCCCTCCATGCTCTGCGCCTTCGCCAGCGTGCCGGTCAGGTTGGAGATGTGGTGGCCGTACTCGTGGGCGATCACATAGGCCTCGGCAGCGTCCCCGCCCTTGGCGCCGAGCTGGCCCTCGAGCATCTGGTCGAAGAAGGTGTCCTCGAGGTAGACGATCCGGTCCTGCGGGCAGTAGAACGGGCCTACGGCCGCCGTCGCCGTGCCGCAGCCGGTGGCAACCTGATCCTCGAAGACCGTGGTCTCGGTCTGCTGGTAACCGGAGTAGGCCTTGGCCCAGTAGCCCTGGATCGAGTTGGTGTACGCGACGAACCGGCAGTCACGGTCGGTGGAGATGTCGGTGACGGTCTTGCAGTGCTCGAACCGGTTCGTCTCAGGCCCGGCCGGGGCTTCGGGTGAGCCTGCACCGAGCAGCGCCGAGGGGTCGAATCCGAACAGCAGCGCGACTATTAGGACGAGGATGCCGGCCCCGCCGCCGAGGGCGATCGTGCCGCCGCGACGGCCCCCACCGGAGCCCATCTGGGAGGAATCGAGGTTCGCGCCCGACCTGTATTGCATCCGTTCCACCTCCGTCGTCTGCGTGCGCAGCATACCCAGCGGTACCCATTACCGGCGGGTTACCGCCGGGGAGCCGACTTGGATAGGGGATATCCGGGGGACATGATGGACGGATGCGGATCATCGGAGTCGAAATGCCCGGAGGGCCGCCGGTGTTCACCGGCACCCTCCCGCACGGCGCCGACCCGCATCGCCTGGCCTGGGAGAAGGGGTACAAGATCGTCCGGCCGCTCTCTGCAGCCGGCGGCGCTCCCGACCTGACCCTGACCGTGCAGGTCGGCCGCCACGGCCGCAACAGCGTCCTCCAGGCCCCCAAGACCCGGTCGATGGATCCCGACCTCGACCTCGCCCTCGAGTCCCCGCCGGTGGTGCGGCAGCGGCTTGCCGCCTACGGCATCGTCCTCTCCGGACGCGGGCTGCTGGCCACCCAGTTCTCCAACCTCACGGCCGTGCCCGGGCTCTGGGGCCTGCCCGGCGGCGGGATCGACCTCGGCGAGAGCCCCAGCCAGGCCCTGATCCGTGAAGTCGCGGAGGAGACCGGCCAGGAGCCGGACATCTCGCACCTGCTGGACGTCCAGACCGACCACTGGATCGGGCGCTCCCCCACCCGGGTGATCGAGGACTTCCACGCTGTGCGGATCATCTATGCAGCCCGCTGCCCCGTCCCGTCCGACCCGGTCGTGAACGACAGCGGCGGGACGACGGCGGACGCGGCCTGGGTGCCGCTGGAGCGTTGGGCCCACGTGGCCTGGTCGTCGGGGGCGCGAGCACTGCTCGACCGACACCTGCGCGACCTCACCCGGACGCTGCCGGTCCGCTGAGCCCGTCCGCTGGGTCACAGGTCCACGAACGTGGCGAGGGCCCCGGCGAGCAACTCGCCGGGGCCCTCGTTCATTCCGTGGGTTACCGCCTGAAGTAGGACAGCAGCCGAAGGATCTCGATGTACAACCAGACCATCGTGACGGTGAGGCCGAAAGCCGCCCGCCAGGACTCGGAGGCGGGCGCGCCCATGGCGACACCCTGCTCGATGTAGTCGAAGTCGAGGATCAGGTTGAAGACGGCGAGGCCGACCCCGATGGCAGAGAACAGCAGCAGCAGGCCGAGGCTGGTGCCGGTGCCGAACAGGAGGTTCACGCCGAAGAGGGAGAGGATGAAGTTCACGAACAGCACGCCGGCATAGGCGATCGTGCCGATCATCACCATCCTGCGGAACTTGCTGGTCACCTTGATCCGGAAGAACTTGTAGGCGGCAAGGGTCGTGGCTGCAGCCACGAGGGTGCCCATGACCGCCGCCGGAACGATGCCGTCGTACAGGTTCTCGTAGACCTTGCTGATGGCCCCGATGAAGATGCCCTCGATGGCTGCGTAGGCGAGCACGAAGCCCGGGTTGACCTGGCGCCGGAAGCTCACCAGCAGGACCACGCCGAACGACACCAGGGCACCGGTGATCGCTGCCGGCAGCAGCAGGGCCTGCGGAAGGAACAGGAAGGTGAGGCCGGCGACGGCAACGAGTGTGCCCAGGGTGATCGCGCTCTTCGTGATCACGTCATCAATGGTCATCCGGCCGGCCAGCGCCGGCTGCTGGAAGTTCTGACCGGGAACCTGGCCGGGGTAGGGCTGGCCCGGGTAGCCCTGGTACTGGGGATTCTGGGCGTTGGCAGGTTCGACCTGCCAGGCGTCGGGCTTCGACAGAACCGGGTTACTACTGCGCATTTCTGGTTTCCTCCTTGGCTGGGCGACGGCGGACCGTCGTCGGCTTCCATGGTACGGAACGCTCCTGAGAACCGGCTATGTTCCCCCCTGATCTGTCCCTGACCCCACCCCGACCCCGGATCCGCGCGAAAAGTCGGCCGTCGGCGCGCTCTTGATCGATCCAACGACCTTGCTAGGGTGCTCTAGGAATCCAACTCCCGACCGTCCTTGCGAGCTGCCCAATGAACGAGCTGCATGCCGTCATCCTCGACCTCGCCACCCTCAGGACAGGCTCCAACGGCGAGGGGCAACCGGAAGTGTCCCGACTGATCGCAGAAGCCGGCTCGGCCGGACTGCTGGCCACACCGCTGGGGACGGAGGGAGTCCTGGCCACCGCTGCCCATCACGGGATCCCGGCAGGTCTGTGCGCCGTGGTCACCGACACCCGGGCCGGGGTCGACGCTGCCCTTGCCGCCGGCACCTGGGTGGTCGGCCTCGGCCCAACCGCCGAGGTGGGGCACGCCCACGCCCGGCTCGAGGCCCTCCCAGGCCTGGACGCTCTCCTCGCAGCCCTCGACCGGGCGGCCTGGCAGATCCAGGAGGTGTCCTTCGACCCGGCGGGCCAGCACCACAGCGAGACCGTGTTCACCATCGGGAACGGCCAGCAGTGCGTGCGGGGCAGCTTCGAGGAGGGGTACCCGGGGGACCATCCGGCGGCCTTCATGCACGGCGTGTGGGACGACATGCCGGTCTCGGTGACCGAACTTGCCAACCTCCCCCGCTGGTGGGGCGTCGACCTGTGGTTCGACGACGACCGGTTCCGGCTGGACCGCGGCACCGTGCTCGGCTTCCGTCGCTCCCTCGACCTGAGCACTGGCGTGCTCGCCCGTGAGGTCCGCTGGCAGGCCCCCGGTGGGGCTGTCGTCGACCTCTGCTTCGAACGCTTCGTCGACCTGTCGCAGGCACATCGGGCGGCAGTCCGGGTGCGGCTCGGCAGCGACCGCCCGGTCACGGTGCGCACCCGCGCCGGCCTGGACGCCCACGTCGAGAACACCGGCCTGCTGCACTGGGACGTGGTCGACCAGGCGGCTGCCGCTGATACGGCCTGGCTGCACACCCGCACCCGGGCCACCGGGATCGGGCTGGCCACAGCCTGCGCCGTGTCCGTGGAAGGTGCCGCCGCGGCAGGGGCGGGCGACGGCACCGACGGGGTCCCGACCGTCGAGCACCGCTTCGAGCTGTCGCCGGGCGTCCCGGTCACCCTGACCAAGCAGGTGGCCGTCGTCTCCACCCTTGAGGTCGCCGACCCGGTGGCCGCGGCCGTCCAGCTCGTCCGGGCGGCTGCCGAGGCCGGTTGGGAAGCGTTGCGGGCCGCCAACGACGCCGCCTGGCGGCAGTCCTGGGAGTGCACCGATGTGGTGATCGACGGTGATCCCGAGGCACAGATCGCACTCCGGTTCAGCGCGTTCCAGCTGATCGTGGCAGCCCCGCGGTTCACCGACCGGGCCAGCATCGGTGCCAAGACCCTCAGCGGCTTCGGCTACCGGCACCACGTCTTCTGGGACACCGAGACCTTCATGGTGCCGCCGTTCAGCTACACCCAGCCCGAGGTGGCCCGGAACATGCTGTTGTACCGGTGGCACGGGCTGGCCGGCGCCCGCGCGAAGGCCCGCGCCAACGGGCACCGCGGCGCCCAGTTCCCGTGGGAGTCGGCCGGTACCGGCGAGGAGGTCACCCCGACCTGGATGGCCGACCCGGACGACCGGACGAAGCTGATCCGGATCTGGACCGGCGACATCGAGATCCACATCACAGCTGACATCGCGCTGGCGGTGATGCAGTACTGGCAGGTCAGCGGCGACGAGGAGTTCATGCGCGACCACGGCGCAGAGATCGTGCTCGACGGCGCCAGCTTCTGGGCCTCGGCCGCCGCCCTCGAGTCCGACGGCCGGTACCACTTCCGCAATGTCGTCGGCCCGGACGAGTACCACGACCGGGTGGACGACAACGCCTACACCAACCAGCTGGCTGCCTGGCACCTGCGCACTGCGCGCACGGTGGCGGGCTGGCTGGCCGACACCCACCCCGGCCGCTGGACGGAGCTGGCCGGCACCCTCGGCCTCGACGATGCGGAACTGACCCGCTGGACGGAGGTCGCGGGGGCGATCTTCAACCCGGTCGGCGAGGACGGCCTGCTCGAGCAGTTCGCCGGCTACTTCGACCTCAGCGATCTGGACGTGGCCGAGCTGCGGGACCCGGCGCGGACCCGGTCGATGCAGCAGCTGTACGGGATCGAGGGGATCGCCGGGACCCAGGTGCTCAAGCAGCCCGACGTGCTGATGCTGGCCTACCTGCTGCCGGAGTTGTTCCCCGGCGATGCCCTGGCCAGGAACTACGCCTACTACGACCCGCGCACCGACCACGAACACGGCTCCAGCCTCGGCCCGGCGATCAGTGCGGTGATGGCCTGCCGCTCCGGCGAGCCGGAGACCGGCTACCAGCACTTCCTGCGGGCTGCCCGCGCCGACCTGGTCGACGTCCGGCACAACGCCGGCGACGGTATCCACGGGGCTTCTGCCGGCGGGCTGTGGCAGGCGGTCGTCTTCGGCTTCGCCGGCCTCGAGGTCACAGCGGACGGCTGGCACACCCGGCCGATGCTGCCCTCCTCCTGGCAGCGCGTCTCGTTCAGCTTCAGCCACCGTGGGGTCCGCCAGCAGGTAGTGGTCGAAGCCTGAGCGGACGCAGGGGATCCTCGGTCCCTCCTTGTTCTGGTTGTGGGCTACTGCGCGAACGGCGCCAGCTCCCGGAGCACCAGCTCGGGTGTGAGCAACTGCTGTGGGTGGGCCGGCGTCCGGCCGTCGAGGATGTCGACCACCATCCCGATCAGCAGCGCTGCCGCGACCTCGACGGGTTGGTGGATGCTGGAAAGGCCGAGGGCCCTCGCCACCGGGGTGTCGTCGAAGCCGACCAGCGGCAGCCGGCCGTCGGACAGGAGTCCACGACAGACCGGCAACGCGCCGAGGGCGAGGGAGTCGGAGGCACAGACCAGTGCCGTGGCACCTCTGGCGAGCAGCTGGGACGCGGCCTCGGCGCCGGGCTGGGCGCCGTCGTCCACCCCCAGCTCGAGTCCTGCCGAGCCGGGCAGGTCGGCCACAGCCCGCTCCCAGCCGGCGCGCCGGTCGTCACCGACCCCCGAGCCGGTCGGCCAGCCGAGGAACCCGATCCGGGTGTGCCCGGCTTCGATCAGCGACCGCGTGGCGGCCTCCGTCCCGGCGCTGCCATCGACGTCCAACCAGTAGTGGCTGCTCCCGGCAAGGGCCCCCCAGGGCCGCCCGAAGGCGACGAAGGGCACGCCGGCCGCGGCCAGCCCGGACGGCCGGACGTCGCCGGTGAGGGTGTCGGTGAGCACGGCCACGTCGATCGAGGAGGTGCGGTGGAGCGAGTCGATGGTCTCCACCTCGTCCTCGGCGCTGTCGGCGGCGAAGAGGGTGATCCGGTACCCCTCGTGCTGGGCTGCGAGGGCCAGGCTGTGGACGAAGCGGTCCATGATCGCGCCGTTCACCCCGTCCACGGCCGGATGGAGCCGCAGGGCGATACTCATCGACCGTTGGGTGCGCAGGGCGCGGCCGGCTGCGGAGGGCCGGTAGCCGTTTGCCTTGATCGCGGCCTGCACCCGCTCCCTGGTCTCCGGCCGCACGATGTCGGGATTGTTGATCACGTTGGAGACGGTCTGGCGGGACACGCCCAGTTCGCGCGCGAGCGACGACAGGGTCGGCCGCCCTGCCCTCAGTTCTGGGTTCATGCCCACATTCTCCCGGTTGGATCGATCAAGAGCGGGCTGGACGGGCGCTCGAGGCAACATCGAGGAGGCGGTTGGTCGATCGATTCTGACCATCCATCAGTCGGAGGTCGATGGTTGCCAAGGGACTGGTCAACCGGCGTCCCCGGGCTGGCCGTTGGCCGAGTCCGGGAGGCGACATCCCCTTGGTGAGGCCGCTCCGGACGGAAGTCGAAGGGTTCGAGACGAGCGCGCGGAGCCGGCAGCCCCCTTGGAAGGGGTCGTCCAGGGCCACCGCCGCCGTCAGGTGGCGAGAGTGTCCTCGACCGCGTCTCCCTGGGCCTCGGCCAGGACCAGCGACACCGTCGCGTCCTCGTCCATGACCGCCAGGAGTTCAGCCACCTCGGCTGCCGATCCGGGGCGATCCTCGGCCTCCTTGGCCAGGCAGGCCATGATCACCTCGGCCAGGTCGGTCGGGACACCCGGAGGCAGTTGCGGCGGCGGGTCCGCGACGTGCGCGAGAGCTGTGGCGATGGGCGTGCCGCGGTCGAAGGGCTTGGCTCCCGTGAGGAGTTCATGTCCGAGAACCCCCAGCGAGTACAGGTCGCTTCGCGGTGTCACGCGCTGACCCAGGGCTTGCTCCGGGCTGATGTAGTACGTCGTTCCCAGGACTGCACCCGGCAGCGTGTCGGTCTGGGCGTCCTCGTCCTTGGCAATGCCGAAATCCATCAGCTTGGCGTAACCGTCGGGCGAGACAATGACGTTGGCCGGTTTCAGGTCCCGGTGGATTATCCCGTTCTCGTGGGCTCGAGCGAGCGCCCCGGCGAGCTGGACCAGCACCGTACGCACCCGGTCGCCGGTCAGCGGGCCATCGGTGACGAGCAGCTCCTCCAGGGTGGGTCCCTCGATGAACTCCATCACCAGGTACTTCAGGTCCTCATGCTCGCCGAAGTCGAAGACCTCCACGATGTTGGGATGACTGAGCTTGGCGGCGTACTGCGCTTCTGCCTTGAACCGCTCCGCCACCGCCTGCTGCTCCAGCCTCTGCGGGCGCGTCAGCTTCAGGGCCACCTTCCGCTCCAGCACCAGATCCGTCGCAGCCCAGACCTCGCCCATCCCTCCCGAAGCCACCCGCTCAAGGAGGCGGAAACGTGACGAGAGGACGAAACCCGGGGTGAGCGTGTGCACCGACACTCCTCTGTCATCACGTCTCGGGTGAGGGGCGCCCGAGGAATACCTGTGTCGATGCTTCGGTACTCACCTATCGGCGGATTCGACGGACGCCGCGACTGGTTGGAAGGCATCCCTCGAAGCCGGATCATCGATCAGCATCCGGCGACCGTGCCGCCGGAGGTTCTCCATCGTCGACGACCAACAACCTTCCATCACCGTAACCGTTGGGGACGGCCCGAAAGTTACGGGCACCGTCGGATTGGAGAGCTTCGACTCGGCCCTCGCCCACCGGGAGCGGATGGAGGAAGCCGGCCGGCGGGCCGCGCGAGATCCTCGACGAAGTCGCCTCCGGTCCTTCGCAGGCGCTTCTGACCGTGCCCCCAATGGGATTTGAACCCATACTTGGGCGGGTTTAAGCCGCCTGCCTCTGCCAGTTGGGCCATGGGGGCCTGCGCGCGATTCTAGATGTCGCCGGGCACCCCCGGTCCCGCTGCCCCACGCCCCGGGCGGGCCGGCTCCGGTTCAGTGCCCGGGAGGAGGAGCTGTACTCGCCCGGACCACCAGCTGGGGCACCCGCAGCAACGGGTTCGGGGCCTGCTCGTCGCTCAACACGGCCAGCACCACCTCCATGGCGTCGCGGCCCAGCTGGGCGAAGTCCTGGTGCATCGTGGTCAGCGGCGGGGAGAAGTGCGCCGCCTCCGGGATGTCGTCGAAACCGATCACGCTCACCTGGGCCGGCACCGCGCGGTTGGCCTCGGTGAGCGCATGGATCAGGCCGAGCGCCATCTGGTCGTTGCCGCAGAAGGCTGCGGTGAACTCCGATTCGGCGAGCAGCCGCCGGCCCGCCTCGTAGCCGCTGGCCGCCGACCAGTCGCCGATCATCGGCTCGTGGGCCACGAGGCCGTTCTCGCCGAGGGCATCGCGCCAGCCGCGGATGCGTTCCAGGGAGTCCATGGAGTCGACCGGCCCGGCGACGTGCCGGATGTCGGTGTGGCCGAGTTCGATGAGGTACCGGACCGCCCGCCGGGCCCCCTGGTACTGGTCGAGGGAGACCCGGTGCAGCCCCGCCCCCTGGGAGACGACCCCGAGGAACGGCACCCCGAGCTCCATGCCCTGCAGGACACCGAGCGTCGAGCGGTTGGAGGTGATCAGGACGATCGCCTCGACGTTCTGCCGCACCAGGACCTCGGCAGCCTGCCGCAGCGCAGCCGGGTCGGCCTGCAACAGGCTGGCCATGATGACGGCGTACCGCTCTTCCCGCGCAGCTTCGTTGAAGTACCCGGCTGTCGTCGACGGCCCGAACTCGGGGGCACCGGTGGTGATCAGCCCGATCGTGCGGGAACGTCTGGTCACCAGGGCCCGCGCCGCCGGAGACGGGATGTAGCGCAGCTGCTTGATCGCCCGGTCGACCCGTTCCCTGGTCGCGGGCCGGACGTTCGGCAGGTTGTTGAGCACCCTGGAAACCGTCTGGTGGGACACTCCAGCCAGGCGTGCCACATCGAAGATGGTGGCCGCTTTCGCCCGATCGTCCCCGATCACGTTGGTGCGCTTCCTGCCTTACTCCCGGTGGGCCTGCTGGCCCCTGATGCTATCGATACGAACGGGACGGGTCGCTGCCCGGTTACCGGCGACGGCCCTTCCTTGACAGAGGTTCGGATGGCGGCCCGCATCACCGCTGAAGCCAGCGGGGAGGTCGCCAACCACGCTTCGCCGGTTCCTCTGCGACCGGCTCGGCCGGCTCGAGGACGAGGGTGTCCTCTGCGGTGTCCCCCTCGGCGATGAGTGCCAGCAGTGCGTAGACGTCCAGCTCGTCGTTCTCCAGTTCGGCCACCTTCCGCCGGTCCCGCAGCACGATGATCCGGTTGCTCAACCGGAGCACCTCCTCCAGCTCGGCGGAGATGAAGATGACGCTCATCCCGTTGTCGGCGAGGGAGTAGACGAGCTTCTGGATCTCCGCCTTCGCGCCGACGTCGATGCCGCGGGTGGGCTCGTCGAGGATCAGCAACCGGGGTGCGATCGCAAGCCAGCGAGCCAGCAGCACCTTCTGCTGATTGCCTCCCGAGAGGTTCCGCACCGGCGTCTCCGCGCTCGGCGTCCGGATGTTCAGGGCCTCGATGTAGCTCGCGCTGAGCTCGTCCTGCCGCTTGCGCGGGATCGGACGCATCCAGCCTCGGTCGGCCTGGAGCGCGAGGATGATGTTCTCGCGCACACTGAGCTCGTCGACGATCCCCTCCGAGCGCCGGTTCTCCGAGGAGTACGCGATCCGGCGCCGGATCGCCTGCCGGGGGCTGCGCAGCCGGACCTCCTCGCCGGCGACGATGAGCTGCCCGGAGTCGGCACGGTCGATCCCACCGATCAGGCGGGCCACCTCCGTCCGGCCGGAGCCCAGCAGGCCGGCGAAGCCGACCACCTCACCTGGGCCGATGTCGAGGTCGATCGGTGCGATCGAACCTCGCCGGGTGATCTCCCGCGCCACGAGGAACGGCTCGGCGCCGAGGTCCGGGTCCACCTCGCGGTCGCCGGCGTGCACGCGGTGCTGGAGGTCGTCCAGCACCGACAGTTCCCGGCCGATCATGGCCTGGACGAGGTCGATCCGCAGCAGCTCCGGCGTCAGGTACTCACCGACGAGCTGGCCGTTGCGGAAGACGGTCAGGCGATCGCTGATCTCGTAGACCTGGTCGAGGAAGTGGCTGACGAACAGGATCGCGACCCCGGACTCCTTCAGGGCGCGGATCACCCGGAACAGTTCGGCCACCTCCTCCGCGTCCAGGCTCGACGTGGGCTCGTCGAGGATGAGCACCTTCGCCTTGACGTCGATCGCCCGGGCGAGGGCGATCAGCTGCTGCACGGCCAACGAGTGGGAGTCCAGTTGCGAGTTCGGGTCGAGGTCGAGGTTCAGGTCGGCGAGGATCTCGACCGAGCGGCGCCGCATCGCCCGCCAGTCGATCCCGCCGAACCGTCGCGGTTCGCGGCCCAACATGACGTTCTCGGCCACCGTGAGGTTCCCGAGGAGGTTCACCTCCTGGTAGACGGTGCTGATCCCTGCGGCCTGCGCCTGCGCCGGCCCGGAGAACGTGACCTGCTTGCCGTTGAGCCGGATGACCCCGGAGTCGACGCCGTAGACGCCGGTGAGGACCTTGATCAGGGTCGACTTCCCGGCTCCGTTCTCCCCCATCAGCGAGTGGACCTCGCCCGGGAACATCCGGAAGTCGACGTTGTCCAGCGCCTTCACCCCGGGGAAGGAGATGGAGATGTTCGACATCTCCACCACGGGAGCCGGATCACCGGCCGGCGCTGGGGCTCGGGTCTTCGCGCTGTTCGGCATCACTTCCCTTCTCATCCGGTGACACTGCACGCTATCCCGCCACCGCCCCGGTGGGTGTGCGCCTTGCGGCCACACACCCACCTTGGGGCGGGGAGGGGCACTGCGCCGAGGCGTCAGTACGTCCAGCTGGGGAGGGACAGGCCCGACCCCGAAACCCAAACCGTGACGGCCCGGTCGGACAGCGGCCCGGCCGCCCGGAACCATGTCGGAATGTTAACGATCACATGGCCCGGTGCGCACTATCGCCAGAAGTCCGTTACCAATTCGTGACCAGCCGTGGCCCCGGGGGCCGGAACCGCCTGCCAGAAGGGGTTCAACGCCTCATTGGCCGGCCAGCTCGCTGACGATCCCGTCGAGGATGTCCGCCTCGCTGACGGTGAGTGGACCGCCGAGCCGGACTCCGACCAGCGTGCAGATCAGGGCACCGGCGCAGAGCACGTCGGCCCGGCCGGGGACCATCGTCGGCAGCGCGGCCACCGCGGCCACCGGCATCCCGAGCAGGCGCTGCGACAGGCTGTCGAGGGCCGTCCGGTCGACGACCGAGCCATGCACCAGCGACCGGTCGTAGACCGCCAGTCCCTGGGCCAGTGCGGAGATGCTGGTCACCGTGCCGCCGACCCCGACCCAGCCGGCGACGGCGGCGAAGTCGATCCCGCTGTCGTCGAGCAGGGCGTCGATGTGACAGCGCGCAGCCTCGACCTGTGCCGGCTCCGGCGGGTCGCCGGGCAGGAACCGCTCCCGCACCCGCACCGAGCCGATGTCGAGCGAGACAGCCCGGTCGACCCGGCCGTCACGTCCGCTGACCAGCTCCGTGGAGCCGCCGCCGATGTCCATCACCAGCACCGGCTGGGCGAGGTCGGGCAGGGCTGCGACCGCACCGGCGTAGGACAGCCTGGCTTCCTCCTCGCCAGGGATGATCTCCGCCTCCACCCCGATCCGGTCCCGGACGCCGGTGAAGAACTCGGCCGAGTTCGCAGCATCCCGGGCGGCCGAAGTGGCCACCACCCGGCGCCGGGCCACCCCGAGGGAGTCCAGCTCGGCGCCGAAGTCGGCCATGGCAGCCAGCGTCCGCGCCAGGGCTTCGGGGTGGAATCGTCCGGTGGCGTCAACGCCCTGGCCGAGGCGGGTGATGTGCAGGCGCCGATCGACCTCCACCAACCGGCCGCCGGTCAGCCGGCAGACCAGCAGCCGGACGGAGTTGGTGCCGCAGTCGACGGCCGCCAGCAGCTGCTCACTCATGGCTGGAAAGGCAGGGCCGCGACCAGAACTCGCCGAGCCGGGCCAGGGTCTCGTCGCCCAGCGGGTTCACCCCGGGCCCGGCGGCGAGCGCGTGCGCAGCCAGCACGTGCAGGCACTTCACCCGTCCGGGCATCCCGCCGGCGCTGACGCCCTCGATCTCCGGAACGCTGCCGAGCGCCGCCCGGTCGGCAAGGTAGGCCTCGTGCGCCGCAAGGTAGCCGGCGGCCAGGTCGGGGTCGGTCGCCAGCCGGTCGGTCATCTCCGCCATCAAGCCCTCGGCCTCCAGCGTCGAGCAGCCGGCCATCGCCCGCGGGCAGGTGAGGTAGTACGTGGTCGGGAACGGGGTGCCGTCCGGCAGCCGGGGGTCGGTCGCAACCACCCCGGGCTTGCCGCAGGGGCACCGCCAGGCGACCCCCGCGACCCCCCTGGGCTCGCGCCCCAGCTGGGCTGCGACGATCCCGGTGTCGGCTGGCGTCAGTGGTTCAAGGCTCGGCACGGCCGTCATTCTCCCACGCCCCCAACCCCGTCCCCTCCCCCACACCGCCCCCACCATTCCCGCCCACCCCCACCCCCACCATTCCCGCTCCCGAAAGGTGCGTTCGCTCCCGAAATTTCGGGAGCGAACGCACTTTTCGGGAGCGAGGAGGGGGGTGGAGTGGGGGGACGGGCGGGGCGGGCGGGGCAGGGGTCAGGGAATGACGACCTTGCGGACCGGCGCGTCGGCGGTCCGGACGGAACCCCAGAGCCGGTTCCACCACACCGGGTCGTGCTCGCCGGCGGGGAGCTGGCGTTCGGACTCGATCAACACTCCCCCGCCGAGCGGCTTGCCATCCGCGCCGACGACCCGGTAGCCGGTCTCGCCGGGCATCACCCAGCCCAACCGGTCCCTTGCCTGGGCCTTGACGTACTCGGGGTCGTCCCACCGGGCCAGTTCGGCCTCCAGGTCCGCGATCTGCGCCGACCGGTCCCGGATCTGCTGTTCGGCCACGGCCAGGTCGTGCTGTTGGGAGAGGTAGATGCGCAGCGAGCCGCCGAAGGAGATCGCCAGCACCACCACCACGAGGGCAAGCACCATCGCCCGCCTGGTGAAGTGCAGGCCGCGCCGCCAGGCCGGGATTGCGGCCGGCTTGACCGGAGTGGCGTCCGGCGTGACCGGGCTGGACGTGCGAGTACCGGCCCGGGATCGCCTGTTGGAGCGTCCCGGGCCGGTACTGGTGCTGCGTGGGCTACGCGTTGCGCGAGCCATGATCCTCGACCGTCATCGGGTCAAGGATAGGTTCTCAGGCCTTGAACCTGGGGAAGGCTGCGGCGCCGGCGTAGCGCGCCGCCTCGTCCAGGTCCTCCTCGATCCGGAGCAGCTGGTTGTACTTCGCGACCCGCTCGGTCCGCGCCGGAGCGCCGGACTTGATCTGGCCACAACCGAGGG
>CAYQXH010000026.1:0-24186 GCA_964421325.1 uncultured Propionibacteriaceae bacterium
GGGCGAAGTTGATCAGCTGGACGATGCCGTAGACGACCGTGTAGCCCACCGCGATCAGGGCATACAGGGCTCCCAGGGAGATTCCGTTGATCAGCTGCTGAAATAACAGGTCGAGCACTCGGCACGCACCCTTCTGCTCAAATAGACGAAGGCCCGCTGGCGCCCACCCTCGGGTGGGGCGCCAGCGGGTCGAGGATTACTTCAGCTCGCCGGTCTTCTTGGCTGCCCAAGCGCCACCGGTCACTTCGTAGACGGTGAGCACCCGCGAGACCGAGTCACCGAACTCGTCGAACGCCACCTTGCCGGTTGCACCGTCGAAGCTCACCGAGGCCATCGCCTGGATGGTGGCTTCACGGGCCGACTTGGCGTCGGTCGCAGAGGCCAGGCTCGTCTTCAGGGCCTGGATGATGGCGTTGGCCGCGTCGTAGGCGTACGCGCCGTAGGCCTCGTAGCCCTCTGCGAAGCCAGCAGCCTTGTAGCCATCGAGGAACGGCTTGGCCGAGTCGAGGGACTCAACCGGTGCGCCCACCGAGGTGGCCAGGTCGCCGTCGGATCCACCGAGCTTGATGAACTCGCCGGAGAAGATACCGTCGCCGCCCATGACCGGAACCTTGAGCCCGGCAGCCTTGACCTGCTTGGAGAGCGGGCCGGCCTGCGGGTACTCGCCGCCGTAGTAGATGGCCTCAGGAGCAGCGCCCTGGACCTTGGAGATCACCGCGGAGAAGTTCTTGTCGTCCGGGTTGATGGTCTCCGCCGCGACGACCTCGCCGCCACCGGCGGTGAAGGCCTTCGAGAACTCGCTGACCAGGCCCTGGCCGTAGGACTTCTTGTCGTGGATGGTTGCGACCTTCTTGAGGCCGGCCTCCAGCAGGTACTGCGCAGCGAACGGGCCCTGAACGACGTCAGTGGTGCAGGTGCGGAAGTAGTTCGCGTTCGGCCGGGCGGGGGCGGTGAGGTAGTCCGCGCCCTGGGTCAGCGCCGGGTTGGTGTTGGCCGGCGAGACCTGGACGATCTTGGCTGCGTCGAGCACCGGGATCACGCTCTGCGCGACCGACGAGTTCAGGGTGCCGACAACGCCGACCACCGCATCGTCGCTGGACAGCTTCGTGGCGGCATTCTTGCCGGTGTCGGGCTTGGCCTCGTCGTCCTCGGCGGCAAGCTCCAGCTTCCAGCCCGGAATGGTGTTGGCCTCGTTGGCCTGCCGGATGGCGAGGTCGACCGAGTTGCGGATGCCAAGGCCAAGGGCCGAGAGGTCACCCGACAGCGGCGCGATGACGCCGATCTTGGCGACCTTGGCGGCGCCGGAGGCGCCGGTCGTGGCTTCGGTGCGAGCACCGCAACCGGTGAAGGCCAGGGAGGCCGCCACCAGGGCGATCCCAGCAAGTTTGAACGAACGCTTGTTCACATTTCCTCCTCGTTGGCGTCGTGTACCCGGACCCGCCAGGTTGGGCAAGGGTAAGGGCGCAGGCATATTCGAGCACCCGCATGTCTCAACTCTGTTACAAAACCGTTGTGTGCTTCGGTGTTACCGAATCGTTGTCATTTGTTGGGGTCTTGGCAAGCACTCGCGGGCCAGGAGTGGAATTCGGTCGCAACGGCGGTCCGGCGGGATCAGCCGGCCGGCACCTGCGCCCCGGGGCGTGGCCTGGGTTCAGTCGAGCAGGTCGCGGATCACCGCGTCCGCCAACAACCTGCCGGCAAGGGTCAGCCGCAACCGGCGGCCCGCCTCCGTGACCAACCCTGCCGCCACCACGGCCGGCACCCGGCGCAACTCGGAGGCGGTCAGTACCTCGACCGGCAGGCCGTCGCCCAGCCGGAGCTCCAGCAGCACCCGCTCGGTGCGGCGTTCCGCCGGCGTGAGCACCTCGCGGGCCTGGGCCGGGCTGTTGCCCCCGGCCAGCCGCGAGCTGTAGGCGCGGGGATGGCGCAGGTTCCACCAGCGCACGCCGTTCACGTGCGAGTGCGCGCCGGGCCCGATCCCCCACCAGTCGTGCCCGAGCCAGTAGGCCAGGTTGTGCCGCGACTCGTGCCCGGGACGGGACCAGTTGCTCACCTCGTAGGCGGTGTAGCCGGCAGCCACCAGCAGGCGCTCGGCCAGCTGGTAGCAGTCGGCCTGGGCGTCCTCGTCGATGCCGGGGAGCTCGCCGCGCCCGATCCGGGCGGCCAGCCGGGTGCCGGGCTCGACGATGAGCGAATAGGCGGAGACGTGGTCCGGCTGCAGCGCGATCGCCGCGGCCAGGCTGGCGTCCCAGTCGGCGAGCGTCTCGGTGGGGCTGCCGTAGATCAGGTCGAGGCTGACCGAGCCGAACCCGGCCTCGCGGGCCCACCCGACCACCTGCTGCACCCGTCCCGGGGTGTGCCTGCGGTCAAGCACGGCCAGCACCCCGGGCCGCGCCGACTGCATGCCGAGCGACAGCCGGTTGAAGCCGGCGGCCACCAGGGTGTCCAGGTAGGACCGGTCGACCGACTCCGGGTTGGCCTCGGTGGTCACCTCTGCGCCGGCGGCCAGCGGGAAACGCTCACGAACCGCTCCGAGCAGCCCGGCGAGCTCGGCCGCGGGGAGCATGGTTGGCGTGCCCCCACCGAAGAAGACGCTCTGCAGCCGGGGCGCTCCGGGGAGCACCCGCCGGGCCAGGTCCAGCTCTGCGCGGGCGGCGGCCAGGTAGGCGTCCTGACTGGAGCCGGGGGCTGCCCCGAGTTCAGCGGCGGTGTAGGTGTTGAAGTCGCAGTAGCCGCAGCGGACCGCGCAGAAAGGCACATGCACATAGAGGCTCAGCGGGCGTCCGGCGATGCCGGCCACCGCCCCGTCGGGCAACGAACCGTCGTCGGGAGCCGCCTGGCCCTCAGGAGGGGTCGAAGGCACGGGGTCAGGGCAGCACGAACGGCAGCGCCTGGCCGTCCAGGGCCCGGCGGCAGTCGCAACTGGCGGTCGCGTCCGGCTCGTTGGCCGGGAGCGCAGCGATGGCGCGGGTGAGCAGCGCCTTCATCCGCTCGATGTTGGCGGAGAACTGGGCCAGGACCTCGGCGTGGGTGACGGCTTCGCCGCCGTCGACGCCGGCGTCATGATCGGTGACCAGGCAGACGGTGGTGTAGCACATGGCGAGTTCGCGGGCCACTGCTGCCTCCGGCACCCCGGTCATGCCGACGATGGTGCCCCCGGCGGCTGCGTGCCACCGGGATTCGGCCTTCGTGGAGAAGCGCGGCCCGTTGATCACGACCAGCGTCCCGCCGTCGACCGGACGCAGGTCCGCCTCGGCCGATCCGAGCACAGCCGCCCGTCCGCGCGGGCAGTAGGGGTCGGCGAACCCGACGTGCACCACCTTGCCCTTGGCGTGGTAGACGGTGTGCTTGCGCCCCCAGGTGCGGTCGATGAGCTGGTCGGGGACGACGAAGGTGCCCGGCCCGAGTTCCGGGCGCAGGGAGCCAACCGCTGCCGGGGCCAGCACCTGGCGCACCCCGACACTGCGCAGCGCCCAGAGGTTGGCCCGGTAGTTCACCCGGTGCGGCGGGAACTGGTGGTGCTGGCCGTGCCGCGGCACGAAGGCCACCCGACGCCCGGCCACCTCGCCGATCGAGATCGGGGCGCTCGGCGCACCGAACGGGGTGGAGGGAAGGACCGTGGTGGCGTTGTTCAGGAACTGGTAGAAGCCCGAGCCACCGATGATGCCGATCTCTGCGTCCATGATCGGCAGCCTATTGGAGTCCACCGGACAAAGGCTCCCCCACCGGGTTCTTGAGGGCCAGCCTTCTTTGCCGAGGGCCAGCCTTCACGTCGAGGGCCCCACCCCAGGTACTTGCCCTCGACGCCAGGGCTGGTCCTCGATGACGGAGGGTGGGCGGCTCCGTCCGGGTCCGGTTGGCCGGAGGGGTAACCCCTACTTCTTGTCCTTGCTGGTTTCGCCGGTGGACAGGGCTGCGACGAAGGCCTCCTGGGGCACTTCGACCCGACCGACCATCTTCATCCGCTTCTTGCCTTCCTTCTGCTTCTCCAGCAGCTTCCGCTTGCGGGTGATGTCACCGCCGTAGCACTTCGCCAGCACGTCCTTGCGCATCGCGCGGACGCTCTCCCTGGCGATCACCCGGGAACCGATCGCCGCCTGGATGGGCACCTCGAACTGCTGCCGGGGAATCAGCTCCTTCAGCTTCTTCGCCATCGCGACGCCGTAGGTGTAGGCGGCGTCGGTGTGCACGATCGAGCTGAAGGCGTCCACGGGCTCGCCGTGCAGCAGGATGTCGACCTTCACCAGCTTGCTGACCTGCTCGCCGGCCTCGTCGTAGTCGAGCGATGCGAAGCCCTTGGTGCGGGACTTGAGTGCGTCGAAGAAGTCGAAGACGATCTCGGCAAGGGGCAGCAGGTAGCGGATCTCCACCCGGTCCTCGGACAGGTAGTCCATGCCCTGCTGCTCGCCGCGACGCGCCTGGCAGAGCTCCATCACCGTGCCGATGTAGTCGGTCGGGGTGAGGATCGTGGCCCGAACCACCGGCTCGTGGACCTCGGCGATCTTGCCCTCCGGGTACTCCGACGGGTTGGTCACGATGTGCTCGGACCCGTCCTCCATCACGACCCGGTAGACGACGTTGGGCACCGTGGAGATCAGGTCGAGGTTGGACTCCCGCTCGAGGCGCTCGCGGACGATCTCCATGTGCAGCAGGCCGAGGAAGCCGACCCGGAACCCGAACCCGAGCGCGCCGGAGGTCTCCGGCTCGTAGACCAGGGCAGCGTCGTTGAGTTGCAGCTTGTCCAGGGCTTCGCGCAGCTCGGGGAAGTCGGCGCCGTCGATCGGGTACAGCCCCGCGTACACCATCGGGTGCGGCGGACGGTACCCGCCGAGGTCCTGCTTCGCCGGATTGGCGGCGGAGGTGACGGTGTCGCCGACCCGCGACTGGCGAACCTCCTTCACCCCGGTGATCAGGTAGCCGACCTCACCGACCCCGAGCGAACCGGCCTTCACCGGGTCGGGCGAGATCACCCCGACCTCGAGGGTCTCGTGGGCGGCCCTCGTGGACATCATCAGCACCTTCTCGCGGTGGCTGAGCTCGCCGTCGACCACCCGGACGTAGGTGACCACGCCGCGGTAGGTGTCATAGACGGAGTCGAAGATGAGGGCCCGCGGCGGGGCGTCCGGATCACCGACTGGGTGCGGGATGTCGGCGACGATGTGGTCGAGCAGCTCCCGCACGCCTTCGCCGGTCTTCGCGGAGACCCGGAAGATGTCACCCGGCTCGCAGCCGACGAGGTGGGCGATCTCGAGCGCGTACTTGTCCGGCTGCGCACCCGGCAGGTCGATCTTGTTCAGCACCGGCACGATGTGGAGGTCGGCCTCGAGGGCCAGGTACAGGTTGGCCAGCGTCTGGGCCTCGATGCCCTGGGCTGCGTCGACCAGCAGGATCGCGCCCTCGCAGGCTGCCAGCGACCGGGACACCTCGTAGGTGAAGTCCACGTGACCTGGGGTGTCGATCATGTTGAGCACGTAGTCGACGCCGTCCACCTGCCACGGCATCCGCACGGCCTGGGACTTGATCGTGATCCCGCGCTCCCGCTCGATGTCCATCTTGTCCAGGTACTGCGCGCGCATCGCTCGTCCGTCGACCACCCCGGTCAGTTGCAGCATGCGGTCGGCAAGCGTGGACTTGCCGTGGTCGATGTGCGCGATGATGCAGAAATTCCTGATGATCGCGGGAGGGGTCTTGCCTGGAGCGGGAGTTGGCATCACTTTCCTGGTCAGCTGGACAGCCAGCACACGATACCGTGTCCACGACCGCTACCAGATTCCCGCCGGATCGCTCCGGCGAAATCGTGGGCAGCTCGGTGGGAAGCCGATTTGAGGCCCCATCGTCCTCACTGGTAGAGTTCGAGATCGCGTTCTGCGCGGCGCAATATCCAGCCAAATCACCTGTGAAGAGGGCAAGCCCGGTGGCGAACATCAAGTCTCAGAAGAAGCGGATCCTGACCAACGAAAAGGCCAGGCTGCGGAACAAGGCCGTGAAGTCCGGCTTGCGTACCCACGTCCGCAAGTTCAACGAGGCCGTCGACGGTGGCGACGCTGCGAAGGCCCAGGAACTGGCCCGCACCGCAACCAAGGCGCTCGACAAGGCCGTCAGCAAGGGCGTCATCCACAAGAACCAGGCAGCGAACCGCAAGTCGGCGATCGCCGTGAAGGCCGCCGCGCTCTGAGCTTCCTCAATCGACGCCGCCCGGGAGACCGGGCGGCGTTTGTTGTCCCTGAACGCTGACGGGCCGGCGGCCCCTGCTGGGGCGGCCCGGACGGGCTGCTAGCGCTGGGTCCCGCGGCAGCCGATGACTTTCAGCACGACCTGTTCGAGCGCGAACCCCGGATCACTGGCTGCGCCCTTGATCTGCGCGTCAGCGATGGCGACAGCCTGGATGGCCCTCGCAACGGCGACCGGCTTCCAGTCGCGGGACAGCCGCGAGAGGTCCTTCAGCTTCCACGGCGGCACGCCGATCACCCGGGCGAGGTCGGCGTCGCGCAGCCGGGCATCGCGACCGTCCAGGTACTTCCCGAGGCTGCGCAGGTTGCTGGACAGGGCGCTGGTGACCAGGACCGGCGGCACCCCTGTGGACAGCGCCCACCTGAGCTTCCCGAGGGCTCCGTCGATGCGCCCGCTGAGGACGTCGTCCGCGACCGAGAAGCTGGTCACTTCAGCCCGGCCGCCGAAGTAGCGGCGGACGGCGGGCTCGGTCAGCAACCGGTCCGGGGAGTCGTCCAGCAGTTGCCGGATGGCCGCGACCAGCGAGCGCGGGTCGGAGCCGACGGCGTCCACCAGAGCTGCTGCTGTGGCCGCGTCCACCTTTCCCTGCTGCCGCCGGGTCTCCGCCGAGACGAACTGCGGCAGGTCCCAGGCCTTGATGGAAGGGCAGTCAACGATGAGTGGCCGCAGCCTGCGGAGCCGGTCGAGCACCGCCTTGCCCTTGTTCCCGCCAGGGTGGACAAGGGCGAGCGCGAGGTCGGACCCGGGGTCCCCGGCCATGGCCACCAGCTGGTCGGCCAGCTCGGCCGGTAGTTCACTGAGCTCGGTGACCACCAGCACTGTGGCGGCGGCGAACAGCGAACCGCCCGCGGCCTCGGCCAGCGAGCCGGCGTCGACCGCCCCCGCCTCCAGCCTCACGACGGCGGCATCGGCGCGCTCGGCGACCGCCCGGGCGACGAAGTCGGCCACTGCCCGCTCGGCCAGCAGCGACTCCGGCCCCGTGACCAGCAGAACATGCCCGAACGGACTGGTTTCCTCCACGGGGCAAGCATGCCAGTAGCCACCCCCCGACCTCACCCGCTGCGCTGGGTGGTCACCTGGAGCCGGCCGTCGACCAGTGCCACAGCGATCGAGCCGTTCAGGTCGGTGCGGAAGACCCGGGCGCCGGTGTCCGCGACGGTCCGGATGGTGCGGGCCGCAGGATGGCCGTAGTCGTTGTCCCTGCCGACGCTGATCAGGGCAACGCTCGCCCTCGCTCCGGCGAGGAAGTCGGTGGACTGGCGGCCGGAGCCGTGGTGCGGCACCACCAGGACCTGGGCGCTGAGGTCGGGCACCGTGGCTACGGCGTTGGCCTGGCCGGACTCCTCGACATCGCCGGCCAGCAGGACCCGCAGGCCGCCGATGCTCACCCGCAGCACCAGGGAGCTGTCATTGGCGTCCGAGGAGTCCTCGCCTTCCGGGCCGCCGCCGATCAACGGTCGGAGGGCCAGGACCGCCACCTGGACCCGGCCGGCGGCAACCACCGTCCCCGGCCTGGCCACTGTTCGGGGGACTGCGCCCACGACCGCCAGCACCTGGCGCCAGCCCGAGGCCGGCTCGGTGATGCCGGAGACCATCAGGTTGTGCACCTGGCGTCCGGCCAGGACCCCGGCAAGGCCACCGATGTGGTCGGCGTGGAGGTGGGTGAGAATCAGCCAAGGCACTTCGGTGACCCCGAGCCCGTCGAGGCACCGGTCCACCGCGGACGGCTCCGGTCCGGCGTCCACCACGATCGCCTGGGCCGGCCCGGCGCGGATCACGGTTGCGTCGCCCTGCCCCACGTCGCAGCTGACCAGCTGCCACTCCCCCGGCGGCCACCCCGGGGGTGTCCCGGGCCGGAACAGCACCCAGACCATGGCCAGTGCGAGCAGGATCACCAGCCACGGCCGCCGCCACAGCAGTGGCAGCCCGGCGAGGACGGTGGCACAGGTCAGCGCCAACAGCCCGGTGGCGGCCGGGCCGGCCGGCCAACTGATGCTGGCGCCCGGGAGCGCGCTTCCGGCCGCTGCGATCCAGCACAGACCCTGAGCGAAGCCGCCGGCCAGCCAGCCGAACACCCCGGCCAGGCCGGGACTCGGGACCGAGGCTCCCGCAGCGAGGAACCCGAGCACCGTGCCCGGCCCGACCAGAGGTCCGGCGACCAGGTTGGCGACCACCCCCACCAGGCTGAGCTGGCCGGAGATCGCGGTCACGATCGGCTGCGTGGCCAGTTGGGCGGCGACCGGCACCGTGATCGCCTCTGCCAGCCAGCCCGGCAGCCACGACTCCAGCGCGCGGGCCCAGCGCCGGGCCCAGAGGATGATCCCGGCACTGGCGAGGACCGAGAGCACGAACCCCACCGAGCGTCCCAGCCACGGGTCGACCAGCAACAGCCCGATCACGGCCCAGGAGAGCAGCCGCAACCCGAGCCGGGTGCCGCCCCAACCCAGCGCGGCCAGTCCGACCAGGCCCATCGCCGCAGCCCGCAGCACGCTTGGTTCAGCCCGGCAGAGGAGGACGAAGGCCACCACCCCGGCCAGGGCGATCCCCCGCCGCCACCAGCCGACCACCCCGACCCGGGAAGCGGCCCAGAGCATCGCTGCCAGGAGCAGCGTGAGGTTCGCGCCCGACACAGCGGTGAGATGGGTCAGCCCGGTGGTCCGGAACTGGTCCTGCAACGCCTCGGACATGCCTTCGGTGTCGCCGACCACCAGGGCGGGAACGAGTGCCCTCGGGTCAGCCGGCAGGCCGGAGACCGCTGTCCGCAGGCCGGCCCGGACGGTGGTGACGGCGGCGTCGACCGGACCGGGCGGCGCCACCACGCTCGGCGAGGCCCGGGCTCTGCCCCAGGCGCTCACCGGCTCGTCGGGCGGCGCGGGACTCAGCCGGACGACAGCCTGCACGCTCGCCCCGGCTGGGACCGCGGCCCACTGCGGAACCAGCCCCCCGGAAGCGCTGAGCCGCACGGGTGCGCCCGAGACCCACTGCTCTCCCCTGCCCTGAACGCCGGTGAGGACGGCGTCGGCCAGCCAGACCGGCCCGCCCCTACCCCGCTCCGTCACCCTGCCACCGACCACCCTTGCCTCGATCGTGACGACGGCACCCTGGCGGGCCCACTCGGCCACCGGGCCCTGGGTGTTGCTCCACACCCGGACCCCACCGATCCCGGCAGCCAGCAGCATGGCCAGGCCGGCTCCGCCGGCCAGCAAGTGCCGGCGGCGCCAACTGAAGCCGACGAGCGCGAGAGCAGCCACCGCGACGATGCCGAGGAGCGCCGGGGAACCGGAGGTGCCCGCCCAGATGCCCAGCCAGGTGGCCCCGGCGAGCACCGGGCCGCGCCAGTCCCAGAGGTCGATCCCGCGCCCGTCCGGACCCTCAGACCCGGACATTCGGGGCGATGTCGGCATAGGTCTTCGGACCGATGCCGTCCACCTCCTGCAGTTCGGTCACTGAGTTGAACCGGCCGTGCTGCTCCCGCCAGTCCAGGATCCTCTGGGCTGTGACCGGCCCGACTCCAGGCAGGGTGTCCAGCTGCTGCAGGGTCGCGGTGTTCAGCGAGACCTTTCCGGGCGCCGAACCCGAACCGGGGCCTGCGCCGGCCCCGGCACCATCGCCGCGCAGTTCCCCGCGGGGCTTGCCGCGGGTCCCGATCACAAGCTGTGACCCGTCGGCGACCACGGCGGCGAGGTTCAGCTCCCCGGGGTCGGCGGCAGCGGTCAGGCCGCCGGCGAGGGCGAGCGCGTCGGCCACCCGACCACCCTCCTCGAGCTCGACCAGCCCGGGCCTGCGGACTGCTCCCAGTACGTGCACGAGCACGCGGGGTACCGGCGTCGCGCTCGCTGTCGGGCTGGACAGCACCGAGGGGACAGCGGCGACGGCCACCGGAGTCGATCGGGCCTGGAGCAGGCTGTAGGCGGTCCAGCCACACCCGACGAGCAGCACCACCACAACTGCCGCCAGGTGCTCCCTGGTGAATTCGGCGACGCGGCGGGCCGCCGCCCCGGCGAGGCTCCCGGGGGAACCTGCCTGCGGCGCTGCCCGCGCCGGAACGTGCCCCGGTGCGCCGTCCGGAGCCGGGGATGGGGGTGCAGGTTCGGCAGCTCCGGGACGTGGGTTGCCCGTCGGGTCGCGGGCTTCCTCGAGACTGGGAATCGCGTGCCGGGGACGCACGTCGGCGAGGAGGGCCTCCAGCCGCTCCCTGACCACATCGCTCAACACCGGATCTGGCGCCACCTTCATGTCCGGCACTATCGGCAGCCCGGCCGGCAAAGGTTCAGGCTGCCGGGAATTGTGGACAGCCAGGTCCGGCAGCCGGGGTTACCCACAGCCCGGGTGCGGAGCGATGCGCACGGCGGGTTACCCTTGAGACCCGCCCCGGACCTGCCGGCGGCGCCCGTTGCGGTCCAGACCGCCGAAGCGACAGGAGCCACATGGCCACCCAGATCGACCTTGCGACCAGCCCGGCGAAGCACGGCGGCTGCGGCTGCGGGTGCGGCACCAGCGAAGCCACCCCGGAGCTCGTGGTGTCCACACTGCCCAAGATCATCCGGCACGGCGCCATCATCGGCGGCCTGACCAGCATGAAGCCGGGCCAGAAGCTCGTCCTCGTGGTCAGTCACGATCCGCTTCCGCTGCTGACCCAACTCGACCGGGTCGCCCCGGAGGCCTTCGATCTCGCCTACCTGGAGCGCGGCCCGGAAACCTTCCGGCTCGAGTTCACCAAGCGCTGAGAAGACCCCCGTCGGGGCCGTTTGCCCCGACAGGGAGGCTGGGATGATGAAAGCAGCCAAGCGCCTCAGCGGCCGAAGCCGGAGACTCTGGCTCGCCGTCAGCACGGTCCTCGCGCTGATCGGCGCGACCCTCCTCCTGCTCACCGTCATACCCGAGTTGCAGTCGCGGCACCATTGGCTGGCCATGGCAGCCTCCTTCGCCCCATACGGCTGGCTGTGCTGGCTGGTGGCAGCGCTGTTCGGCCTGGCCGCGACCCGGGGAAGAGCCCGCCTGCTGGTGCTGCCCCTCGGCCTCGGCCTTGCCGCCCACAGTCTGGTGCTCCTGCCCTACCTTCCGGACGCGCCCGCGGCCAGCGCCGGGCAGGCAGACCTCGACCTGGTCGCGATCAACCTCCGTTTCGGTCTCGGCGACCTGGACCAGCTCGCTGACGAGATCGACCGGGCGAAGCCGGACGTGGTGGTGCTGACCGAGGTCACCCGGTCGAACGCGAGGGTACTGCGGCAGAAGGCCTGGCGGGATCGACTGCCCTACCGGCTGGGTACCACCGGTGATGACTACAGCCGGACGACCGGGATCGGGGACGCCGGCGGAACCATGGTCCTGGCCAGGGTGCCGCTGACCGAGCTCGGACGGGCCAAGGACACCAGGTTCACCAACCTGGCGGTCCGCGTCGACCTGCCGGACCACCCGTTCGTGCTGGTGGCGGCCCACCCGGCCAATCCGCAGCACGGCCTGAACCCGTGGCTGCGCGACGGCCAGTCGCTCGCCCGCCTGGCCGCGGCCCACGCCGGCGAGCCGATGGTCATCGCCGGCGACCTGAACGCGACCGCCGAGCACCTCACGCTCCGTGAGCTCGAGTCGATGGCCGGCGTCACCGACACGGCAACCGGACGCGGCTGGCACCCGACCTATCCGTCCGACCGCTGGTACCCGCCCTTGATCCAGATCGACCACGTGCTGACGTCGAAGCAGTTCACGGCCACCCGGCTCGAGAGCTTCAAGGTTGCCGGAACCGACCACCTAGGTCTCCTGGTCCAGCTGGCCGTGTCCTGACCGGTCACACCGGGACGATGCTGACCAGCTTCGGCGCCCGCACGATCACCTGACGAACTTCCCGGCCGGCCAGGGCGCGCTGCACCCCGGGATCGGCCAGCGCCACGCTGGTCAGCTCATCGGTGCCGATGGACGGCGGGACCTCGAGCTTCGCCCGTACCTTGCCCTGCACCTGCACGACACAGGTGACCGAGTCGCTGACCAGCAACGCCGGGTCGACCTGCGGCCAGGATGCCCCGGCGACGGCAGGGGCGTGCCCCAACGTCTCCCACATCTCCTCTGCAACGTAGGGGGCCACGGTGCTGAGCGCGATCGTGATCGACTCCACGGCTTCGCGGACGGCCGGGTCGGCCGGTCCCGCACCGCTGTCGATCACCTTGCGGACAGCGTTGACGAGCTCCATGATCCGGGCCACAGCGACGTTGAAGCGGTGGGTGTCGAGGGCTTCGGACAGCTCGGCGATCGTCCGGTGGGTTGTCCGGCGCAGCGAGAGGTCGCCGGTGGCCGGGTCGGTACCGACCGGGCTCGCCACGTCCTGGGCCAGCCGGTAGGCGCGTTGCAGGAACTTCAGTGAGGATCCCGGGGACATGTCGGCCCAGTCGATGTCGTCCTCGGGCGGGCCGGCAAAGACGACCGTGGTGCGGATCGCGTCCACACCGAAGGCATCGATCTGCTTGCCCAGGTCCACGCCGTTGCCCAGCGACTTGCTCATCGCCCTGCCCTGGTTGATCACCTGGCCCTGGTTCATCAGGGCTGTGAACGGCTCACCGAAGTCGACCAGCCCCAGGTCCTGCAGCACCTTGGTGAAGAACCGGGAGTACAGCAGGTGCAGGATGGCATGCTCGACGCCGCCGACGTACTGCGCGACCGGCATCCACTTGGCCACCTCGGCCGGATCGAAGGGGCCTTCGGTGTAGCCGGGCGAGCAGTAGCGGAAGAAGTACCAGGACGAGTCGACGAAGGTGTCCATGGTGTCGGTGTCCCGCTTGGCCGGACCGCCACACTTCGGGCAGTCGATGTTGACCCAGTCGGTGGCCGACGCCAGCGGGCTGGTGCCCTTGGGCTGCAGGCTGGCGCCACGCAGGTCGGGCAGGGTGACCGGGAGCTGGTCGTCGGGCACCGGCACCTCGCCGCAGGACGGGCAGTGCACGATCGGGATCGGGCAGCCCCAGAACCGCTGCCGGCTGAGCAGCCAGTCGCGGAGCCGGAACGTGATCGCGGACTCGCCGCGGCCGTGCTCGGCCAGCTGGGCCGTGATGGCTGCGATCCCGGCCTTCTTGTCGGCCAGCCCCGCCAGGCTCGGAGAGTTCACGTACGCCCCGTCGCCGGGCGTGGCCACCCAGGTCTGACCGGGGTCGGGCAGGCCGGTCTCGACCACGACCCGCACCGGCAGGTCGAAGGCGCGGGCGAAGTCCAGGTCGCGCTGGTCGTGCGCCGGCACCGCCATGACCGCACCGGAGCCGTACTCGGCCAGCACGTAGTCGGCGGCGTAGACGGGCAGCAACTCGTCGTTGACCGGGTTGACGGCGTGGACGCCGAGGAAGACACCGGTCTTGGGACGGTCCGAGGACTGCCGTTCGATCTCGGTTGCCCGCTTGGTGGCTTCCAGGTACTCCTCGAACGCCGGGCGCTGGGCATCGGTGACGATCTCCGCAGCCAACGGGGCCTCGGGCGCCACGACGAAGAAGGTGGCCCCGAACAGGGTGTCCGGACGGGTGGTGAACACCCGCACCGGCTCCGGGCGGCCCTCGATGGCGAACTCGACCCACGCACCCTCGGAGCGGCCGATCCAGTTCCGTTGCATGGCCAGAACCCGGTCGGGCCAGCTGCCCTCGAGCTGGGTCATGTCGTCCAGCAGCCGTTGGGCGTAGTCGGTGATCTTGAAGTACCACTGGTTGAGCTTCCGCTTCGTAACCACGGCGCTGCAGCGCTCACACAGGCCCTGGACCACCTGCTCGTTGGCAAGGACGGTCTGGTCGTTGGGGCACCAGTTGACGTAGCTGTCCTTGCGGTAGGCCAGGCCCTTGGCGAAGAAGCGCAGGAACAGCCACTGGGTCCAGCGGTAGTACTCCGGGTCGGAGGTGTGCAGCCGCCGCGACCAGTCCAGGCTCAGCCCGTAGCGCTTGAAGGAGCGCGCCTGGGTATCGATGTTGGCGTAGGTCCAGTCCGCCGGATGGGCGTCGCGTGCGATGGCAGCGTTCTCGGCCGGCAGCCCGAAGGAGTCCCAACCGATCGGGTGCATGACGTCGTAGCCCAGCAGGCGCCAGTAGCGGGCGACCACGTCACCCATCACGAAGGCCTCGGCATGGCCCATGTGCAGGTCGCCGGACGGGTAGGGGAACATGTCGAGCATGTAGCGGCGCTCCCTGGTCCCGTCATCGAGGGGGGTGAAGGTGCCGTCCTCCTCCCAGAACCGCTGCCACTTCTCCTGCGCAGCGGCAGCGTCGTAGCCGACTCGTTCCCGTTCGGTGGTCACTTCTGGATCTCCTTCTTCGTTGCACACCCGTCAACCGGCATGAAAAAACCCCCGCGGGCCGTCAGGCTCGCCAGGGGCCGCCGCGACTCCGGAGAAGTCGCGGCTACGGAAGCAGCAGGGATGCGCCATGCACGGTGAAATGGTAACCGATTCCCAGACGCGACCGCTCCGGCCGCCCAGCCGTACCCGGCGGGGGGTCGATCGGCTAGGAACAATTGGGTACCCGGCTGTCCGATTTCCGCTCATCCCAAGCGGTTAGGAAAGCCTCACCTAGCTTGCGACAAGGGGTTTTACCGCAAACAATCGACTCATGGCGATCACTGTCATTGGCACCGGACCGGCTGTCCAGTCGCTCTCGCAACGACTGAACTGGCTGCGCGCCGGGGTGCTCGGCGCGAACGACGGCATCGTCTCGACCGCAGGCCTGGTCGTCGGTGTGGCCGGTGCGACCACCGACTCGGTCGCCCTCCTCATCGCCGGCCTCGCCGGCATGGTGGCCGGCGCCCTCTCCATGGCCGGGGGCGAGTACGTCTCGGTCAGCAGCCAGCGCGACAGCGAGTTCGCAGCCATCCGGCAGCAGCAGGCCGAACTGCACGCCGATCCGGAGGGCAAGCTGCAACAGCTGGCCGATCACTACGCCGAGCGCGGGCTCTCCCAGCAGCTGGCCCGGCAGGTTGCCCTCGAACTGAGCGAGCATGCTGCTCTCGACGCCCACGCCCAGGTCTTCCTCAACCTGGACGCCGAAGAGCGGGTCTCCCCCTGGGCGGCGGCCCAGGCCTCGCTGCTGGCATTCCTGGCCGGTTCCGTGATCCCGCTGGTGGCGATCGTCTTCTCACCCCTGGCCGTCCGTCTCCCGCTCACGGTGGCCTCGGTGCTGGCGGCCCTGATCGTCACCGGACTGGTCAGTGCCCGGCTGGGTGGCGCCGGCCCCATCCGGGCGATCGTCCGCAACGTGGTCGTCGGCAGCCTCGCCATGGGGCTCACCTACGCAGTGGGCTGGTTCGTCGGCCAGCAACTCTGAGCTGCTTCGCAAGGGTGGCCAGCAGCGACTCGCGGTAGTCCTCCCACTCGGTCGGCGGCATCACGGCAGTGTTCACCGAGGCCAGCAGGGCCGCGATCGGCGCGAGCGGGTCAATCCGGTCCAGCCGCTCGAGGCAGACCATCTGCAGGGCACCGTCACCGTTCTGCCACGCCGCCATGCCCAGCAGCCCCAGAGCCGCCGCCTGGTGCTCGACGAGGCTGTACCGGACGACCCGGGTCCACAGGGCCAGTTGCCGTTCCGCGGTCTCCCCGGACAGTTCCCGCAGGACCTGGACCTGCAGCTCCGGCAGTTCGGCCAGCAGGGCCAGCAGAATGCACTCCGCGGCCTCGGGAACCCGGTCGGCCGAGAGCAGCCAACGCAGCAGGCGGCGCCGCCCACGGACGCCGAGCCGCTGAAGCTCAGCAGCTGCCGCGGCGAACCCGACCTCGAGCCGGTCGGTCTCCGCTTCCGGTGGTCCGCTGATGCTGGCAGCGAGGTCGAGCCGGGTGGCTCTGGCCGGCAGGCCGAGCACAGCCGCCTCTGCGGCCACCCGGGTCACCTCACCGGTGATCTCCCCCGTCGGGCCGTCCGGCGCGTCGGCCCGCCACCACCTGGAGCCGACCTGGAGCAACCGCTGCAGCCGGACGACGCCGACCAGCGCCGCGCAGCCTTCGAGCACCTCCCAGGCCAGGGCATCGTCGTCGGTGTAGGCGAGGAACCAGCCGCCGGCGCCGGGGTAGCGCTCGAAGAGGCGGGTCACCAGGCCGGCCGGCGAACCGGTGCCAGAGACCGCAGCCAGATCGACGCGGGCGGTCACCGTGACCCGGCCATCCTCGATCACTATCGCCACAAGGGATTCCTGGGGGTGGAACCCGATCAGGTACGGCACCAGCCCGACCAGGTCTTCGATGTTGCGCACGGCCAGGCGGGCCTGCGGCTCCGAGATGCTCACACCAGGGCATCTTCAGCAACCGGAGGCGACTCCCGCCACCTCTCCACAGGGCCGGACGCCCGGGACGACTTGTCCACAACCTCGCCCGCTGCCAGCGGGTAGCCTTGTCGCCGATGACCCAGCTACCGCCACAGCCGCCCTCCGACCAGTCGCCGCAGGGTTCGGCGCCGCTGCCCGGGTGGTCGCCAGCACCCCTCTCCGACGGCGCCCGGCCGTGGGTCGGTGGCGGGCCCGCCCAGGCCCGGGAGCCGGCGAACCGGCTCGGCGGTCCGGCGCTCAGGTCGGTGAAGATCGACGAGTTCGCACCGCCGAGGTCCCGGTTGCCGCTGCTGGTCACCCTCATCGTGCTGCTCGTGGCCGGCCTGATCTGGGGCGCGACGCTGCTGCGTCCGGTGACGCCGGTACCGGCGGCCGGCTCGACGGCGACGCCGTCGCAGACCGCAGCCGCGCCCGGCCTGCCGTTCCTCACCCCCGACGAGCGCTACGCCGGCCGCTGGGAGATCCTCGAGCACCGCTGGACCGACTCCGGGCTCGAGGTCGAGATCAGGATCTCGGTCGACCGCGGGCCGTTCAGCTACTCCTTCCTCGCCTTCGAGAACAGCGGGGTGGACGCGACCAGCCCGGATCCGGGTTCGCAGCCGCCACGGTTCTCCGGACTGCCGATCGCGACCGGGGCACAGGAATCCGGCTGGTTGTTCTTCCCGCTGGATCGCGGTCCGGCGACCATCATCCTGGCCACGGCCGGCGGCAACCAGATGTCAGCCCTGCCGGTCAGTGGCTGACCCCCGAGTGCCCGCCGCGACCCGGCGAGAAGGCCTCCTGCCGCTATGGTGAACCGGTGACGCTGCCGGAGACCGCTCTCGACATCGGCATCTTCACCGACGACTTCTACCCCGAGTCCGGCGGTGTCTCCCGCTCCGTCCAGCTGCAGCTCAAGCAGTTGAGCGCTGCCGGCCACCGGGTGACGCTGTTCGCGCCCCGGGTCGGGCTCACCCCACCGGCGGAATCCGCCTGGGAGGGGCTGCCGTACTGGCGGATCCCCGGTACCCCCAGCTTCCTGTGCTCGCTCCAGGTGAGCCGTCGGCTGGCGCGCCGCATCGCCGCCGACCGTCCCCTCGACGTGGTCCACTCCCACAACGAGCGCGGTTCGATCTTCCTCGCCGCCCAGGTGGCGCGGGAACTGGGGATCCCCCAGGTGCACACGTTCCACTCCAACTACGTCGGCACCCACCACACCACCCCGTTGTCCTCCGGACTGAACTCACTGACCTACCTCGACTGGTCGGGGCGGTGGCTCCGGCGCGTCGCCGGGGCCACCGGCGCCCCGGTCGGGTTCCCCAACGACCCGGACGCGGCGCTGGACTCGGTGTTCGCAGCTCGGGACTGGCGCAGCCTGGCCCGCCTGGCCTCGGCCGTCGAAGCGTTCACCTCACCGGCCGGCTACCTGGTCGACTCGATCATCGACGCGTCCGGCGGCAGCCTCGCCGGGCGCGGGCACGTGGTGCCGTCGGGGGTCCCCGAGCCGTTCCTCCGGGCCGAGCGGAAGCGTCCCCGCGGCAAGGTGACCCGGTTCCTCAGCTGCGGCCGGCTCGGCCCGGAGAAGCGGGTCGACGTGATCCTGGACGCCTTCGGGCGCCTCGGCCGCGACGACGCAGAACTGCACATCGTCGGCACCGGTTCCGCGGAGGGGGCGCTGCGGCAGCAGGCTGCCCGCATCCGGCACGGCAAGGTGCGCTTCCTCGGGCACTTCGACGACGGGGACCTGATCGCCCAGGAGCTCGCTGACGCCGACGTCTTCGTGCTGGCGTCCTACCGCTTCGACACCCAGGGCCTGGTGCTGGCGGAGGCCGCAGCCACCGGAACCCCGATCCTGTACTGCGATGACCGGCTCACCGTCGGCGTCGGGCCGCAGAACTCACTGCTCACCGCCCCGGACGCCGCAGCCCTCGCCGCCGGGATGCGCGAGCTGCAGGACTCCCCGGAACGGCTGGAGACCATGTCCGCCGCATCCCGTGAGCTGGGCCGCAGCATCACGGCAGAGGCCATGCGCCGCAAGTACGAAGCCGTGTACCGGCAGGCGATCTCCGGCTGAGCCCGGCCGGCTACTTGCGCTCGAGTTCCTCGGCCACCACCGCATCGCCGGCCGAATCGTCCTCCGGCAGCCGCGGCTCGTTGTGCTGCGCGTCGGGATGGTACTTGGAGAGCACCACGACGCCGGCGACGGCTACCGCTCCGCTGACGAGCATGCCGACGGCTTCGCCGAAGCCGAGCCGGGCGCCCTCACCGAGAACCGCCATGCCGAAGGTGACCGCGACGATCGGGTCGGTTGTGGTCATCGACCCGACCACGATCTCCGCCGGACCGTTGGCGTAGCCCTGTTGGACCATCCAGCCGCCAACCACGTAGCAGATCAGCAGGAACGTGGCCACCGTCCAGAACAGCGGCCTGCCGAGGAAGTCACCGTTGCGCACCAGTTCGGAGACGGTCTTGACCATCGCCGACGACAACCCGTAGAAGAACGATCCGCCCGAGGCCCACATCAGGCAGCGGATCGCCGGGGAGCCGAACCGGCCGAGGTAGCCGAGCACGCCGCCGATGGCGAACACGATCAGGCTGGCAACGACGATCCGGGTCGGCGGCAGTTCGGTGTCCGGGGCAGCCGTGGAGGCCGAGAACATGGTGAAGACGACGATGCCGACGATGGTCAGCGCGACGGCGCCCCAGATCGCCCGGCCCGGCCGGAAGTGGTGGATCTTGGCCGCCAGCAGGACCGCCCAAGGGACGGCGAGGATCCCGACCGGCTGGACCACGGTAACCGGCGCCATCATCAGTCCGACGATGTGCAGGCTGGCTCCGACGGCGACCGTGCCGAGGCCGAGGAGCCAGCGCGGGTTGCGGACCAGGTCCCACACCTGCCCTAGGCCCATCGAACGGTTCTCGGCGGTCTTGTCGACCGACCGGCTCACCGCGAGGTGCTGGATGGTGGAACCGCCGGCGAACAGGAAGGACGCGAACACGACGATGGTGATGGCCAGCGGGATGTTCTGGTCGAAGATCGAGAACCCCGGAGTCAGCAGCGGGATCGAGTTGGTCATCTCGGCCTGTCTATAAGGAACGGCGGAGCGGCCAGCCTACCCGAGCCGACCGGTTGTCCCGGCCGGCCCGCTGGGGGCTCAACGCTGCTCCGAGAAGCGGACGGCTGCCCGGAACTGGGCCGCGATCGTCGACCCGAGGTTCAACGGCCAGCGGTGCATGACGTACTCGGTGGCTTCATCGACGCTGAGTTGCCGCGTGGAGTTCCCGGTGCGCACCCAGAGCTCCGGCTGGGCCGACTTGCCAGTGCGCAGGTACACCGGCCGCGGTGATGGCCGGCTGGTGATCCGGCAGACCACCAGTTCGCCGCCGTCGTCCGGGATACCGGCGAACTCGATGCCGACAGCCGCCGCAGCGTTCTGGCCGAGGGCAGAGGTCAGCAGGTCCCGCAGCCAGAGTTCGAAGCGGTCGGCGTCGGGGGCCTTCAAGGTGGCGTAGTCGGCGGCGAGGCCGAGCGGCGTGCCACTGTCGTCCACCCCGACGAGGAGGGTGCCGCCGTCGGCGTTGAGGAAGCCACAGACGGTCTTCGCGATCACCTGCTCCATGCGTTCGTCCCTTGCACCGGTGTGCAGGTTGACCCGGGCGGTCGACTTGAACTCCACCCGGTCGGACTCGCCGGCAGCCAGCAACTCGGGTACCGACTCCCGCTGGGGATGCTGGAAGTGGGCGGCGACGGCCCCGTAGATCGCGATGCAGCCGATCGACACCCCGAGGCTCAGCAGGATCGCCAGCCCGCTCCAGGGGAGCACGTCCGGTGAGATCCACCCGGCGATGAACAGCCCGATCGCAGTCCCCAGGATCGACACCACGATCGAGGTGGCCACCCCGAGCCGCGCCCGGCCCCGCAGGAGCCGACGGGCGATGGCCCCGAAGGCCCAGTCGATCAGCAGGACGATCGGCAACGCCAGCGCGATCACCCACACCGCGGGGAAATCGATGGACCCGCTCATCCGGCCTCCTCCCGTCCGGCTGCCCGCCGGGTCTCGAATGCGGCAAGGCCAAGGGCGATCGCTGCGGCCAGCAGCGCCCCGACCAGGGTGGCCAGCGCCCGCTCGGAAGCGATCAGGCCGGGGCTGCCGGCCGCAGAGCCGAGCAGCACCACCGCCGGCGTCATGAACATCACCTGCCGGGTGTAGTCCTGGGCCATGGCGTAGGCGACGCTCAGCACTGTGCTGGCGACGAGCAGCAACAGCAGGGCCCAGATCGGGAGCAGGGCGGCCGCGGCAAGGGCCAGCAGCGCACCGGCGATGGTGCCGAGCACCCGCTGGCCGGCCCTCGTCATGGTCTGGTCGTCGAAGGGGCGCAGCACCACGGTGAGGGTGAGGGCCACCCAGTAACCGTGGGGCACCTGCCACAGCGCCACCAGGTAGACGACGGCGCCCACCGACAGAGCCATCACAGCTGCGTGCCGCCAGGCTCGGCGCTGCTCCACCCCGGCTGCCGGCGTCGACCTGGGCATCCGGGTGGCGACCCCGACGACCAGGGCCCCGCCGATCAGCATCCAGATGGCGGTTCGCCCCGGGTCGAGATCACCGGGAACCAGAACCAGGACGGCCGCGGCCGTCGGGACCCCGGCCATCAGGCCGTCCTGGAGCATCCCGGCCGGTGCGACCAGGAGGCAGCACAGGGCGACGAAGCAGGCAGCGGCCAGCGGTTGCCCACGCAGCCCGATCGCGACCGCTCCGGCCATCGCTGCCGGCACGGCGAGGGCCAGGGCGGGCAGTGGCCGCAACGCGACCGCAGGCCGTAGCGAGGCGAGCAGGCCGAGCCCGATGGCCAGCGCTGCCGAGGTGCCGCCGACGAGGTAGGCGACCACGATCGGTGCGATCAGCACGACGGTGACCACGGAACTGAGCAGCAGGCTCCGCCCGGGTACACCCCAGGCGCCCATCCGTCCGCTCATGACTGCCGAGCGTAGCGGTGAACGACCGCTCAGACGGTCACCAGCCGCCGCCACCGCCGCCGCCGAAGCCGCCGCCACCGGAGAAGCCGGACCCGCCGCTGGTGGCAGCGGTCGCGTGCTGCATCGAGCTGGACATGGTGCTGGCCAGGTTGTCCATCGAGTTGGCGAAGCCGTGGTAGCCGAACCCGTAGCCGTAGCCGTAGCCGACGTACCAGGGGGTGTCGAAGGTGTAGCGGCCCTCGGCCGCGAGCTCCTCGAACAGCTTCGTCCACCGCTCGGCCACGCCGAAGATCATGGCGTAGGGCAGGTACCGGGAGAACACGTCGATGCCCTCCTCGAACTTGATCTGGTCGGCCTCGGCGGTTCGCAGGTACAACTCGAAGCCCTTCGCCTGGGCCAGGACCGCCGATCCGGCCGCGGTACGCGACCCGAAGTGGTTGTTCATCACCAGGACGCCGAGCCCGAGGATCACGCCGGCGAGTCCGACCAGGCCCCAGCCGAAGATGCCGAGCAGCAGGCCGAGGCCGACGCTCGCTGCGACGATCACGATTCCGGCGAGGAACGCCAGGCCGCGCACGATGGCCGGGTTGGTGGTGAACCAGCCGAGCTCCTTGCTCACGCGACCGTGAAGGTCCTCGCGGGCCTTCGTCAGCAGGCCAGCGTACTGGGGATCGCGCAGGTCGTCGGTGGTGACCGGGCTCCCGCCGGAGAACATCTTGGCGAGCAGCCGTTGTTCGTAGCCGACCAGTTCATCGCGTCCGGCGAGCCTGGTGAAGGCCCACTGCTCGCCCTCCTGCTGTTCGATGCGCAGGTGCCCGCGCACGGCCAGGTCGATCACCGTCGCGGTCACGTCCCGATTGTCGGCGGTCGCATCGACGAGGGTGCCGATCTCGCCCGGCCGCGCATTCGCCGGCGGGGTGAACTGCACGGCGACCGGGACCTCCCGGGTCTCGCGCCCCACCGAGACCTGCTGGTTCGGCGCCGGGAGCACGCCCGGGGTGAGGCCGAGGTACACCTCGTCGCGCGTCCCCCGCCGCGTCCGCCGGAACAGGGCGGCCAGGCCGAGTGCAGCCAGGGCTGCGGTGACCCCGCCGGTCAGCGGGTTCACCGGGAACATGTTCGCGACGGTGAAGCGCCGGGCGATCCTGGCCTCTGCGCCGGTGAAGGTCCCGGCCGGGAAGCCGGCTGTGACCTGCACGCCGCTGCCGTCGCCGACCCCGTCGGCTGCGAACGTGGCTGCTGAACCGGAGCTCTCGGCCCGGCACTCGTCGGTGTAGCTGTAGCCGCTGAAGCAGGCCGCACGGCTGACTGCGGCCGGTCCGGCCACCGTGACGGCGACCGAGTCGATCGGCACCTCCCAGCCGTTGCCGACGGCGTTCCAGTTGAACTCGTCCAGGCCGGACTGGGCCTGCCTCGGCGCGATCAGGCCGCGGATCGTGTAGTTGACCTGGTAGGTCTGGACGCCGGTGAAGGTCCGGCCCTCACTGCCGACCCGGATCAGCAGGTTGCCGTCCTCCTCCTCGGTCTGTACCTCGGCGTTGGCCCCGCTCGGGCTGGAGACCGCACCGACGGTCATGTCGAGCATCCGCCAGTGGTCGGGGTCGTCGGCGATCTCCTGCCGCAGCGGGAAGGTGAGGTAGGGACCGTGACCGGCTTCGTTGCCGAAGTCGAAGTCGAGGGTTAGCTGGACGGAGGTGGTCCCGTTCGCGTCCACGGTTGCCGCAACCCGGTAGTCGGTGATCCGCCAGTCCTCGCCGGCCGCGCGTGCCGGGTTCTGGACCAGGACCACTGGCCCGATGACGATGAGGAATGCGAGGAAACCCTGCCAGAGGCGCTTCATACTGCGAGCCTAACAACCTGCAGGCGTCGGCCGGACCCGGCATCGGTATCCTGACCGCAGCGAGCCAGGGGGTGGAATGACGGGTCAGGCGGTGAGCGCTGAACTCCTTGCCGTCGTGGTGGCGATGGTGGACGGCCGGCCGTCGGTCCTGGCCCTCGGCGATCCCCCGCGACTCCCGGCAGGGCCGCTGCTGCCGAGCCACCGCTCGCTGCAGGCCGCCACCCGCACCTGGGTGGAGGAACAGACCGGACGGCGGCTCGGCTACCTCGAGCAGCTGTACACCTTCGCCGACCTGGACCGGGAGGGCACCGGCGACCGGCGGCCCATCTCGGTCTCCTACCTCGGGCTGACCACACCGGGCGCGTCCCCCGGGATCGGCGGTTGGCATGACTGGTACACGCTGCTGCCCTGGGAGGACACCCGGACCGACACCAGCCAGCTGGCCCTGATCGAGCCGAGCCTGTGGCGGTGGGCCGACGCCGATGCGGAGCTCAGCGCCGCCCGCAGGCAGCGGGTCGCGATCACCTTCGGCCTGGCGGGCCAGGCGTGGCAGCCCGAACTCGTGCTGCAACGCTACGAGCTGCTCTACGAGAGCGGGCTGGTGCCGGAGTCCCCGTCCGCCTGGCGCCTCCCCGACACCGAACTCGCCCCGGGCCGCCGCATGCTGGGCGACCACCGCAGGGTGCTGGCCACCGGACTCGCCCGGCTGCGGGCCAAGATCGGCTACCGGCCGGTCGTGTTCGAGCTGCTGAGCCCCACCTTCACCCTCCGGCAGCTCCAGGACTGCGTCGAGGCCCTCGCCGGACGCGAAGTGCACACCCAGAACTTCCGCCGGCTGATCGAGCAGCAGGCGCTGGTCGAGGAGACCGGTGAGGTCGACGCCGACACC
>CAYQXH010000026.1:24196-24662 GCA_964421325.1 uncultured Propionibacteriaceae bacterium
CGGCGACTCTGACGCTCCAACCGCCGGCCGCCCCGCCCGGCGCTACCGCTTCCGCCGCGGGGTGCTGCAGGAGCGCCACGTCGCCGGCACGAAGCTGCCGACCACCCGCGCCCGCTGACCGTCGCGACTCGTGTCCAGTTGGCGGGAATATCCACCCGCTGGCTTTTGCTCAGATGTAGCATAAGGGCGGAACCTGGAAGGGGAACCCGATGACAACGCTGACCGCAGCCGACCTCTACCCGAAGGTGGCGCACGTCGTTCCGGCCGTCGAGTGGGCCACCATGGCCGATGACGTCGAGGCGATCCTGCGGCTGAAGCAGGAACGCAACGCCGTGATCCTCGCCCACAACTACATGACCCCGGAGATCTTCCACGGCGTCGCCGACATCGTCGGTGATTCGCTCGCCCTGGCAAGGGAGGCCGTCGACGTCGAGGCCGACGTGATCGTGCTGGCCGGCGTCCACTT